>NZ_JBHWWF010000016.1:0-67855 GCF_042736455.1 Streptomyces sp. NPDC060064
CCTCCGGGCGGTGAAGATTCGACACCTCCACCACACACGGAGGCCTTCGCCATGATCAAGACCCGTGCGTGTCAACAACGCTCGTGATCAATACAACTAGGACGCCATCGTGGCCACATGCTCGGTACGCAGCATCCCCCGCTCCTGGCTGTGGCAACTCCGCGAAGGTGGCACCATCACCACAACCATCAGCGGATGGATGCTCGCATCCGGCCTGATTCGCCTCACCATGGGCGAAGACGGCACCGCGACCGGCCGGTTCACCGGCGACACCATCGGCTACATGCTCGCCCGCCCCCACGAACGACCACCCAGGCCGTCCCTCATCCAGCACCCCGGCAGCACCCGCACCACCCTCGTCGACCCGGCCCTCATCGAGACCTGGACCGGGCACTTCCTGGCCCAGCTCGCCGCCCCGTCCGCCGAACTCGCCTCCACCAGTGACAGCGTGATCCTCGTGGACGTGGCTACCGGTTCTCAGGCATGGACCGAACCGGCGGACAACGGCTGGACCGTTCACCAACACGGGCCTCTGCCCCTGTGGGACCAGGTGGAAGGCGCACTGACGACATGGAAGGAGGCAGGTGCACCAGATCAATCCGCGTTCGGAATGACCGTCACTGACGACACACAAACCGTCTGGCTCGGCGAGCCGGACGGACCGTCCTGGCAACTCCCCACCTGACGCTGAGAGGGAAGGCACCCATCGCCGGAGCGGTCTCGGGTGCGGAGCTCGGGCCCGACGAGCTGAGCGTGGCCTGACGGCTTCGCCCAGTACCACAACTGCGGTTGATGCAACGGCGTTGGAGGACTAGAGCACGTCCTCCAGCTCCTGGAGCAGCAGTCGCTTGGGCCGCGCACCGACCATCGACTTCACCGGCTCGCCCCCGCGGAACACCATCAGCGTCGGCATCGACAGCACGCCGTACCGCACCATGACCTCCGGATTGGTGTCCACATCGAGCTGTACGACCTTGAGCCGGTCGGCCTCCTCGGCGGCGAGAGCGCTCAGCACCGGCGCAAGCTGGCGGCACGGGCCGCACCAGTCGGCGGTGAACTCCACCAGGACCGGCAGTCCCGCCTTCAGCACCTCGTCGTCGAAGTCGTTGTCCGTCACCGCGGCGACGCCTTCTGCGTGGATCATTCGTCTTCCCCTCCGTACGTCAGTTCACAGCGTGGCTCCGGACCGCCCGGAACATCGGCCTGCGCCTCCAGCTCCGCCCGCGCGAGCTGCGCCCCGACCTGGGCGCGCACCGACTGGAGCTGGCCGATGAGCGTGTCCAGCTCACCGAGCTTGGCGCGGTAGACGGCGAGCGAGGCGGGGCAGGAGTCGCCCGCCGGGTGCCCGGCGCGCAGGCAGTCGACGAAGGGTCTGGTCTGCTCCAGATCGAACCCGAAGTCCTGCAGGGTCCGGATCTGCTGGAGCAGCCGCAGATCGTCCTCGTCGTACGTGCGGTAGCCGTTCACCGCGCGCCGGGCGGGCAGGAGCCCGCGGGACTCGTAGTAGCGCAGAGTGCGGGTGGTCGTCCCGGCCCGCTCCGCCAGCTCGCCGATTCGCATGTCCTCGACGGTAATCCTTGACGTCGGCGTCAAGGCAACAGGCTGATCCCCCCGGCTCAGGACTCCGCGGTGACGGCCTCGTACGTGCTCGCCCAGTCGTCGGCGCCGTGGCCCTTCGCGATCGCCCTGTCGGCGACGGACTTGATGGACTCCAGGTGGGAGACGTCGAGACCGCGGGTCTGCGCCGCGTGCAGGATGTGCTCGACGCCCGCCACCATCATGCCGAGGTTGGCCTGTGTTCCCGGATAGCTGCCCGCGTCGATGTTGGCCGCCGTGTACTCCGCGATGGGCGGCAGAATCTGGACGATGGTGCTCAGATACGGGGCGATGTCGACCGCCTTGACCCCGTCGGCCCTGGCCAGCGCATACGCGTGCACCAGGCCCGAGATGCTGCCGTAGAAGAAGTCGAGCAGCGACAGATCGTAGAGCGCGGCGAGCCCGGGATCCGTGCCGACGAACGCGGCCTTGCCGCCGAGGGCCTTCAGGGCGGACTCGTACCGCTCGAACGCCTCCTGCGAGCCGGAGTAGAAGAGCAGCGCGTCGGGGGAGCCGATGAGCGGGGTCGGCACCATGACGGCGCCGTCCAGGTAGGCGATGGACCGCTCGGCCGCCCAGGCCGCCGCCGCCCGCGAGCGCTCCGGCGTGTCCGAGGTGACATTGACCAGCGCCCGGCCGTGAAGCGCGTCGCCCAGGGGGTCGAGGATCGCCTGGGCGGCGTCGTAGTCGACCACGCAGACGACGGTCAACTCGCTTGCCCGTACGGCCTCTTCCGCACGGGCGGCGCGGACCGCGCCGCGGGCGGTGAGCTCGTCGCCCTTGCCGGGAGAGCGGTTCCAGACGGTGGTGGGGTGGCCCGCGTCGAGGAGGGCGCCGGCGAGGGCCTGGCCCATCGCGCCGAGCCCGAGGACGGTGACGGAGGTACGGACGGTGGCAGAGGCAAGAGGGCCGTTCTTGGTGGTGGACATGTCCGCCATGCTTCGTCGGCGCCCAACTCCCCCACAAGTACCTACAAATGAGTCAGCTACGCACCGCAAGGTAAACATCGAGGTCAGTGCGGTGCCGCCCGGTCAGTGCGTGGCAGGTGGGTACGGGGTAAGTCACCGCGGATCACGTCACCGCGGGGGCAGCAGCGGCTTGCGTTCCACCGGCGAGGTCAGCACAACCGATGTCGTCGTACGACCGAGAGCCGACGTCTGCTCCAGTACGTCCTCGAGATGGACCGTGTCGGTCACCGCGACCTTGATGATCCAGCAGTCCTCGCCGACGACATGGTGAACCTCGATCACCTCGGGGCGGGCGAGCAGCTCCAGAGTCCTGGGGTGCTTGAGGTTGTACCCGCCGTGCGGGTTGACGCGGATGAAGGCCTGAATGCCGTAGCCGAGGCGGGCCGGTGAGACATGCGCCCCGTAGCCGGTGATCGCGCCGCAGGCCTCCAGCCGGCGCACCCGTTCCGTGACCGCCGCCGGGCTCAGCCGCACCCGGCGCCCGAGTTCGCTGAGTTTGATGCGGCCGTCGGTCTGGAGGAGCTCCAGGATCTGGCGGTCGACGGCGTCGAAGGCGGTCGCCGACGTTTCGTTGGCGGCAGCTCGCAGATGCCGTGGTTCTTTCGGTCGTTCGGCCGGATCTCCCATGTCTCCCCCTTCAAGATGTGGCCCGTAAACGTAACACTTGACGTAAGACGAGAGGGAGTTGGAAATGCGCGAGATATGCGTCATCGGCGGCAACCGCTATTTCGGCAAGCGATTGACAGCTCGGCTGCTGGATTCGGGCGACCGGGTCACCGTCATCAATCGCGGGTCCTCCGCCCCGCCCGCCGGAGTCACCCATCTCATAGCGGACCGCGATGACGAGGATTCCCTGCGGGCCGCGATCGGTTCGCGTACATTCGATGTCGTCTTCGACCAGGTCTGCTATACGCCGCGCCAGGCGGAAATCGCCCGTCGGGTGTTCGCGGGCCGCACCGGACGCTATGTGATGACGTCCACCGTCGAGGTGTACGAGTACGAGCACTCCGCCACCCTCGTCCGCGAGGAGGCCGTCGACCCGCTGACGGTGAACGTGGACCTGACCGCTCCGTGGGACGACCCGGACTTCCGCGAGGAGCACTACGGAGAGGGAAAGCGGCAGGCCGAGGCGGTTCTGGCGCAGAATCCGGCCTTCCCGTACGTGTCGGTGCGCGTCGCCCATGTGCTCGGCGGGGACGACGACTTCACCGGCCGAGTGGACCACTACGCGACCCGGATCAGGGCGGGCGAACCCATCGCCGTACCCGCCGAGAACCACCCCGCCACCTATGTGCATGTAGCGGAGATCGCCGAATTCCTGGCGTGGACGGCGGGTCAGGACTTCACCGGTCCGGTGAATGCGAATGCGTACGGCGCGCTCTCCACAACCGATATCTGCGCGGTGATCGAGCACGAGACAGGCGGAAAGGCGGAATTCCTCCCTGTGGAGATCGGTGAGACCTCGCCGTTCTCCTTCGCCCGCTCGTACGGCATGGACAATTCGCGTGCGGCGGAGTTGGGTTACACCTTCAGCCGCGCCGCGGAATGGCTGCCACGGGCCATCGCCGAAACCCTCGGTTCCGGCAAGGAGGTCCGGTAATGCGGTACCGCACGCTGGGCAGCCTCCAGGTGAGCGCGATCGGGTTCGGCGCCATGCCGCTGTCCATCGAGGGCCACCCCGACGAGCGGCAGGCCATCGCCACCGTCCATGCCGCTCTCGACGCCGGCGTGACGCTGATCGACACCGCCGACTCCTACTACCCGCCCGGCGGTGAGCCGGGCGCCGGTGAGTTGCTCGTACGGCGTGCCCTCGCCGCGTACGGCGGCGACAGGGACTCCGTCCTGGTCGCCACCAAGGGTGGCCGGGGCAGGACCGCCGACGGCGGCTGGACGGTCAACGGCGATCCGCACCATCTCAAGCAGGCCGCCAGGAGCTCGCTCGACCGGCTCGGCGTCGCCGCGATCGGGCTCTATCAGCTGCACAAGCCGGACCCGTCCGTCCCCTACGCCGATTCGCTCGGCGCGCTCCAGGAGCTGCTGGCGGAGGGCGCGATCCGGTTCGCCGGGATCTCCAACGCGGATGCGGCGCAGATCCGGCTGGCCAGGCGGATGCTGGGTGAGCGGCTGGTCTCCGTACAGAACCGGTACTCGCCCGCGGTGCGCGACAGCGAGGCGGAGCTGCGGCTCTGCGCGGAGCTGGGCCTCGCCTTCCTTCCGTGGAGTCCGCTGGGCGGGATCTCGCGGAGTTCGCTGGACGGGCCGTCGGGACTGAACGGCGCAACAGGAGCGGAGGGAGCGGGCCCGGAAGTGACAGGTCCGTACGCCGCCTTCCACCAGGTGGCGCGAGAGCGCGGCGTGAGCCCCCAACAGACCGCTCTGGCCTGGCTTTTGGCGAAGTCTCCGGCCGTGATCCCGATCCCGGGCGCGAGCCGGCCGCAGACCATCCGGAACTCCGCGGCGGCCGCCGGACTCACGTTGAGCGCGTCGGAGCTGGCGGCGCTCGACGCCTCGTCGGCCAACGGGAGCGACGGGAGCGACGCGGCCGTCCGCTCCTGACCAGCGGTTCAGTCCAAACCGGCGACGCGTTCAGGAAGTTAACGGGGTGCAGCCATTGACGGCTGGACTGTCTACATCTACAAAACTGTTTGAGAGCGCTCTCAACTCCCTCGGCACCACCCTCCCGGAGGTGTTCCTTGAGCACGAGCCGCATCAAACGCACCCCCTTGCTCACTGTGATCGTCGCCATGACCGTGGCCCTCGCCGGTTTCATCGCTGTGACCGGCGCGGGGTCGGCTCGCGGTGACGTACCGCCCACGCCCGGCTGGAATCTCCAGTGGAGTGACGATTTCAACGGCGCCAACCGCACCCTGCCCTCGTCGGCCAACTGGCAGATCGACCTCGGCCACGCCTACCCGAACGGGCCCGGCAACTGGGGCACCGGCGAAATCCAGAACTACACCAACAACCCCGACAACCTCAGCCTCGACGGCACCGGCAATCTGCGCATCACCCCCCTCCGGGACGGCGGGGGCAACTGGACCTCCGGCCGTGTCGAGACCAAGCGCACCGACTTCAAGGCCCCGGCCGGGGGAACGCTGCGCATCGAGGGCCGGATCCAGATGCCGAATGTGACCGGCCAGGCCGCGCTCGGCTACTGGCCCGCCTTCTGGGCCCTCGGCGCGCCCTACCGCGGCAACTACTGGAACTGGCCGTCCATCGGCGAGTTCGACATCATGGAGAACGTCAACGGCATCAACTCCGTCTGGGGTGTGCTGCACTGCGGGGTCAACCCCGGCGGCCCCTGCAACGAGACCAGCGGCATCGCCAACAACCGCGCCTGCCCCGGCGCGAGTTGCCAGTCCGCGTTCCACACGTACCGCTTCGAGTGGGACCGCTCCACCTCTCCCAATGAACTGCGCTGGTACGTGGACGGCCAGCTGTTCCACAGCGTCGCCGAGAACCGCGTGGACGCCGGGACCTGGGCGAACATGACCAACCACGCGGGCTACTTCATCCTGCTCAATGTCGCGATCGGCGGCGCGTTCCCCGACGCGCTGGCCGGCAAGACCCCGACGCCCGCGACCGTCCCCGGCCGCCCCATGCTCGTCGACTACATCGCCGTCTGGACCAAGGGCGGCGGCTCGACCACCCCGCCCACGACACCGCCCACGACCGACCCGCCCACCACTCCCCCGCCCTCCGGCTCCTCCCAGCTGTATCTGCGTACGGGAGGAGGCGCGGGCGACGCGGCGGCATCGGCCTCGACGGTGAGCCTCGCCTCGGCGGGCGGCGCCAACCACGACGGCACCCCGCACAACCCGCAGGTCTTCACCTCGGCCGGGTTCACCAGGAAGTACAACGGCGGCGCGACGCAGTTCGACCTGTTCCTCGACGCGGGCTCCACGGTGGCTAACGGCCAGCAGGTCAGGGTGAGTTACGACCGTACGGGCGACGGGAGCTGGGACCGGACGGAGACGTACAACTACTTCGCCACCGACCCCGTCGCGGGCTGGGAGCACTACACCCAGGCGAGAGGCCTCAAGTCGTCCACCGGGGCGCTCGGCGATCTGACGAACGGCAAGGTGCAGATCGAGGTCTGGAACGCCATCGGCGGCGGTGCCAGCACGGTCGGCGTCGGCAACCAGTCCGTCGTACGCATCCCCTTCGACTGAATCCAGTGAACCCAGTGAACCCAGGAGGACCGCAATGTTCCGCCGACTGCTCGCGAGCCTTGCCGCCGTGATCTTCCTGATCACGGCGGGATGGATCACCGCGAGGACCGAACGGGCCGCTCCCGACACCGTTTCGGGCCACACCGCATCCCACCGTGCCATGTCGGGCCACAACGGCCACGCCTACACCTTCACCGCCGCCCAGACGGCCGCGATCGTCGCACAGGCCGCGGCCCCGGTACGCGGCAGCGAATTCCGCGCGGACTGCTTCTCCAGCCACCGCAAGGGCGACGACCCGATCGTCTTCCCGGGGCAGGTGGGCCGTTCGCACATCCATGAGTTCTACGGGAACAGGACCGCGAACGCGGCCTCGACGCTCCAGTCGCTGGCCGCCGGCGCCACCAACTGCACGCCCACGGTGGACCTTTCCTCGTACTGGACCCCCACCCTCTACAAGAACGGAGTCCCGGTGGCCCCCGAGCGGGTCACCGTCTACTACCGGGGCATCACCGACCACACCCGGGCCGTGGCCCATCCGCGCGGTCTGCGCTACGTCGTCGGCAACGCCCTGGCCACCTCGCCCGACCAGAACCCGGCAGCGCGCTGGTCGTGCGTGGGGCGGCCCGAGTCCAGCCGGGAGTTCGTCAACTGCCCGCCCGGCACCAAGCTGGAGAACTATCTGGACTTCCCGACCTGCTGGGACGGGAAGAACCTGGACAGCGCCAACCACCGGGACCACATGGCGTACGCGGCCGGTCAGACCTGCCCCGCTTCGCACCCCGTGGTCGTGCCGCGGCTGGAGCTGCTGATCACCTGGCCGGTCAACGGCGGCGGGCTGACGCTCGCGGGCACCAGAAACGGCGTCAATGTGACCGACCAGCCCGGCTACACCTTCCACGGCGACTTCTTCAACGCCTGGGACGACGGTGAGCTGAAGCGCCGGGTGGCCAACTGCATCGTCGCGGGGTACATCTGCGGGACGGACGGCAATCCGATCCAGCAGTGAGCCCCATTCGTGCGAATCCGGGTCCGGGACGCCCAGCAACCTGCGGGTCAGGGCGTCCCGGTCCGGTCCGTCCAGTCCGTCCGGTCCATCCGGTCCGGTTCGTCCGGCGCGGTCCGTACCGCAGGCTCCCGGCGCACCGGCCCGTGAGCCCGCGCTCTTCCTCGACCGCGACCTGCGGCTCGGCGGCCCCGCCGCGGCGCGGCAGCAGCACCGCGACGAGCACCGTGCCGACGCCGAGGATCACCGCGGCGACCAGGCTGGTGTGCGCGACGGCGTCCGAGAAGGCGCCGTTCACCGCGTCCACCAGGGCCTGTGCCTGCCGAGGACCCGCCTGGACGCCGACCTGCTGGGCGACGGCGAGGCCCGCGCCTTGCGGCTCGACTAAAATCAGGAGTGTGGACCTGGTACAGGCGATCGCTCAGCCCAGACGGCGCGAGATCCTCAGGCTGATCTGGAACGACGAGCTGCCCGCAGGCGAGATCGCGGCCCGCTTCGAGGTCACCTTCGGCGCGGTGTCCCAGCATCTGAAGGTGCTGCGGGACGCGGGCCTGGTGACGCTGCGCAAGGACGGCACCAAGCGGTTCTACCGGGCCGACCGGGAAGCCCTCGGACCGCTCTTCGGCTTCCTCCAGTCCGTGTGGGGCCCCAAGTTCGACGCCCTGGGCCGCCTCGCGGAAGAGGCCGGACCGAAGGAAGCGTGAGGAGTGCCCGCCCTCCGCCACGGGGGGAGGCGGAGGGCGGAGCGGATGAGACCGTCCTCAACGGCCTGACGAGCACCAGCAGTTCGGTGCCGGCGGCGGATCAGACCTTCAGGACCGCTTCGTCCCCCTCCCGCGGCTCGGGCACGTCCGCCTCCGGCGCCGCGTCGGCGTGACCGTCGTCGAGCAGCGTCTTCTCGTCGAACGGGATCCTCCCGGCCAGCACCTCGTCGACCCGCGCCTTGTCGATCTCCTTCGTCCACGTCCCGATCAGCACCGTCGCGACCGCGTTGCCCGCGAAGTTGGTCAGTGCACGCGCCTCGCTCATGAAGCGGTCGATACCGACGATCAGGCCGACGCCGTCGACCAGCTCCGGCCGGTGCGACTGCAGACCGCCCGCCAGCGTGGCCAGCCCGGCCCCGGTGACGCCCGCCGCGCCCTTCGACGCCACGAAGAGGAAGAGAAGGAGCGGGATCTGCTCTCCGATCGACATCGGCCGGCCCATCGCGTCGGCGATGAAGAGCGAGGCCATCGTCATGTAGATCATGGTGCCGTCGAGGTTGAAGGAGTAGCCGGTCGGAACGGTGATGCCGACCACCGGCTTGCTCACACCCAGGTGCTCCATCTTCGCGATGAGCCGCGGGAGCGCGGACTCGGAGGAGGAGGTGGACAGGATCAGCAGGAACTCACGGCCCAGGTACTTGAAGAGCGTCAGGATGTTGAGGCCCGCGACGAGGCGCAGCAGCGTGCCGAGCACGATGACGACGAAGAGGAAGCAGGTCACGTAGAACCCGAGCATCAGCACGGCGAGGCTCTTGAGCGCGTCCAGACCGGCCGACCCGGTGACGGCGGCGATCGCGCCGAAGGCGCCGATCGGCGCGGCCCACATCACCATGGCAAGAACGCGGAAGACGAGCCGCTGGATGTGCTCGACACCGCGCAGCACCGGCTCGCCGACCGAGCCCATCGCCTGCAGCGCGAAGCCGACGAGCAGCGCGACGAGCAGGGTCTGCAGAACCTCGCCGGTGGTGAAGGCGGAGACAATCGTGGTCGGGATGATCCCGAGCACGAACTCGACCGGGGGCTTGGCCTCGGCCGACACCTGGCCCTGGCCCGCCTCCTTGACCGCGTCGGTCAGCGCGAGGCCGTCACCGGGCTGCAGGATGTTGCCGACGACCAGGCCGATGGCGAGGGCGACCATCGACATCACCAGGAAGTAGCCGAGCGCTATGCCGCCGACCGCGCCGACCTTGGCGGCCTTTCGTACCGAGCCGATGCCCAGCACGATCGTGCAGAAGATGATCGGCGAGATCATCATCTTGATCAGATTCACAAAGCCGGTGCCCAGCGGCTTGAGCTCAACGGCGAACTCGGGGGCAGCCAGGCCCACCGTGATGCCCAGCGCGACCGCGATGATGACCGCGATATAGAGATAGTGGGTACGGTCCCGCCTGACGGCTCCAGTAGCCACGGGGTCCTCCTCATTCCGATTCGTCCATGTCCCTATGGATGCCGTGACTATCCACCAGGCTGTGACGCCGGTCACCCTTGCGTTCGTTTCGTTCACACAAAATCGGCCAGGCAGACTGATTGCATGCGCATACCTCGCCCCCGCAGCCTCGCCGGGCAGCTCTTCGCGATGCAGGTCGTGCTGGTCGCCGCGATCGTGGCGGGCTGCGCCCTCTTCGCGTATGTCACCGACCGCTCCCAGGCCGAGGAGACGGCGCGGCTGCAGTCCACCGCCACCGCCACCGCCGTCGCGCGGTCGCCCTCGGTGATCGCGGCGGCGCGTTCCGCGCATCCCAGCGAGCCGCTTCAGCCGTATACGGAGCGGCTGCGCCGGGACGCGGGCGTCACCTTCGTCGTGATCATGGCCCCGGACGGAACTCGGTGGACGCATCCGGAGCCGGGCGAGATCGGCAAGAAATATCTGGGGCACATCGACGAGGCACTGAAGGGCAAGATCTACAGCGAGAAGCACCTGGGCGTGCTCGGCCCCTCGGTGCGGACGGTGGCGCCCATCTACGACAACGGGAAGATCACCGGGCTCGTCAGCGCGGGCATCACCATCCAGAAGATCAGCGAGAAGGTGAGTCAGCAGGTCGCCGCGCTGCTCGGTGTCGCGGGCGCGGCGCTCACGCTGGGCGGCCTCGGCACGTACGTGATCAACGCGCGGCTGCGGCGGCATACGCACGGTATGAACGCGGCCGAGCTGAGCCGGATACACGACTACCACGAGGCCGCGCTGCATGCCGTGCGCGAGGGGCTGTTGATGCTCGACGGCCGGCGGCGGATCGCCCTGGTCAACGACGCGGCCCGGGAGTTGCTGGGCCTTGACGACGACGCGGTCGGCCGGCCGGTGGCCGAACTCGGCCTGCCGGCACCGCTCACGGGCGCGCTGCTGGCGGCCGAGCCACGCGTCGACGAGGTCCATCTGACGGCCGACCGGGTGATCGTCGTGAACACCAGCCCGGTCGTCGGCGGCGAGCAGCGCGGCACGGTGGTGACCCTGCGGGACCACACCGAACTGCAGGCGCTCTCGGGCGAGTTGGACTCCGAGCGCGGCTTCACGCAGGCGTTGCGCTCCCAGGCGCACGAAGCGGCCAATCGCCTGCATACGGTCGTCTCGCTGATCGAGCTCGGCCGGGCGGACGAGGCGGTCGACTTCGCGACCGCGGAGCTGGAGCTGGCTCAGGTGCTGACCGACCGCGTCGTCGGCGCGGTCGGCGAACCGGTGCTGGCCGCGCTGCTGCTGGGCAAGGCGGCGCAGGCCAACGAGCGCGGCGTGGAGCTGGTCCTCGCGGAGGACAGCCGCATCGACGACGGCGTTCTGCCGCCGTCGCTGCCGGCGCGCGACCTGGTGACGATCCTGGGCAACCTGATCGACAACGCGGTCGACGCGGCGTCGGAGGCGGCGGCGGGCGGGCGGGGCGCCGGAGCCCTTGACGGGATGGACGGCCAGGATCGGGTCATCGTCACCGCCGCGGCCGGCCCGGACCGCGACACCGTCACCGCCGCGGACGGCCGGGCCGTACAGCCGCTCCGTGCCCGGGTCACCGTCACCGCGCGTGCCGACCGCGGCGAGCTGCTGCTGCGGGTCGCCGACACCGGCGCGGGCGTCGACCCCGCCGACGCCGAGGAGGTCTTCCGGCGCGGCTGGTCCACGCACGGCGCGGGGCGCGGGCTGGGGCTCGCGCTGGTCCGGCAGGCGGCGCACCGCAGCCGGGGCACGGTGCTGCTGGCCGAGGGCCCGGACGGCGGCGCGGAGTTCACCGTACGGCTGCCGCTGCACACGGCGGAGGTGCGGACATGAGCGCGGCCCCCGGCCGGACGCCGCCGCCCCCTGCGGGCGGAGGCGCCCCCGCCCGACGCACAGCCGGACCGGGCACCCACGGATCCCGTACCCCCGGGCCACACACCCGGCGACCGCAGCCCGCGCCGGGCGCGCCCGGGCTGCATACTGCGAGGCGCGTCGTCCGCCGTCCGCACGCCGATTCGCCGGGCACCCGGCGCCCCCACGCCCCCGCGCGCCCACCGCGCCCCATCGAGGTGTCCCCATGAGCAGCACCAGCGACCCCATCAGAGTTCTCGTCGTCGAGGACGACCCCGTCGCCGCCGACGCGCACGCCCTCTACGTCGGCCGTGTCGCCGGGTTCACCGTCGCCGGGGTCGCTCACTCGCGGGCCGAGGCCGTACGCGTCCTCGAGCGGACCGATGTCGGTCTTCTCCTCCTCGACCTCTACCTCCCCGACGGGCACGGGCTCCAGCTCGTCCGTTCCCTGCGCGCCGCCGGGCACTCCGCCGACGTCATCGCCGTCACCTCCGCCCGCGACCTCGCGATGGTCCGCGAAGGCGTGTCCCTCGGAGTCGTCCAGTACGTCCTGAAGCCCTTCACCTTCGCCACCCTCCGGGACAGGCTCACCCGGTACGCCGAGTTCCGCGCCACGGCCGGTGAGGCCAGCGGTCAGGACGAGGTGGACCGGGCGCTCGCCTCCCTCCGTGCGCCCCAGGGCGCCGGGAGCGCCGGTCTGCCCAAGGGGCTCAGCGCCCCGACGCTGGAGGCCGTCACCCGTACCCTGCGCAAGTCCACGACCGGGCTCACCGCCGCCGAGGCCGGCACCGCCGTCGGGATCTCGCGGATCACCGCGCGCCGCTACCTCGAGCACCTGGTCGCCGAAGGGCGAGCGGTGCGCAGTCCGCAGTACGGGCAGATCGGGCGTCCCGAGCTCCAGTACCGGTGGAGACCCTCCACCCGCTGAACGAGCCCGCCACCCACTGAACAAGAGCGCCGAACCCGCCGGCCGAGCCGGCGACCCAACTGATTGCGCCACTCAACGACCTTGCCCTGAAGGGGGATTGACCTTGTGAAGGGGCCGGTCCTACGGTCACGGCAGCCCCCGTGGCCCGGGCCCCGGCCCGGAGCCCCCGGCTCAGAGGAGGTCGTGCCCGTGCGCCCCACCGCCCCACTGATCCTCATCACTGCCGTCACCGCGCTTGCCGCAGGAACACTCACCGCCTGCGGCGGCGGCTCCGGCGGCGACCCCGACACCGTCAAGGTCGCCTACAACCGGTCCACCGACAACAAGATCCGCTTCAAGGACGCCCATCTCGAGGCCGCGAAGAAGCAGTTCGAGAAGGACCACCCGGGCAAGAAGATCAAGCTCATCCCGATCCAGGCCCCGGACAACGACTACGCCACCAAGGCGCAGCAGATGATGCGCTCCCCGAAGACCGCGCCCGATCTGCTCTACGAGGACACCTTCCGCATCAACTCCGACATCAAGGCCGGGTACTTGAAGCCGCTGGACACCTATCTGCCCACGTGGGACCAGTGGGGCCAGTTCGTCGACACGGCGAAGGCGGCGGCCAAGGCGGAGGACGGCAAGACGTACGGCATCCCGGACGGCACCGACACCCGCGGACTGTGGTTCAACAAGGCGATCTTCGCCAAGGCCGGTCTGCCCGCCGACTGGCAGCCGAAGAACTGGGCGGAGATCCTGGACGCGGCCCGCACCGTCAGGAAGAAGGTCCCGGGCGCCATCCCGCTCAATGTCTACACCGGCAAGGGCCCCGGCGAGGCGGCCGTGATGCAGGGCTTCGAGATGCTGCTGTACGGCACCGGTGAGGACCCGCTCTACGATCCCTCCGCCAAGAAGTGGGTGGCCGCGGGCAAGGGATTCCAGGACTCGCTCGACTTCGTACACACGGTGTACTCGGAGAAGCTCGGCCCGGACGTCTCCGACGCGCTCGACCCCAATGTCGGCACGCGGGTCGCCACCGAGTGGTTCCCCGAAGGCAGGCTCGCGATCTCCCTGGACGGCTCCTGGATGGGTCAGAACTGGGTGAACAAGGGGCCCAAGGAGTGGCCGGACTGGGGCAAGGAGCTGGCCCAGACCCCGATGCCCACCCAGAACGGCCAGGCGCCCGGCAAGGTGTCCATGTCCGGCGGCTGGGCCTGGTCGATCCCGCAGAAGTCGAAGAATCCCGATCTCGCCTTCGACTTCATCAAGACGCTGCAGACCAAGGAGAACGCGACCCAGTGGTGCGTGGTCGCCGCGCAGATCGCCGTACGCAAGGACGTGGCCGCGGAACCGAAGTATCTGAAGTCCATGCCGGGCATCGACTTCTTCACCGGGCTCGTCCAGTACACCCACTACCGGCCCGCGCTGCCCGTCTATCCGCAGGTGTCGACGGCGATCGGGGAGGCGATGGAGAAGGTGACGACGGGTGATGCCTCGGCAGCGGAAGCGGCGAGGGCGTACAACGACCAGCTGAAGACGATCGTCGACGGCGCGGTCCTCACCAAGTGAGCACCCGGGGAACGGGGTTGTGGCGGTGGGTGCCGATCGCCCCCGCCACCGCCCTGCTGCTGCTGTTCCTCGCGGGACCCATCGGCTACTGCGTCTGGATCGCCTTCACCAACACCCAGCTGACCGGCGCGTCGGGATCCGACTTCGTCGGCCTGGACAACTTCCGCCGGGCGTTCGCGGACGACGACTTCCGTAACGCCGTGCGGCTCACGCTCGTCTTCACCTTCGTCTCGGCGGTCCTCGGCCAGAACACGCTGGGCCTGGCGCTGGCGGGACTGATGCGGGCCGCCTCCCGTCCCGTACGCACCGTCACCGGGACTCTGGTGATCACCGCCTGGGTGCTGCCGGAGATCGTCGCGGCGTTTCTGCTGTACACCTTCTTCCGCCGGGAGGGGACGCTGAACGCCGTGCTGGACTGGCTGCATCTGCCGTCCCAGAACTGGCTCTTCACACTGCCGATCCTGGCGGTGTCCTTCGCCAATGTCTGGCGCGGTACGGCCTTCTCGATGCTGATCTACTCCGCCGCGCTCGCCGAGATCCCGCGCGACATCACGGAGGCGGCGGAGGTCGACGGGGCGAGCGGGCCGCGCCGGGTCTGGCACATCACGCTGCCGATGATCCGCCGTTCCATCGGCACGAATCTGATGCTGAACACGCTCTCCACGCTCTCGGTCTTCGGTCTGATCTGGGCGATGACGCGCGGCGGCCCGGGCAACCGCAGCCAGACGCTGCCGGTGTTCATGTACGACCAGGCGTTCCTCAAGAGCCTGATCGGCTACGGCACGGCGGTGGCACTGCTGCTCCTGCTGGTGGGCTCGCTGTTCTCGATCGTCTATCTGCGCCTGATGAAGGTGGAGGTGTGATGCGCCGGACCACCCGCGCCCGGCTCGCCGCCAATGCCGCCCTGCTGGTCACCGCCGCGGCCTTCGCGCTGCCGCTGCTGTGGCTGCTGCTGGCGTCGGTGAACGCGGAGGCCGACCTGCGGGTACGGGCGCCGTCGTCGTTCACTGCGGACAATTTCGACGCGGTGCTCACCGACGAGATCACCTTCACGCCGATGCTCAACAGCCTGCTGCTGTGCGGCGGCGCGACCCTGCTGACGGTGGTGTGCGCGGCGCTCGCCGCATATCCGCTCTCCCGGCACCACTCGCGCTTCAACCGGCCGTATCTGCTGACGATCCTGTTCACGACGTGTCTGCCGATCACCGCGGTCATGGTCCCGGTGTACGGACTGTTCGTGCAGGTCAATCTGATCGACACGATGTACGGTACGGGGCTCTTCCTCGCCACCTCCCAACTGCCGTTCTCCATCTGGCTGATGAAGAACTTCATGGACGGCGTCCCGGTGGTGCTGGAGGAGGCGGCCTGGACGGACGGCGCGTCGAATCTGCAGACGCTCACCAGGGTCGTACTGCCGCTGATGGGCCCGGGGCTGACAGTGGTGACGATCTACACCTTCATCCAGCTCTGGGGGAACTTCTTCGTACCGTTCATGCTGATCCTGTCCCCGGAGCGGATGCCTGCGTCGGTCTCGATCTTCACCTTCTTCGGCAACTACGGCTCGGTGATCTACGGGCAGCTCGCGGCGTTCTCGATTCTGTACTCGGCGCCCGTGCTGGTGCTGTACGTGCTGATCGCGCGGAGGCTGGGCGGCGGCTTCGCCCTGGGCGGCGCGGTCAAGGGCTGACGAATCACCCAGCGTGTTACCAATGGGTACGATCAGCTCGGATGTTCCTACGACAAGTGGCGTTGGGTGAACGCACCGTAGTCGCCGCCCCCTCCCGCCGCCTAGCGTGTGCGCGTGCACCCCACCCCCGCTCCACGCTTCAACGCCCTCGCCGCGCGCCGACTGCGCGAGGCCCTGGGTATGGCGCCAGGCCATGTCGCGTACGGTCTCCGCGCCCAGTACGGGCTCCAGATCACACCGGACACGGTGGTCGCCTGGGAGCGCGGTGTCGCCGCGCCCGGTTCACGCGAACTCACCGCGCTCGCCGGCGTGTTGTGGTGCGCGCAGAGTGAGCTGCTCGCCGCCGCGACGACCCTGCGCGAGCACCGGATGGCGCAAGGCCTCGCCCCCGACGAGCTGGCGCTGCGGGTCGGCGTGGACGCCGCCGCGTATCTGCGGATGGAGGAGTCGGGGCGCTGGCGCGGCAATGAACGGCAGACCGCGGCGCTCGCCGAGGTGCTGGACCTGACACCACGCGAGCTGCTGACGGCGACCGGCCAGGACGAGGAGCTGGCGGAGTTGCTGCGGGACGCGGTGAAGGCGCGCTGGCAGGCGTACGTACGCCCGGTGGTGAAGATGCTGCCGATGGACCGGGGCCATCTCGAGGACGTACTGCAGGAGCTGCACGCCGACTACCAGTCCCGTATGGTCGCGACGCTCAGCTGGGGCTCCGCCTCACAGGACACCGGGGAGCCGGGCCGGGAGTTCCTGGAGCGGATCGTCGACCACTTCTGGCAACTGACCCACGCCTAGCTAGTTGCCGTCGGCGGTTGCATCGCGGTCGAACGAGAACAGCTGCCCCTGCGCGTCCTTGGTGCAGACCTGCTGCACAATCCGCGCCCCGCGCTCCTTCGAGGCGTCCTGCACCCCGGCGCAGAGGTCGCTGTGCAGCGGCCTCAGCCGGTAGCCGCGCACCGGCTTGCCGACCGCCTCCAGCCGGAAGGCCTCGGCCGGTCCGCGCTTGCCGCACTCCTGGTCCGCGAGCGGGGCGCCGGCCTTTGTCGACTTGTCCCCCACACCGGTGCAGCCCGGACCGAAGTCGCGGTGATCCGTCTCTATCCGCCAGGCGGGCTCGACCGGCTTCAGTGCGAAGCGCGGGATGGTGTCCGACGCGCACGGCACCTGGTAGAGCTGCCCACTCCGCTGCCCGGCGCGCTCGGCCAGACAGAGCCCGGAGTGGACGGCCCTGATCTCCACGGGTCCTCGCGCCGGTGCGACCGCAGCCGTGTGACGCTCCGCCGTTGGCTTGTCGTCCTCGTGGAGCAGAAAGGCGATGGTGACCGCCACCGCGGCCGCACCCAGCGCGACGACGGCCGGCCACTTCGCACGGGAGCGCCAGGACCGGCGCGGCGGCTCAGGCGGTGTCGACTCCTCCAGCCCGGGGCCGGCCTCCTGTTCGCCGACGCCGTAGTCGGGGACCTCGACGGCCTGCCGCTCACGCCGGGTGAGCTCCTTTCGGACCCGCAGCCAGCTCTCGGTCGCTCCGGGGCCGCAACCGCAGGCGCGTACGAACGCCGCCACCAGCTCCTCGCGCGGCACCGTGTTGCGGCTGAGCATATTGGCGACGGTGGAGCGCGGCAGTACGTCGCCGACCGCTTCCGCCCGGGCGGTCAACTCCCGGTAGGTCAGGCCGGACCAGTCCTTCAGCTGCTGCATCCGGGCCACGAACTCGGCGGAGTTGTGCGCCTGTTCGGGATCAGGAGCACCGTGCCCGGCTGGGTCCATCCGTCCCTCCATCTTCCACTCCACCTGCTGGGACAGGGCTGGGACATGTCCCGGACAGGGAACAGCCTTGCCATTCGCGCCGTTCAACTCAAGAGTGATCTGCGCCAACCACTGCGGAAACCGGCGGGGATACACGTGCGGCCTTGATCGCACACGGGGGGTGCGATCAAGGCCGTTCGGCAGCCGGAGCCAGAAACAGACGTCGGAACAGAAGTCAGGACCTACGTCCCAAAGGGCAGGTCAGAAGACCGATTCCGCCTCACGCATCCGGCTGGCAGGCACGGTCTTCAGCCGCGTGACCGCCTCCGCCAGCGGCACCATCGTGACGTCCGTGCCGCGCAGCGCCGTCATCATGCCGAACTCACCGCGGTGCGCCGCCTCCACGGCATGCCAGCCGAAGCGCGTGGCGAGCACCCGGTCGTACGGGGTGGGCGTACCGCCGCGCTGCACATGCCCGAGGATGACCGGCTTGGCCTCCTTGCCGAGCCGGTGCTCCAGCTCCGCGGCGAGACGGTTGCCGATGCCCTTGAAGCGCTCATGACCGTACTGGTCGATCTCGCCCTTCTCGTACGCCATCGAGCCCTCGGCCGGATGCGCGCCCTCGGCGACGCAGATGACCGCGAACTTCTTGCCTCGCGAGAAGCGCTCCTCGATCATCTTCATCAGGTCCTCGACCTGGAATTGCCGCTCCGGCAGACAGATGCCGTGCGCGCCGCCCGCCATGCCGGACTCCAGCGCGATCCAGCCGGAGTGCCGGCCCATGACCTCGACGACCATGACGCGCTGGTGGGACTCGGCGGTGGTCTTCAGGCGGTCGATGGCCTCGGTCGCGACCATGACGGCGGTGTCGAAGCCAAAGGTGCGGTCGGTGGAGGAGATGTCGTTGTCGATGGTCTTCGGTACGCCGACGACGGGCATCCCGGCTTCCGACAGCAGCCGGGACGCGGTGAGCGTGCCCTCGCCGCCGATCGGGATGAGCACGTCGATGCCGTACTGGCGCGCCAACTCCGGGGCGTTCTCGGCGGCTTCACTCAGTCGGCCGCGCTCCAGGCGCGTGGAGCCCAGGATCGTACCGCCGCGGGCGAGAATGCCACTGACCGCGTTGAGGTCGAGCGGACGGTAGTGGCCGTCGAGGAGACCCCTGAACCCGTCCTCGAAACCGATGACTTCATCGCCGTGCCCGGTCAGGGCGCGATGCACGACCGACCGGATCACTGCGTTCAGGCCGGGACAGTCGCCGCCTGCGGTGAGAACTCCGATGCGCATCGTGCTGTGTCTCCTGCTCGTCAGTGATACATGTGAGCCCAGGTTCGATTGTTCCACGGACTTGCGGGGACCCGCGCTCTCAGCTACTCCGCCGGATGGCACGTGGACCGTGCTCGGGGACCTTTGGACCAGCCCCCGCCCGGCGGGCGCTCTACCTACCCACAGAGGTATTGTCAAGAGGGCAATGCCGCCCCTGAGCGGTTTTTTTGCACGCCCGGGGTCGCGGATTCAGCTGGATCCACAGGATGTGTACGCCACAGCATGGACGGGAGAGCACGCGTGACGCGCAGCGTGTACGTGACCGGGATCGACCGCGGGGACGGCCGCCAGGTCGTCGAGCTGGGAGTCATGGAGCTCCTGACCCGCCAGGTGGACCGGGTGGGTGTCTTCCGGCCGCTGGTGCACGACGGACCCGACCGGCTCTTCGACCTGCTGCGAGTGCGCTACCGGCTGTCTCAGGACGAGGCGACGGTGTACGGCATGGACTACCACGAGGCCGCGGCACTGCAGGCCGAGAAGGGTACCGACGAGCTGGTTTCCCGGCTCGTCGAGCGCTTTCTCCAGGTGGCGCGGGAGTACGAGGTCGTGCTCGTCCTCGGCACGGACTTCTCCGCCACCCAGCTCCCCGACGAGCTGGCGCTCAACGCCCGCCTGGCCAATGAGTTCGGTTCCTCGGTGATCCCGGTGGTGGGCGGCAAGGGCCAGACCGCGGAGTCGGTGCGGGCCGAGACCCGTAACGCCCATCGCGCGTACGAGGTGCTGGGCTGCGACATCCTCGCCATGGCTGTCAACCGGGTCGCCCCCGAGGAGCGCGAAATCATAGCCGAGCGGCTTGCGGCCCGCCTCCCGGTGCCCTGCTACGTACTCCCCGACGAGCCGGCACTCGCGGCCCCCACGGTCGCCCAGATCACCCATGCACTGGCCGGCACGGTGCTGCTCGGCGACGACGCGGGACTGGCCAGGGACGCGATGGACTTCGTCTTCGGCGGTGCGATGCTGCCGAACCTGCTGAACGCCCTGACCCCAGGCTGCATGGTGGTCACCCCCGGCGACCGCGCCGACATCGTGGTGGGCGCGCTCGCCGCGCACTCCGCGGGCACCCCGCCCATCGCCGGCGTCCTGCTGACGCTGAACGAGCGGCCGAGCAAGGAGATCCTCACGCTGGCCGCCCGGCTCGCGCCCGGCACCCCGGTGATCTCGGTCTCCGGGAACAGCTTCCCCACGGCGGCCGAACTCTTCTCGCTGGAAGGCAAGTTGAACGCCGCCACGCCGCGCAAGGCGGAGACCGCGCTCGGCCTCTTCGAGCGCCATGTCGACACCGCCGACCTGCTGGACCGGATCTCGGTGGCCCGCAGCGGCCGGGTCACGCCCATGATGTTCGAGCACGATCTCCTTGAGCAGGCCCGCGCCCACCGCCGCCGTGTCGTGCTGCCCGAGGGCACGGTGGAGCGGGTGCTGCGCGCCGCCGACGTACTGCTGCGCCGTGACGTCTGCGATCTGACCCTCCTCGGCGACACCGAGGTCATCCGCAAGAAGGCCGCGGACCTCGGCGTCGACCTCGCGTCCGCCCAGCTGATCGACCCGCAGACCTCCGAGCTGCGCCAGGGCTTCGCCGAGCGGTACGCGCAGCTGCGCGCCCACAAGGGTGTGACGGTGGAGCTGGCGTACGACGTGGTGGCGGATGTGAACTACTTCGGCACGCTGATGGTCCAGGAGGGCCTGGCCGACGGCATGGTGTCGGGCTCGGTGCACTCCACGGCCGCGACGATCCGCCCGGCCTTCGAGATCATCAAGACGAAGCCGGACGCATCGATCGTCTCCTCGGTCTTCTTCATGTGCCTGGCCGACAAGGTGCTGGTGTACGGCGACTGCGCGGTCAATCCGGACCCGAACGCCGAGCAGCTCGCGGACATCGCGGTCCAGTCGGCGGCGACCGCTGCCCGCTTCGGCGTGGACCCGCGGATCGCGATGCTCTCGTACTCCACGGGTACCTCGGGCTCGGGCGCGGACGTCGACAAGGTGCGCGAGGCGACCAAGCTGGTGCGGGAGTCCCGTCCGGATCTGCGGGTCGAGGGCCCGATCCAGTACGACGCGGCCGTGGCGCCGTCCGTCGCGGCGACGAAGCTGCCGGACTCGGAGGTGGCGGGCCGGGCGACGGTGCTGATCTTCCCTGACCTCAACACCGGCAACAACACCTACAAGGCCGTGCAGCGCTCGGCCGGCGCCGTGGCCGTCGGGCCGGTGCTGCAGGGTCTGCGTAAGCCGGTGAACGACCTCTCGCGCGGCGCGCTCGTCAGCGACATCGTGAATACGGTCGCCATCACCGCGATCCAGTCCCAGGGTCAGGAGATCCCCGCATGACCGCCGCCCGCGTTCTCGTCCTCAACTCCGGCTCCTCGTCGCTCAAGTACCAGCTCCTCGACATGCGCGACGGCGAGCGGCTGGCTGTCGGCCTGGTCGAGCGGATCGGCGAGGTGACGTCCCGTCTGGTGCACACGCCGCTGACCGGCGGCAGTGCCGGGAAGCGCGAGCGCACCAGCCCGGTCGCCGACCACAGCGCGGCGTTGAAGGCGGTCGCCGAGGAACTGGCGCTCGACGGGCTCGGCCTGGACTCTCCCGAACTGGCGGCGGTCGGCCACCGGGTGGTGCACGGCGGTCTGAAGTTCACCGAACCGACCCTGATCACCGACGAGGTGCTCGCCGAGGTGGAGCGCCTGATCCCGGTGGCCCCGCTGCATAATCCGGCGAACATCACCGGTATCCGTACCGCTCAGGCGCTGCGCCCGGACCTTCCGCAGGTCGCGGTCTTCGACACCGCCTTCCACTCGACGATGCCGGAGTCGGCGGCGCGGTACGCGATCGACGTCGAGACGGCGGACGCCCACCGGATCCGCCGCTACGGCTTCCACGGCACCTCGCACGCGTATGTCTCCCGCAAGACGGCGGCCCTGCTCGACAAGGACCCGTCCGAGGTGAACGTCATCGTCCTGCACCTCGGCAATGGAGCCTCCGCCTCGGCGGTCGCGGGCGGCCGGTGCGTGGACACCTCGATGGGGCTGACGCCGCTGGAGGGTCTGGTGATGGGGACGCGCTCCGGTGACATCGACCCCGCGGTCACCTTCCACCTCAAGCGGGTCGCCGGGATGTCGGCGGACGAGATCGACGAACTGCTCAACAGGAAGAGCGGCCTGGTGGGTCTGTGCGGCGACAACGACATGCGGGAGATCCGCCGCCGGATCGACGAGGGCGACGAGCGTGCGCAGCTCGCCTTCGACATCTACATCCACCGGCTGAAGAAGTACATCGGCGCGTACTACGCGATCCTCGGCCGGGTGGACGCGATCGCGTTCACCGCCGGAGTCGGTGAGAACGCGGCGCCGGTGCGCGAGGCCGCCGTCGCGGGTCTGGAGGAGCTGGGTCTGACGCTGGACCTCGAGCTCAATGCCGTACGTTCCGAAGAGGCGCGGATCGTCTCGGCGGCGGACGCCCGGGTCGCGGTGGCCGTGGTCCCGACGGACGAGGAATTGGAGATCGCCCAGCAGACGTTCGCTCTGGTCGCCCCTGAGGGCGTCGTATGAGGGCGTATGGGGGCGTATGAGGGCCCACGTCTGAGCGACAGACCGCCCATTTGTACTTTCCACCAGACGGAATATTCCGCAGCGAAACAAACCGATAGGATCCGCCTTATGCGCCGTTCCAAAATCGTCTGCACACTGGGCCCCGCCGTCGACTCCTACGAGCAGCTGAAAGCGCTCATCGAGGCCGGCATGAACGTGGCCCGACTCAACATGAGCCATGGGACCCACGCTGAGCACGAGGAGCGGTACCACCGCGTGCGCAAGGCGTCCGAGGACACCGGCCGCGCGGTCGGCGTCCTCGTCGACCTGCAGGGTCCCAAGATCCGTCTGGAAACGTTCGCCGAGGGCCCGGTCGAACTGGTCCGAGGCGACGAATTCACCATCACCACCGAGGATGTCCCAGGCGACAAGTCGATCTGCGGCACCACGTACAAGGGTCTGCCCGGGGATGTCTCCAAGGGCGACCAGATCCTGATCAATGACGGCAACGTCGAGCTGCGCGTCATCGAGGTCACGGGCACACAGGTCAAGTCGATCGTCGTCGAGGGCGGAGTGATCTCCGACCACAAGGGCATCAACCTGCCCGGCGCGGCGGTCAATGTCCCGGCCCTCTCCGAGAAGGACGTCGAGGACCTCCGATTCGCCCTCCGGCTGGGCTGCGACCTGGTCGCGCTCTCCTTCGTACGGGACGCGAGTGACGTCAAGGACGTCCACAAGGTGATGGACGAGGAGGGCCGCCGGGTCCCCGTCATCGCCAAGGTGGAGAAGCCGCAGGCCGTCGCCAACATGCAGGACGTCGTCATGGCGTTCGACAGCGTGATGGTGGCGCGCGGCGACCTGGCCGTCGAGTACCCGCTCGAGAAGGTCCCGATGGTCCAGAAGCGCCTCATCGAGCTGTGCCGCCGCAACGCCAAGCCGGTGATCGTGGCGACCCAGATGATGGAGTCGATGATCACCAACTCCCGCCCGACGCGCGCCGAGGCGTCCGACGTGGCCAACGCCATCCTCGACGGCGCGGACGCGGTCATGCTGTCGGCCGAGTCCTCGGTCGGCGCGTACCCGATCGAGACGGTCAAGACGATGTCGAAGATCGTCGTCGCCGCGGAGGAGGAGCTGCTCTCCAAGGGCCTCCAGCCGCTGGTCCCGGGCAAGAAGCCGCGTACGCAGGGCGGTTCGGTGGCCCGTGCGGCGTGCGAGATCGCGGACTTCCTGGACGCCAAGTCCCTGATCGCCTTCACCCAGTCCGGCGACACGGCCCGCCGGCTCTCCCGCTACCGCGCCAAGCAGCCGATCCTGGCCTTCACCACGGACGAGTCCACCCGTAACCAGCTGACTCTGAGCTGGGGCGTGGAGTCCTTCCTCGCACCGTTCGTGGAGACGACGGACGCGATGGTCGACCTGGTCGACGCGGCGCTGCTCAAGCTGCAGCGCTACAACGAGGGCGACACCATGATCATCACGGCGGGCTCGCCTCCGGGCGTCCCGGGCACGACGAACATGGTGCGGGTGCACCACTTGGGCGGCGGGACGCCCGCCTGACGCGGCCTGTACGCCCTTCGTCACGGCCGCCGCGGAATGCGACCCGCACCCTTGGCAGTAGGGTGCGGGCCGCAAAGCCGGGCGTAGCTCCGTCACCCGTTCCGCTCGACCGTGAGGCGGTAGGACCCGGAAGTCAGGCGTACGCGTGTCCCGTTCAGGACGCTCGTCAACCTGCGCGCCATCAGTCCACCAGGTCCGACCAGATGTTGAAGTCACCGTCGTCGACGACGTCCTCACCGAGGCCGAGCTCGTCCCCGAGTGCGAGGTAGCGCTCGTAACGGGCCTCGCTGATCGGCACGAAGTACCCCTTCACGGCCCGGAGCAACAGCCGGAACCCGAGGTCCGTATCGACGTCCACCGCCTGTTCCAGGGCCGGGACGACACCGTCAAGCGCGTTGTAGGAGTGGTGGGCCGTGGCCTGCTCCAGGACAGGCCCGACCGACCTGATCTCGGCACGGACCGCCTCCTTCATCGCCTCGTCCACCACCGGTCCGGCAACGGCGGGCATGAAGGAGGGGTCCTCGCGTCGGATCCTGCCGGTGCAGATGTCCGCGATCCGGCGCAGCCACACCCGGCCGTCGATCCCGAGGCGTTCCAGGTCGAATTCCCGGAACGTCCCCGCCAGCCACAGGATCTCGACGTCCCGACTGGACAGAGGTGAGTCCAGGAGCACGAGACAGTCCCGCAGAAGCTGGTGGGCGAACGCCCCTTCGAACCGGTCGGCGACGCTCCCGACGACCTCCAGGCCCGCGGCCTCACTGTTGACCAAGGGGTAGCGGATCCATTTGATCAGCCCGCTGAGCCCGATGTCGACACCGAGGTGGCGGTGTGGCTGCGCCATGCTTGCTTCTCTTTCCTACTTCGGGTAGCTGGTGAAGATAACGAAGTTGTCCGGGACGCCCGTAGCCCCGTCCCCTGGGTGCGTGTTGCCCTTTCCTCGCACCGCCTTGATCCTGATGATCACCTCGCTACCCGCATCGGTCGGCGCTGCGGCCCCCGAACGGTAGACCTTGCCGAGCGAACCCTCGCCCCGCAGCGTCCAGTCGATGGGGAAGAGGTCGAAGCGGGGGTCGAAGATCTCTCCCTTTGGCTTCTTCCGCTGTGCGGTGATCCACTTCGCAAGCTTCTCCCCGTTCTTCGGGCTGCGCTTCAGCCACTGCTGGAAGGCCTCGTTGGTGGCGCGCATTGCGGTGGCCTGGTCGTTCCAGACCGACACAAGGCCATCCCTGGCGATCTTGTCCTGCAGCCTCTGCCCGCTGATGTTCACATGGTCCGTGATGGTGTGTGCGCCTTCCCTGCCTTCATCGCCCACGATGTTCAGGCAGTTGTGGACGAGCACATCGTCAGGCCGCTGACCCGACGTGCGCACGAAGAACGTGCGCAGGTCGTCGACCGTGAGGTCGTAGACGGTGCGCGGGACCAGGCCCGAGCGGTCACGGAGGGCGGTCAGCGCGCGGACGGAGCCGTCCGGGGTGCGCAGGCGGTCGCCGACGCGCAGGTCGGAGACCAGCGTCCAGCCTCGGTCCACGACGTAGAACTTGTGGCCCGCGGTGCTGGTCAGCGTGCCGCCACCGGTGACGGTGAGGTCCACCAAGCGCTCGGTGTCGTGCTGGAAGGTGTCGGTGACCTTTCGGGCCAGCAGCTTGCCGGAATCCGGATCCGTGGCCTTGACGAGGTCGCCCACGCCCACCTGGCTGATGGGCCGGTGCGAACCGTCCGCCATCAGCACCGGCGTCGCGGCGGGGAAGCTGTTGCGCGCACAGGCCGTGAACGCGTCCTCGTAGAGGTTCACCTGCTGCGAGATTTTGGCGAGGGTCGCGGGGTCCAGGTCCAGGACCTTGAGGGCCTTGAACGCGTCTGCGACACCGACACCGGTCTTCATCGCGGCGTCCAGAGCCCGGATCCCATCGAAGACCTTCTCGAACGCCTTGCCGGGGATGAAGTTACTCAGGGCCCAGGCGCAGCCGCTGGCGCTGCCGTGCCAGCAGTCGACGAAGTCCTGGACCAGGACTGCCTTGATGAGCTTGTAGGTGAGGGTCTGCTGGATGAGTTCCAGCTTGCTGAAGTACCGGGTGACGTCCTTCTTCAGACCCGGGATGCGCTTGCTCTCGATGAGCAGCGTGTCCTCGGACGGACAGCTGATGCCCTCCGGGATGTCCGGGTTGGTGCAGAGGAAGAAGTCGACCATCGCGCTGAAGGTGACGGTGAACGTGGTGGTGCAGCCCTCGAACCCGACCGTGATCACGCAAGGCTCGTGCTGCTTGGCGTCGGTGATCTCGATGCTGTCCTCGTCGACGACGTACCACGTGCCGCCGACTCCGGTTCCCGCACCGGTCGAGACCTGCTTGTTCGCGGCGTTGCGTGCCGCTTCCTCGGCTGCCTTCTGCGCCTCCTGGGCGTACTTGAGCGCGTCCTTGGCGGCCTGTTCGGCTTCGGTCGCGGCGGCGTCGGCGCGAGTGGCCGCGGCCCGTGCGTCCTTGGCCGACTGCTCCGCCGCGGCTGCGGCGTCACGGGCGGCCTGGGCGTCGAGGGCGGCCTGGTCGGCGGAGTCACGAGCTTGCTTGGCGTAGCCTTCGGCGCGGCCTGCGGCCTTGTCGGCGGCGTCGGCGTCTTCGGTGGCCTTGCGGTCGTATTCGATGGTGCGGGCCAGTGACGCCGAGGCCTTCGAGGCGGCTGCGGCGGCGTCGGCAGCGTAGCCGAGAGCCTCCTTGGAGTAGCCGCGGGCGGCGGCCGCATGGCCGGCGGCGTTGGCCGCGTACTGGTAGGCGATCTTCGCGTCGCCCTGTGCCTGGTCGGCGAGGTTCTTGGCCGCTGCGGCCTCGGCCTGCGCGTTCTTGGCGTGGGCGTCGGCGACGGCCTTCTGCTGGTCGGCGATGGACTTGGACGCCTGCCCGGTCAGCACGACCAGGCTCGCGGCCGAGTCGGTGGTGACATACGGGGAGCCGAGCTGGATCGCGTCGTTGGCGGGCTTGGCGACCTGCGCGGCGGAGTTGCCCGCGTCCACCGCGGCCTGCGCGGTGACGTAGGCGAAGCCCGCGGCCTTCGCCGAGGCGACCAGCGCCTTGCCGGCCTCCTTGTTCGCCTCGTCCGCCTGGGACTTGGCGGTCTTGGCCAGCTTCTCCGCCTCGTCCGCCAGCTTGACCGCCGCGTTCGCTTCCGATGCGGCATGCTGCGAGGCCTGGATGGCCTCAGCCGCGGCGCTCGTCGCGGTCTTCACCGCGGCGTCGGCCTTCAGCTTGGCGGCCTGGGCGGCGTCCGCGTTGGCACGGGACCGCTTGGCGGCCGCCTCGGCACGGGTGGCCGCGGCGTCCGCCTCGGCGGCTGCCTGGGTGGCGGCATCTGCCTCGCCCCGGGCCCGGCCGGCGGCTGCTTCGGCGTCGTCCGCGTGCGCGGACGCCGCGTCCGCGGCCGCCCTGGACTCCTGGGCGTTGCTGTCGGACTCATGGGCCTGGGCGAACGCCTCCTTGGCGTCCGCCTTGGCGCGGGCCGCGTCCGCCTTCTGCGCCGCGTCCCACGCGTCGGCGTTGAGATCACGGGCGTTGTCGCGCGCCTTGACCGCGCCGTTCTTCTTCTCGACCGCGGTGGCTTCGGCGGCCTCCGCCTTCTCCTTGGCGTCCTGTGCGTTCACCGCCTCGGCCTGGGCGTTCTGCTTGTGCTGGGCCGCCTCGGCCTGCTTGGCGGCGGCGGTTTCCTTCTCCGCCTTGGCCGTGGCCTCTTCGGCCTCGGCCGCGAGCCGCTTGGCGTGCGCGTCGGCGGCAGCCGCCTTGGCGTCCGCCTCGGCCTTCAGGGCGACTGCGAGCTTGGCCTCCGCGGTCTCCTTGTCCTTCTTGGCGTTGTCCCGGTGCACCTTGGCCGCATCCGCCGCGGCCTTCGCCTGCAACTCGGCGGTGTGCGCGGCTTCCTTGCGGAACTCGGCGTTGACCTGCGCGGCCTGGGCCAGGGCACGCTGCGCGATCGTCTCGCTGTCGCCGGCGGAGGCCCGGGTGGCGGCCTCGGCCGTCTCACCCGCCTTCACCATCGCCTCAAGCGCGGCCACGGCACCCTTGGTGACCTGCGACTTCTGCTGACCGACCAGCAGGCCACGGCCCCGCGGCGCGCCGGCCGCATCGGCGACCGCGTACGCGGCCTTCTCAGCCGTGTCCGTGGCGGTAGCGGCCGTCTTCGCCGCCGCAGCCTGCGCCTTGAGCGCGGCCAGCTGCTTCTTCGCCGCCGCCTGGGCGTCGGTGACGCCCTTCTTCGCCTTGTCGAACTCGGCCTTGTCCGGGTAGGACAGGCTGTCCGTGCCCTTGTGGCCGGACGGCTTGATGACGAACTTCTGCGAGTTGCCGCTGTTGCAGTCCCACAGCCGCGCGTCAGTGCTCTTGGTGAAGTTACTCAGGTCCAGGCACTTGCCCGTGGTGTTGCTCTTCAGGCTCCCGGCGGCACGGACATCGCCCTTCCACGACTGCCCCGGAGACTTGTAGCAGTCCGAGATCTGGATCTTCGTACCGTTCGCCGACGCGTTCCCCGCCACATCCAGGCACTTGGACGAGTTGACGTTACGAAGGTGGAGGTCGTCCTCGCTGCCCTCGACCATCCACTGTTGCGCCGCGCCGCCGTTGCAGGTGTACACCTGGACCGGCGTGCCGTTGGTCTTTCCGCCGCCCGCGACGTCCAGGCACATGCCCTTCGCGCCCGGCACCTCGATCGTCGCGTAGCTCTCACCGATCCAGCCCACCCCGCCGGCGGACCAGTAGTCCTGCCAGCGGGCGAGGTGGTCGGCGACCCAGGAGTGACCCAGCAGGTCTCCCAGTGCCTTCGCACCCGTGGCGAGGGACTTGGTGGCGTCCTTGTTGGCGTTCAGGATCTGGTTGCGCTGCGCCTGCTGGGAGACGACCTCCTCCTGCCACTCCTTCGCGGCCACGGTGGAGATATCGCCCAGGACCTTGTTCGGGTCGATCGGGTCACGCCACGCGCACGAGGCGAACCTGGTCTTCAGGTCCTCGACCGCGATCCGGTACTCCGCCGTCCCCGGCTGCGGAGCGGTACGGGGGAAGCCGCCGGAGGCCAGGAAGATACGAGCGTTGTCCGCACCTGCGGGCTCCAGCGCGAACCCGTGCAGCCACTTGAACGCGCTCTGCTCGGCCAGCTGACGGTCCCACTCAGGCTGCTGCGGATCAGGTTCCTTGCCGTAGAGGGGGGTGCCCAGGTCGTCAACGGCCTTGAGCGTCGCCTCGTCGGCCTTGGGGGTGGAGTCCTCGTAGAAGTCGCTGTCGTTCTTCCAGAACCGGTCGGCGGTCCACTGGGTCAGGCCGGTCTGGCCGTAGAAGTCCTCCGTCTTGTCACCGGGGTACCCCGGAGGCCAGTGGAAGCCGACTTCGCTGAAGCCGCCAGGAGTCTCCAGCCCGTCAAGCGGCTTCTGCCATCCGCCCCGGAGCGCGTGGAGGGCGTCCAGTTCCTTGGACGCCGCGTCCCTGTCCTTCTGGTACGCCTGGGCGAGCGGCGTGTCCTCCCAGTGCTGCCGGTTGGCCAGCGCGTGGAGCTTGTCCTGCGGCTGGTTGAGGCCGTCCTGCGCGGTGGTGGCCATGGTCGGCCCACCCAGGCGCAGTACGTCGGACATGAGGCACTGGTCCTGCCGCAACTGTTCGACGGCGGTGTCCTCGAACCAGTCGTAGGAGTCGCTTGCCGGGGCCATGCGCTGTCCGGCGACCTGGTTGAGTACGCCGGGCTGGACAGCCAGGCCACCGAGGACGGCCAAGGCGGCGACGGACGTGACGACAGAGGTGAAAGTTGCGGATGTTCGTGATCTGGGTCTGAACAACCCTGGTCTGGGGCGCAAGAGGGGCATCCTTCGTAGCGAACGAGGGCAGGCGGGGGTGACCGTCCCAAGAGGCGGTGGTGATACGCGCGGGTCAGCCCGCTGTCCCGGCGCGGAAACAGGGGCAGCGGACGGCGCCGGCCGAGACGGCATTCGCAATGAGCCGGAATCGCGGCATGACGGTCGTCCCTCCCCCGTGGCGGCACAGTCCCCCCGGCCGCCGACTGATGTGCGCGCGTCATGGCGAAGCGGTCAAGGTCCACATACGCGCGCGGCGATCACCATACGCACAGGTAACCCTCCGGAAAAGGGGTGACTTCAGCGTCCCGGGTCCAACTCGCGAAGGCATTTGCAGGAGTCCGCCCGATGCGCTGTGCGCAAATCTCGTGCTCATGACAGGGGTTACCTGTGTGGCTGCCGTGAAGCCAGAGTGAAGGCGACGATCTTTCTCGGCCAAAAGTTGGCTGAGAATCACTCTCTTCGACCGAGGTGTGTGCGGTGCAGACAGCACGCCGGTGCACTGCGTGGCACGGCGGATACCACCATCGCCTGCACCCTGGCGACGGCCCGAACCCCGCCCTACAGCGGCCAGGGCGTGCGGCGGCCCGGCCTACCCCGAGCCGCCGCACGCCACCTTGCGCGCACTGGCCCTGACCGCCGGACCCAAGGACCGTCAGCCGGCGCCAGGGGCAGTAAGGGCCAAGCACCACGTCACACGTGGAGCTCGGCCCAGACCGTCTTTCCCGGGCCTGATGGGCGTGGCATGACAGCCCAGCGGGTGGCCAACTGAGAGACGAGGAAGAGTCCGCGGCCGCCTTCAGCGTCGAGTTCTGCCGCACAGACAGCCGTCGGTTGTTTCTCGGCTCGTGTATCGGTGACTTCGAGTCGGATCACGGATGTCGTCACGGCCAGTCGCATGTGGAAGTCACGCCCCGGAACATTCCCGTGCCGAACAGCATTGCCTGTCAGTTCAGCCGCGATGAGGCTGACCGTCTCGTTGACGTCCGATGCATATGGATGGCCCCAGCCGTTGAGCCGGTGGGACACCAAACGCCGCGCGAGGCGGGCACCACGCGGGCTGGACGTGAATCGCATTGCTAACTCTCGTGCTGGGGGTACGAGTTCAATCTCAGTTTCGATACGGGGGGTTTCGCTCTCCACGGGCGCGCCTTTCACGCTCGAAGCCGTCCAGCCGGTGATCTGAAATCAGTCAACGGCCACGGGGCTCCGAAGGGACAGGAAGAGCCGTTGGCATCTCACGGCTGACAACCGGAAAACTTTGCCGCTCCTTGACGCGCCACCTGGCACGAACCTGGCCGCAGGGCTACTTTCGATCACATGGGAGTCAACGTCGCGCTCAAGAGGCGGATGATCGAACTCGGTCTGACTCAAGAAGAGTTGGCACGCCGCATGAATGACACACTGGAAGAGATCACAGGCAGGCTGGGCAACATTTCCGACCGTACAGTCCGCAACCTGCTGAGCGGAAAGACGCGGCGTCCCATCGCGCGTACCTGTGTTGCACTGGAGAGGGTCTTCGGCTGCCCGGCCAAGGACCTTGGGTTCAGCCCGCCTCGCACCGCAGCCCCTCCGGAGGACCCCGTGCGGCGACGTACTTTCATTACCTCGGCCACCGGAACCGCAGCCGCGGCGTTGGCACCTTCGTCGCGTCGAGTTGGAGGTACGGACCTTGAGCGGCTTCAGGACGGACTCGATCAACTCACCATCTTGGACAACCGGCGTGGCGGGCACTCCGCACTGGAAGCAGCAGCCGTGGCCGGTGCCCACCAGGCTCTCGAGCTGCAAAAGTGCGGTGTGAGCGAGCGCGTTCGACAGCGACTGTTCGGCCTCGCCGCCGACTTCACCACCAAGGCCGCGTGGTCCTGTACCGACGACCGCAGGCTTGATCAGGCACAGCAGCACCTCGACCGCTCCATGGTCTTCGCAGGGATGGCGCAAGACAGCGCGGCGCAGTTCAGTGCGTGGAATCAAGTCGCCATGCTCTCCCGGCAACGACGACGGCCACATGACGCGGTAGCTGCGGCTCAAGCCGCTCAGGCTTTGCCGATCACTCGCCGTGATCCGCTCTTCGCCTCTCTGGCACATGCACGGCTGGCGATCGGCCACTCCAACAGGAACGACTTGCAGAACGCTCTCCGAAGCCTCGGATACGCCGAGGAAGCTCTCGCCAAGGCAGGCCCGGCACCCAGGCCGAGCTGGATCGGCTTCTACGGCCCCGCTGAGCTGCTCGCCATCACGGCGATCGTTCAGCAGAGACTGGGACTGTCGGCGGAAGCTGAAGCGTCCTCCCACAGGGCCCTGGCGATCACGCCGGAGCGCTATCGCCGTAATCGAGCGCTCTCCACCGTCCGCCTGGCACTCGCACAGCTTCATCAGGGCGATCTCGACCTTGCGTGCACAACCGCGACCGACGTATTCGACATCATGGAGGGCACAGAGATCCCAGGGCGCATTCGAACCGAACTCGGAACCTTTCACCGGGCCGTTCTCGACCAGGCACCGAGGTCTCAGCAGGAAGCGGCCTGGGCCGGTCAACTCCGCGAGAACTGGGGCTGATCGCATGATCGCGCTGCGTCACTTTCGACACGAAGACTTTCCAGCCATACGCCAGACGCTTCTGGACGTACACGCCCGCATCCCCGAGTATTCGCCGGCCGACCCTTTCAATCAGCGATTTCCATGGTTCGTGGATCACTGGGGTTCCCATACCGATTTCACGTGCGTCATCGGTTACGAGGGCGAGCAGGCGATCGGCTTCGCCTACGGAGCTCCGCTCACCGCAGGGCGCGAGTGGTGGCGAGGCCACTTTGAACCAGCGCCGGAGAGGTCGCGCACGTACGCCGTGTCAGAGCTGATGGTGTGTGCTGAATGGCGCAAGAAAGGGGTGGCCGACCACCTTCACGACGCATTGCTGGCGGAGCTGAACGAAGACATCGCCGTGCTGCTCGTCGACTCGACTCACGCCAAGGTGCAGGCACGTTACGAGAGTTGGGGGTACCAGAAGGTCGGCGAGCGGCAGCCATTCGCTGACTCGCCAATATTCTCTGTGATGGTCAAGCCGCTCAACTCTGCGGGTTCCTGGCCGTATGGTCGCTCCATGAAGCCGTCATCGTGAGTTGGCGCAAGCTCGATGTCGGACGCGCCCAACGAGAATCTCAAGCCCGGAAAGCCGGCCGGAGGGGCCCAGTCCGTCACCGCGCGGCCGGCTTCCTTCCCGCTCATGCGCCTGAACCGCACACGTGCCCAAAACTGCGCGAGATCGCGGTGTGCAGGGTGGCGCCGCCCTGGTCCGTCGCGCCGGTATCCGGGACGTGGAAGGTGAACCGGACACCGACCGGATCCAGTTCCACGAGCGCGGCGAACTGACTCCTCACCGCCGGGAATTCATTCAACTCCCAGCGGGCCCCCGCCGAGGCGAAGACCTCCTTCACATCCGCGAACGTGATGGTCGGCACGACGGCTGACACAGCGCCGTCCGCGGCCGGAATCTCCACGGACTCCGTCCAGGTGCTGAGCGCGACAACCTCGATCACGCGGCATCGGCAAACCTCCAGGCGTAGCTCGCCATACCGGAAGGTGCGCGGCCATGACTTCCTGGCGTTCGGAAAGCAGTCCGCCGCGACCGGTGGCCCGAGGATGCCGGACACATCGTCAAGCAAGGCTCCCGGCTTGAGAACACCCACTCCGCCCGTCCTCGCGAAATCCGCCAGCACATCCCTGATGTTCATGCTCTGATGATCTCAAAGGGCATCATTCACCGATGCAGTGAATGGGCGACACGCCTGCGGGCCGCACCCCAACCCGAGGCAGGTACAAGGCAAATGGCGAATGCTGAACCGACAGCTCCGCGGCTGAAGTTGCTCCGGCAGCTGGAAGCGATCCTCGGCAGAACGGCAGTGGACGACTTCACGGACGATCATGTCCGCTGGGACCTCTACCGGGCTGCGACGCGGGTCGGGGAAGCCCGGCCGATCCTGTTCCACGCCGTCTTCCAGGAACGGGACGGGGCCCTTGCCTCCGCGGTCGTCGTCGAAGTGCTCGAGCAGCTCGCCCCGCAGGAGCGAGCTGCCTGGGTGCAGGCGCTCGACCCGGCGGTACGCGATTTCTCGGCCCGCAGGGTGCAGGAACTCGAGGTGCTTGGGGCGGTCGACTCCGGCGACTTCACCACCGCCGAAATACAACGCGCGATCGACAGCTGGTCCGACTGGCTCCAGCTCCGCGTCATCGCTGCTTCAGATGACAGGAAGGTTCTGCGGCTGTTCTCCGAACTGGGCAGAACCAAGCGCATCAGGAATACGGCGCTCAGCTCGCTGCAGTGACAACGACTGTGGGCCGCACCCCCGAAAAGGGGTGCGGCCCACAGCCTTGTGCGGCTCCCGGAAGGTCTTAGTTCTTACCGCCGGTGAAGTAGTTGTGCAGGCCGGGCACTGTCAGCGTCCCGCCGAACTGGCCCGCCTGCGTCACCTTCACGTTGGTGAAAAAGGCGAACGGCACATTCAGCGGCGGAGGCGTCTGCGGGCTGAAGGTGATCGGGATGAGGCCGAAGAGGTTGCCCTTCAGCTCCTCCGTGTACATCGTCACCGTGCCGTTGTTGATCGTCGACGTGGAGCCCTTGGCCGCCTCGGCGTGCGCGGTGGTGCCGTTCGGGCCGACCACCAGCTGGTGGAGGTCCTTGATGTCGACGCCCGAAGCCGTGAACTTCAGCACCTTCTTGACCTTGCCGCTGCCCGTCTTCACCTCGACGATGCCCTTGTAGTCCAGGCCCTTCAGGGTGAGCATCGAGCTCTCCAGGATCCACGGGTCGTCCGGGAGCAGCGGGATGCCCTGCTCCAGGTCCGCGGCGGCGAGCGCCTTCGGGTCCGACGTCGGACAGGGGAAGCGCGGCTTGGCGCCGTCGGGGATGTCCTCGTCCTTCTTGGGGTCGAGGCCCTTGACCGCGTCGTCCAGCTCCTCGGTCGTCGCCCCGGCCTTGTCGGCCGCGTCCTTGATCGCGTCCTTGGCCTTGTCCGTCGTCTCCCCCACCTTCACGGCGGGGTTCGTGGACGGCTTCTCGGAAGGCTCGCTGGACGGCGTCGTCGAAGGCGCCGGCTTGTCGGCGGGCTCGGTGCTCGCGGACGCGCTCGGCGTCGCGGTGGCCGTGGGCTCCTTGTCGGGGCCGTCGAACAGATCCTTGAGCGCGTCGCCCACACCCAGCGGGTCGAGCGGGTTCTTGGTCGCCGTCTCGCTGGGCGCCGGAGTCGTCGGGTTCGTCAACGGCGCAGGCGCGTCCGCAGGCTTCGACTCGGAGGCCGACGGGGTCGTGCTCGGCTTCGGCTCGTCCTTGTCGCCCGCCGAACTGCTGGCGGACGGGTCGGGCTTCTCCGACGGCGTCTCGGACGGCTTCGCCGAGTCCGACGGCTTGGGCGACTCGGAGGCCGACGGCTCGTCCGAGCGGGTCACGCACGGGCCGGGGGCGAACGGGATGTCCTTGTCCTCGGCGAGTGCCAGCTTGGGGGTGAGACCCATGCCCAGGAAGACGGCGGTGGGCATCGCTGCCAGGGCTATCGCCTTGCCGGCCGGCATCTGGAGCTTGTTCAGCAGGGGCTTGCGGGGGGCCGCGTGCCGCGGCCCCTTTCTGGCCTGCGTCCCATCGCCTCCCACCGTGGTCAGCGGTGTGACATCACCCGGCACTGTTCCTCCCGCCGTTGGCTTCGATGGTTGTGTCGTGCGCGTGCGTGCCGTAGCCGTCCCACTGCTCCCCTACCGGTGCCTCTGCGGGACCGGGCTCGGGCGCCGTCTCCTTGGCGGGAGCCGATTCCACGACGGGCTTTCCCGGGACCCAGGAGAGCGAGAGCGCACCGCCGATGAGGGAGAGCAGGAAGCCGATGACGAAGCCACCCATGTTGGCGATCGGGATGGAGACCAGTGCCAGCAGAATCGTTGCGACACCGGCGAAGACCCGGACGATGCTGTGAAACCACATCGTGAGGCCCAGCGTGATCAGCAGTACGCCGATGATCAGTGCGCCGGCGCCCGCGGTGGTCTGCATCGCGAGTGTCATGTGACCGAGCTTGAAGGTCGCGTACGGGAAGTAGGCGATGGGGATTCCGCCGAGCAGGGTGAACAGACCCGCCCAGAAGGGCCGCTGGCCCCGCCAGGTACGAAAACCCCGCCGAATGGCGCGGACGTGGTGCTCGTCCCGCCCCGGTGACACTGCAGACTCGGCGCTCATGGAAAACAGCTCCCTGGAACTGGCATTGCTGTGTGAAGAGTTGGGCGGGCGGGCGAAGCTGTGAAGGCTTTCCCCGCCCGCCCGGACGGGATGACCGTCAGTAGCACTCGACTCCGGCGCCGGAGCCCCTCTGCAGACCCATGTGCAGACCACTCAGCTCGAACGTGCCGGCAGTGGTCGCCCAGGCCGTCTGCTTGACGTCGGTCAGCTCGGCCCGTTCGGCCTGCTGGGCGAAGCCGTTCGGCAGGACGGTCTTGTCCTTGACTGCAGGGCCCTTGCCACCACGGCCCTCGTCGGTGTCCTTGGCCGCAACGCCAATGTCGATGTTGCTGAACTTGGCCTTGCCCGCCCCCAGATCGGACACATCCAGGTAGAGCTTGTCGGCCTGGACCGCCGTGCCCTTGTCGCCCGCCGTGAGCTTCATCGTGATCTTGCCGAGGAACGGCACGTCGGTGACGACCGACTGGCACATGTCGGTGATCGAAGCGTTCTTGAAGGACGAGATCGCGACGGGGTGCGCGACCTTCTCGTCGCCCTTGAGGTCCTTGTACCCCATGTCAACGCCGCCGTACTGGGCGAATCCATGGCCGTCAAGGTATCCCGCGGTGACCTTGAACTCCTGGCCGGACACAGCGAACGACGCGGCGAGCGCGCCCTGTGCCAGGCTGACGCCTATCGCGGCCGTTGCGGCCACGCTGGGCACCATGACGAGGGCGAACCGCTTCCATCTGGTTCCGCCCCGAGTCATTGACTCCATGACTTTCCTCCTTCTCGGACGTACATCTCCGGTCCGGACTCTCGTGTCCGTCCTGGGATGGGAGAAGTGCTACGTCCTCGGTAAGGAGAGCGCCTGTACTTTCAGGCGCGAGCTGCGTCCGAAACACCGGCGATCACCCCCGAGCGACAACCACTGGTCGCGCCTGACTGATCACGCACAACCTGTCGGACAGGCCCTGCCGTTCGGCAGGAACCCCCCTGTCCGCGACCGGCGCCACTGCCGCCGGCCCACTCGGTGGGGACCCAAGATCCCGCGGCACGGCTGGAGGCCGAGCTGGTGCGGTATTGGACCGAGCGTGGCCGATCGTGGTCCATTCCCGGCCGCGACACAAGGGGGTTCGTTACTCACTAGTAACGGCCTGATAACCACGCAACGACCGCTTGATATCGCCCGGCAACGCAGGGTGCCACGAAGGGGTCAGCCAGAAGGGTTGATTGCCGCCAATAAGCGGACATAACAAGCGGGTTCATTTACTGCGAGTAACAACGCGTCCGTTTACCAAGTTTTGGTAAAGCGCGACCGCGTTCTGTCACCTTGTCGCCAAAGCGGCGGCGGCGCCTGATCGGCGCCACCGCCGTAAAACCCTCAGACCTGGCGGAACGGAACGTTCCGTACAGGCCTTTCAAACACGACTCAGAACAGCACCCGCGCCAGCGCCGAACGCGCCGCGGTCACCCGCGGATCGTCCGGGCCGACGACCTCGAAGAGCTCGAGCAGCCGCACCCGCGCCGCGTCCCGGTCCTCGCCCGCCGTGCGGCGCACCGTCTCGACGAGCCGGCCGAACGCGTCCTCGACATGACCGCCGACCAGGTCGAGGTCGGCCGCGGCGATCTGCGCCTGCACATCGGTCGGGTTCTCGGCCGCTTCCTGGCGGATCTTCTGCGGGTCCATGTCCTTCACACGGGCGAGGAGTTCGGCCTGGGCGAGGCCCAGCTTCGCTTCCGTATTGCCCGGATCGTCGGAGAGGACGTTTTTGTACGCCTGGACCGCACCGCCGAAGTCGCCCGCGTCCAGCGCCTGTACGGCGGCTTCCAGCAGAGCGTCGTACGGACCCTCGGGGACCTCGGCGGGGGCCGCCTCCGCCTCCGCGCCGGACGCGTCCTGATCAACGGCGATACCGGTCAGCCCGAAACGCTCCTCGGCCACCTGGATCAGCTGGTCGAGGGTGGCGCGGATCTGGGCCTCGGGCGCCGCGCCCTGGAAGAGCGGCAGCGCCTGGCCGGCCACCACCGCGAAGACCGCCGGGATGCCCTGGATCCCGAACTGCTGCATCAGCATCTGATTGGCGTCGACGTCGATCTTGGCGAGGACGAACCGGCCGCTGTACTCCTGCGCCAGTCGCTCCAGCACCGGGCTGAGCTGCTTGCACGGCTCGCACCACTCGGCCCAGAAGTCGATGACGACCGGGACCTCGGTGGAGCGCTGGAGGACATCGCTCTCGAAGCCCGCCTCATCGACGTCGATCACCAGGCTGGAAGGAGCTACGGCACCGCCGCCGCCCTGGCGGGCGGCCTCGGCGCGCGCCTGTTCCGCCTTCGCCTTGGCCTCACCGGCCGCCTTCACCGCGGCGAGGTCGACGACGCCGCTCATGGACATGTTCCTAGGCTGCATGAGTACATCCTCCCCCTTCCACGCGCGCATGTGAAAAATACGGCCAAGAGACCGCTGTACTGGCCAAAATGTTCGACACCGGGTCCCCACCCGGTGTCAGTGGTTGTCGCTGGAGCCGGTCAAGGCTTTCGCTACGAGTCGTAGCGTAACTGCACCGACTCTCCCGCGTCTGCCCGCATGTGAGAAACCTCCGGTGAACTGCCTCACAGCAGATCGCCTACCCGCCGGTATGGTCGCCGTCATGTGCAGCCACACCCGCCCCAAAGCCGTACGTACGGGTCGTACGGGACGCCCCCGCAGTGCCGAGGCCGACGCCGCGATCCTCGACGCGACCCGGGCGGCGCTCGTCGAGCTGGGCTGGTCGAAGCTGACGATGGGGGACGTGGCCACCCGCGCGGGGGTCGCCAAGACCACCCTCTATCGCCGCTGGGCGAACAAGAACGAGCTCGTCGTCGACGCCGTCGCCGTCCTCTTCGACGAGCTCGAACTCCCCGACCGCGGCAGCCTGACGGCCGATGTGCAGGGCGTGGTGCTCCAGTTCGCGGCGCTGCTGAACCGGCCCGAGACGAAGACCGCGCTGATGGCCGTGGTCGCCGAGTCGACGAGCGACGACGCCCTGCGCGTACGGATCCGCTCGGCGATCGTCGACCGGCAGAAGCGCCTGGTCGTGGAGGGCCGGGAGCGCGCTCAGGCCCGTGGCGAGCTGCCGTACGAGGAGGACTCGGAGGCGGCAGCCCGCAACACGGACCTGATCTTCGATGTGGTGGCGGGCGCCGTGGTGCACCGGGCGCTGGTGAGCGCGGAGCCGGTGGACGAGGAGTGGGCGCGTCGCTTCACCCTGATGCTGGTGTCGGGGATCGGGTCCCTGCAGAGCTGAGCAGACCAGCTGAGATGAGCTGAGCAGACCTCGCGCAGATCAAGTCCTCGCGCAGGGCGGACCTCACGCAGAGTCGAAGGGGCTGATTCAGACCTGGTAGCGGTCCGTCGCGAACAGGTGCAGGTTCTCCGCGATCCACTCCGAGGTGTGCTTCAGGCCCTCCTCCAGCGAGACCTCGGGCTGCCAGCCCGCCCACTCCCCCGCCCGCGTGTTGTCGGACAGCAGCTGCTCCACCTCACTGCCGGTCGGCCGCAGCCGCGCCGGGTCGACGACCACCTGCGCCGACCGCCCCGACGCGGCGATCAGGGCCTGCGCCAGTTCCCCGATCGCGATCTCACGGCCCGTCCCGAGGTTGACCACCTCGCCCACCGCACGGTCGCACTCCGCCATCGCCAGGAAGCCGCGCGCCGTGTCCGTGACATAGGTGAAGTCGCGGGTCGGGGTGAGCGAGCCGAGCTTGATCTCCCGTGCCCCGGCGTGGAGTTGGGCCAGGATCGCCGGGATCACGGCACGCGCGGACTGCCTCGGCCCGTAGGTGTTGAAGGGGCGTACGACCGTCACCGGCAGCTCGAAGGCGTGCCAGTGCGAGAGCGCCATCATGTCCGCGCCGATCTTCGATGCGGAGTACGGGGATTGCGGCTGCAGCGGGTGGTCCTCGCCGATGGGGGCGGTGAGGGCGGTTCCGTACACCTCGCTCGTCGAGGTGTGGACGAGACGGCGTACGGAATGGCGGCGGCAGGCCTCCGCGATGTTCTCGGTGCCGACGACATTCGTCTGGACGTACGCGCCGGGTGAGTCGTAGCTGTACGGAATGCCGATCAGCGCGGCGAGATGGAAGACCGTGTCGCAGTCGGCGACGGCGTCCATGACCCGGCCCGCGTCGCGTACATCGCCCGCGATCATCTCGACCCGGGAGTCGCCGATGTGATGGGCGAGGAATCCCTTCTCGGCGTACGGCTTGTAGTGGACGAAGGCGCGGACCTTCGCCCCGCGCTCGACGAGCAGGTCGACGAGCGTCGAGCCGATGAAGCCCTCGGCGCCGGTGACCAGGACAGTTCGGTTCTGCCAGTTCATGCTGCTCATGCTGCGTACTCCTTTGTGTGCGAGGCGAGTTGAAGGACCCGGGCCGCCAGCAGGTCGGCGGCTTGGGCGTGCGGGCCCGGGTCGGCGGCGCCGCTCATCGCGGCGAGCCGGGCCGGGTCGGCGAGCAGTGGCTCGACGAGGGCGGCGAGCCGGTCGGCGGTGGTCTCCGCGTCGGGGAGCAGGAGACCGGCGCCCGCGTCGGAGAGGACCCGGGCGTTATGGGTCTGGTGGTCGCCAGGAGCGTGCGGATACGGGACGAGTACGGCGGGCACGCCGACCGTGGCCAGTTCCGCGACGGTCGCGGAACCGGCTCGGCAGACGACCAGGTCGGCGGCCGCGTACGCGAGGTCCATCCGGTCCAGGTAGGGGACGGCGCGCGCGACCGGTGAGTCGCCGAGCCGACGGCGGGTCTCGTCCAGCGCCGCGGGCCCGGTCTTGATCAGCAGCTGTACGCCGGGCCGCTCCCGCCAGCGTTCCGCGAGCCCGATCGCCGCCTCGGTGAGCCGGGCCGCGCCCAGGCTGCCGCCGTTGACCAGGACGAGCCTGGCGTCCTGGGGTACCGAGAGGGCTCTGCGGGCCTCTGCGCGCACCCCGGGCCGGTCCAGACGGGCGATCGGCGCGGCGATCGGCATTCCGGTGGTGAGGGCGTTCTCGCCGCCCGCGAGATGGGCGCGGCTGCGGTCGAAGGCGACGGCCATGTGCGGCGTGAGGCGGGCGGCGAACTGGTTGGCCCGGCCCGGTACGGCGTTGGACTCGTGGATCACGCTCGGCAGCCCGGCCATCCGCGCGCCGAGTATGACGGGCGCGCTCGGGTAGCCGCCCATGCCCACGGCGATCTGCGCCCGCTGCTCGCGCAGGATCGCCCGGCACTGGGCACCGGACCGCAGCAGTGCCGCGGGCAGCAGATAGCGCCTGGCGCCGAGGGCGGGGTCGAAGGGGATCATGTCGACGGTGTGGAGGCGGTGGCCGGCGGCCGGGATCAGTTCGGTCTCCAGGCCGCGCGTCGTACCGACGAAGGAGATCACCGCGTCGGGCACGGCCCGGCGCAGTGCGTCGGCGAGCGCGAGCCCGGGGTAGATGTGGCCGCCGGTGCCGCCCGCACCGATCACGACGGAGAGTGGTGTGCCCAGTGATGTGCCCAGTGATGTACCTAGTGGAGTGCGCATGACGGCCACGCTCGCGAAACCCCTTAAGAGGGTTCTAAGACCATGGTTTGGCAGTCTTTGCCCATGAAGAAGATCCTGGTTGTCGACGACGAGCCGGAAGTGCGCGCCGCGGTGGAGGACGGGCTGACGGTCGAGGGCTACGAGGTGCGCGGCGCGGGCGACGGTCTCGCGGCGCTCTCCGCCGTGGCGTCGTGGCAGCCGGACGCGATCGTGCTCGATGTGATGATGCCGGTGCTCGACGGGCTCGCCTTCTGCCGTCGGCTGCGGGCGATGGAGGACCGTACGCCGGTGCTCGTACTGACCGCGCTGGACTCGGTCAGCGAGCGTGTCGACGGCCTGGACGCGGGTGCCGACGACTATCTGGTGAAGCCTTTCGCGCTGGACGAACTGACTGCACGCGTACGGGCGTTGCTGCGTCGCGCCGCTCCCCTGCCCGAGGAGTCCGGCGCGCTGTCCTTCGCCGATCTGACCGTGGATCCCGACACCCGCACGGGCAGCCGGGGCGGCCGGTCACTGGAGTTCAGCCGTACCGAGTTCACCCTGCTCGAACTGCTGCTGCGCCATCCCGGGCAGGTGCTGCCCCGTGAGCTGATCCTGGAGCTGGTGTGGGGACAGGACTTCGGTCCCGACTCCAACTCCCTTGCCGTGTACGTCGGTTACCTGCGCCGCAAGCTGGAGGCGGGCGGTGAGCCGCGTCTGGTCCATACGGTCCACAGCATCGGCTACCGGCTGGATGTGTGATGAGCGCGCGGCGCAGGCTGGGCGCTCGCTGGCGCAGGCACCGGCCGCTGCGTACGCGGCTGGCGCTCGCCGCGTCCGCGGCCGTCGCGCTGGTCGCGGTGGGCATCTGCGCGGCCGCGTTCTTCGTGATCCGTTACGAGCTGTACCACCAGCTCGATCTGAGTCTGACGCAGTCGGCGACGCTGGTCACCCAGCAGAACCGCGACGAGGGCCCCGGGACGGTGGCGGGCGAGTGCCGCTTTCTGTCGGCACCGGCCTGCGCGCAGATCGTCCCCGCGGCTCCGGCGAAAGACCCCGCGAAGCCCTATCTCCTCCCGGTCAGCACGCCCGTGCGGGAGGTCGCCGCCGGGGAACGCGACCCGTACTTCACCAACGTCACCCTCTTCGGGCATCCGATGCGGATGCTGACGACCAACTTCGGCCGGGGCGAGGCACTTCAGGTCGCGCTCCGCGCGGACACGGTCGAGAGGGGCGTACGCCAGGCTGCCTGGCTGCTCGCGGGCGCGGGCGCCGCGGGCGTGCTGCTCGCGGGCCTGCTGGGGTACTGGGTGTCGCGTACCGGCCTTGCCCCCGTGGCCCGGCTCACCGCCACCGCCGAGCGCATCGCGGCGACCCGCGATCCGCGTCACCGCATCGAACTCCCTGCGGGTCCCCCGGACCGGGAGGACGAGGTGACCCGGCTGGCCGGCTCGTTCAACACGATGCTCGGCGAGCTGGAGCAGTCGGTCACCGCGCAGCGCCGGCTGGTCGCCGACGCCTCACATGAGCTCCGTACGCCGCTGACGGCGCTGCGCACCAACGCGGAACTGCTCGCCCGCGCCGACCGCCTCACCGAGGCGCAGCGCACCCGCGCGTCCACCGCCCTCACGCGCCAACTGCGCGAAGTCACCGGCCTGGTCAACGACTTGATCGAACTCGCCAGGGACGAGGAGCCTCAGCCGCTCCTCGAAACGGTCCGCGTCGCCGCCCTCACCGAGCACGCGGTCGAGATGGCCCGCGCCCACTGGCCGCGGATCGTCTTCACGCTGTACGTCGACGACGCGGCGGCGGGTTTTGCGCTGCCCGGCGTGCCCTCGCGGCTGTCGCGCCTGCTGACGAATCTGCTGGACAACGCGGCCAAGTTCAGCCCGCCGGGCGACCCCGTCGAAGTCGCCCTCACCTCAAGGGAGTTGACGGTGCGGGATCACGGCCCCGGGATCGCGCCCGAGGACCTTCCGTACGTCTTCGACCGGTTCTACCGCGCGGAGACCGCCCGCGCGCTGCCCGGCTCGGGACTGGGCCTGGCGATGGCTCGCCAGATCGCGCGTGCGCACGGCGCGGAGCTGACGGCGGAGGCGGCGCAGGGGGGCGGGGCGCGGTTCCGGCTGACCTTCCCCGGGTAACTGCGGCTCCGCCCCGGGCCCCGCGCCTCAATCGCCGGCGAGGCTCCAGTTGGGGCTCCGCCCCAAGCCCCGCTCCTCAAACGCCGGAGGGGCTGCATTACAGCCCGTCCGGCGATTGAGGACAGGCCCGAAGGGCCTACCGGGTCAGAAGCCCGGCGGCTCCGTGTACGTGCCCCACTCGTCCCGCAGCGCATCGCAGATCTCGCCCAGCGTCGCCTCCGCACGGACCGCGTCCAGCATCGGCGCGATCATGTTGGAGCCGTCCCGCGCGGCGGTCAGCATCGCGTCCAGCGAGGACCGTACGCGGGCGTCGTCGCGGCCGGCCTTACGGTCCGCCAGGACCCGTACCTGCTCGCGCTCGACCTCATGGCTGACCCGCAGGATCTCCAAGTCGCCGGTGACCGAGCCGTGGTGGACGTTGACGCCCACGACCCGCTTGTCGCCCTTCTCCAGGGACTGCTGGTAGCGGAAGGCGGACTCGGCGATCTCGCCGGTGAACCAGCCGTCCTCGATACCGCGCAGAATGCCGGAGGTGATCGGGCCGATGGGGTGCTTGCCGTCCGCGTGTGCGCGCCGGCCGCGTTCCTTGATCTGGTCGAAGATCTTCTCGGCGTCGGCCTCGATACGGTCGGTGAGCTGCTCGACGTACCAGGAGCCGCCGAGCGGGTCGGCGACATTGGCGACGCCGGTCTCCTCCATCAGCACCTGCTGGGTACGCAGCGCGATCTCCGCGGCCTGCGCGCTCGGCAGGGCGAGGGTCTCGTCCAGGGCGTTGGTGTGCAGGGAGTTGGTGCCGCCGAGGACGGCGGAGAGCGCCTCGACCGCGGTGCGTACGACGTTGTTGTACGGCTGCTGCGCGGTGAGCGAGACACCCGCGGTCTGGGTGTGGAAGCGGAGCCACTGCGCCTTGTCGGTCTGTGCGCCGTACTCCTCCTTCATCCAGCGCGCCCAGATCCTGCGAGCTGCCCGGAACTTGGCGATCTCCTCGAAGAAGTCGAGGTGCGCGTCGAAGAAGAAGGAGAGGCCGGGCGCGAAGGTGTCCACGTCCAGGCCGCGGCTCAGGCCCAGCTCGACATAGCCGAAGCCGTCGGCGAGCGTGTACGCGAGCTCCTGCGCGGCCGTCGCTCCGGCCTCGCGGATGTGGTAACCGGAGACCGACAGCGGCTTGTACGCGGGGATGCCCTGCGCGCAGTGCTCCATCAGGTCGCCGATCAGGCGCAGATGCGGCTCGGGCTGGAAGAGCCACTCCTTCTGCGCGATGTACTCCTTGAAGATGTCGGTCTGCAGTGTGCCGTTGAGCACCGCCGGGTCGATGCCCTGGCGCTCGGCGGCGACGAGATACATGCAGAAGACCGGGACGGCCGGCCCGCTGATGGTCATCGAGGTCGTCACATCACCGAGCGGGATGTCCTGGAAGAGGACCTCCATGTCGGCGGCGGAGTCGATGGCGACGCCGCAGTGACCGACCTCGCCGAGCGAGCGCGGGTCGTCGGAGTCGCGGCCCATGAGCGTCGGCATGTCGAAGGCGACGGAGAGCCCGCCGCCGCCGTTGGCCAGGATCATTTTGTAGCGCTCGTTGGTCTGCTCGGCATTGCCGAAGCCGGCGAACTGGCGAATGGTCCAGGTACGGCCGCGGTAGCCGGTCGGGTAGAGCCCGCGGGTGAAAGGGTACTCCCCGGGCCAGCCGATCCGCTCGAAGCCGTCGTAGGTGTCCCCGGGCCGGGGCCCGTAGACGGGCTCGACCGGGTCACCGGAGAGCGTGGTGAAGTCCGCGTCCCGCTTGCGGGCCTTGTCGTAACGGGCCTGCCAGCGTCGGCGGCCTTCCTCGATGGCGTCAGCGTCCATACTCTGAATTTACTAGGACGTCCTAGTAAATGTCGATGGCAGACGGCCACGAGCCTTGCTCGCGGCCGTATCTGTTACGCCTTGGCGGTCGCCGCGCTGCCGTCCACGGTCAGCGGCCGGATCTCGCGGGTGATCTTCGGCTCGACGAAGAAGGAGGCCACGGGGATGCAGCCGGCGGCCAGCACCCAGAGCAGCTTGCCGAACGGCCACTTCGCCTTGGAGCCGAGATCGAAGGCGAAGATCACGTAGATGATGAACAGCACACCGTGGATCTGCGAGATCAGCATGGTGTCGCCGACCTCGAACCCGTACTTCGCGATGATCGCCGCGGTGAAGACCAGCAGCCATACGGCGGTGACGTACGCCATCACCCGGTAACGGGACAGCACGCTTTGTTTCATGGCTACGAGCGTAACCGGGCGCAAAGGCCGATCTTCGCCCGGGTCGTGTGGGTTACTTCTCGTCGAAATCCCGCGCCGCCACCCGCAAGGGCCTGAGCATCGCGAAGATCTCCCCGCACTCCTCCGCGTCGTACGCGCCGAGCCCGAAGTCCATCTCCATCAGCTCGCGAGTGGCCGCCTCCACGACCTCCCGGCCCTTCTCGGTGATGGAGGCGAGCGTGCCGCGCCCGTCGTTCGGATTGGGCCGCTTGTCGACGAGACCGGACCTCACCAGCCGGTCCACGGTGTTCGTCACCGAGGTCGGGTGGACCATCAGCCGCTCGCCGATCTTGGACATCGGCAGCTCACCGGCCTTGGAGAAGGTGAGCAGCACCAGCGCCTCGTACCGCGCGAAGGTCAGTCCGTACGGCTTGACGACGGCGTCGACCTCGGCGAGCAGGATCTGGTGCGCGCGCATGATCGAGGTGATCGCGCCCATCGAGGGCACGGGACCCCATCGCTGCTGCCAGAGCTCGTCGGCTCGGGCGATGGGATCGAAGGGGAGACTGAGCGGCTTGGGCACGGCACCGACCCTACCGACTGGTCATATGGCGGTCAGCCCCGTCTCGCACTTCGGTCCTCTTGGCCTCGGCGACCAGCAGCAGACAGCTGAGGGTTCCGACGGCCCCGGCCCCGGCGACCACCGCACTCACGGAGAAGAACTCCGCCGCGAACCCGGCAAGCGCCATGCCGACGCCCTGGATCGTCATCAGTCCGGCGGTGAGCAGGGTCATGGCCCGGCCGCGCAGTTCCTCGGGGACAGCCTCGATGAACCATCGGTCGACTCCCAGGGTGTAGGCGGAGCCGGCGCCGGCGGCCACGAGCACGAGCAGCGCCCAGCCGAGACCGGGTGTGAGGACGTAGGCGAGGAATGGCAGCAGGGTGGCGGCGGCGAGCGGCAGGGCGATACGGGCGCGGGTGGCGGGGCCGAGCACGGAGCCGGCGTACAGCTCACCGGCGATCGTGCCGACCGGCAGCGCGCACATGAGCAGCCCGAGGCCGGCCGGGCCGATGCCGATCTCGTCCGCGTACGGGGTGGCGAGAACCTCCGGCGCGACGCTGAACATCGGCGGCACCCAGAAGAGCAGCATCAGCACACGGAGCCGGCGGTCGGCGAAGATCTGCCGCGCGCCGGAGAGCGAGGACCGCAGCAGGGCGCCGCTGTCGCCACCTCTGGCCGGGCGCCTCGTCGTACCGAAGCGGAGGAGCAGCGCCGAGCCCAGGAACGTGCACACGGTGACGGTGAGAGCGCCGCGCGGGGGCACCACTGCCAACAGCAGCCCGCCGAGCCCGAACCCGGTGAGCACGGCGCTCTGCGACACGATGCGCAGCAACGAGCGGCCCAGAACGAAGAGGTCTCCGTCGCCGAGGATGTCGGCGAGGGTCGCCGTGCGGGTGCCGTTGAAGACGGGTGAGATCGCAGCGATGAAGCAGCGCAGTACGAGCAGCGCGGCGACGGGCGTCACGGGCAGCACCATGGCGGCGGCGCACGCGGCACAGAGGAGATCGCACACGACGAGCACCCGCCGGGCCGGGTACTTGTCGGCGACCCCGGCGAGCAGAGTCCCGCCGACGAGGTAGGGCAGAAACCCGAGCGCGAAGGTGAGGGAGCTGAGCAGGGGCGACGCGGTGAGCCGGTAGACGAGGACGGTGAGCGCGATCTCGCTGACGACGACGCCGAGGAGCGACATGAGGTGTGCGACGAATACGGCGCGGAACTCGCGCACCTGGAACACGGCCCGATAGCCGGGGCCGGCGTCGGCGCTCGGGTGCCGCGAACTCCCGTCGCGGGCGGGGCGCTCGGCCTTCGCGGGACTGGTGCGGGGCGCGACCGCTTCCGGCAGGGCGAAGCCCTCGCCATCCGGCGCGGCAGCGCCACCCGGTCCGGGTACCCCCGGCTCGGGCGGGGCGGAGACGACTGCGCCGGGCACGCCGGCCTCCGGCCCGGCGGCTCCGGTGCGGGGGCCGCCCTCGGGGGGCGGCAGCGGCGGGTCCTCCGTGAGGTTCTCTTTCGGCATGGCCGACAGCCTGCCGACGCCCTCCCGGCCGGGCCTAGACTTTCGGCAGCAGCCGAATCTTCCGGGGTGATCATGCCGTCCTCCATGCACTTCGGCGAAGCCGATCTGCTGCGGATCCGGTTCGCCGTCTCGCCCCTCTGGGAGACTCAGAGCGCCGTACGCATCCTCAAGCGCCCCGACCGGCACGGCTATCACCTGCCCTGGCTGCGCCGGATACGCCAGGCCGCCGACAGGCTCGATCTCACCGCCCTGTGGCTGCTGATGCCGCAGCGCGGGCACAGCCCGGACTTTCTCGGGCCGCCGCCCATCGGGCCCGCCGCCTCCTTCGAGGAGGAGATCGCCGCCGTACGCCGCGCGAATCCCGAGGCCGCGCGGCACGACATGGCGTGGGCGCTCTCCTGCACCCGGGGGGCATCGGACTCACCGCAGGGGCGGGCCCTCGTCGCCGATCCCGAGCGGGCCGTCCAGCAGCTCGCCGACGCCATGGAGTGCGCCTGGCACGCACTCGTCGAGCCGGACTGGCCGCGGCTGCGCGCTCTTCTCGAGGCCGATGTGGCGTTCCATTCGCGGCGGTTGGCGGAGACCGGCCTCGAGGGGCTGTTCGCCGATCTCCACCCCAGGCTGCGCTGGGCCGACAGCACTCTGACCCTGGCCACGCCCGGTGACCATGTACGCGACCTCGGCGGCCAGGGCCTCATGCTGCTGCCCAGCGTCTTCTGCTGGCCCGACGTCGTGACCGGATTCGAACCGCCCTGGCAGCCGACCGTCGCCTACCCCGCACGCGGTATCGGCGCGCTGTGGGCACAGCCCGCGGGATCTGCGCCCCAGGCGCTGGCCCGCCTGCTCGGCGCCAAGCGCGCCGCCGTGTTCCTCGCGCTCGACGAACCCGCCGGGACGACCGCGCTCGCGCATCTCCTCGGCCTCGCGCCGTCCTCCGTATCGGCGCATCTGTCGGTGCTGCGCGACGCGGGGCTGCTGACCGCCCACCGCTACGGCCACCAGGTGCTGTACGAGCGAACGCCGTTGGGCATCGCGCTCGCGGTGTCACACCCCGGGGCGCCATGAAGGCGTCCGGGCGGGCGGTACCGGGGAGCGGTTCCTGGATCCGAGCGGTTTCAGACGGAGAGGTGCCGTTCGACGGTCTCGACCTTGGAGTGGAGACCGTCGGTGACGCCGGGTCGGATATCGGCCTTGAGGACGACGGAGACGCGCGGCGCGCGGGCCTCGACCGCGGCGACGGCACGCTTGACGACGTCCATCACCTCGTCCCAGTCACCCTCGATCGACGTGAACATCGCGTCGGTGCGGTTGGGCAGGCCGGATTCGCGGACGACCCGGACGGCGTCGGCGACATACTCACCGACATCCTCGCCTACGCCCAATGGGGTGACGGAGAAGGCGACGATCATGCCTCCACCGCACTCTCGCGGCGGGCGCGGGAGGCGATGACCTCGTCCTCGGCCGCGCGCTTGAGCTTGCGCTCGGCGAAGAAGCCGCCGAAGGGGAGTACGGAGAGCACGAAGTAGAAGGCCGCGGTCTTCGCGTGCCACTTGGTGCGGTTCCAGGCGTCCAGCCAGAAGATCACGTACAGGATGAAGAGCACGCCGTGGATCGCGCCCATCACCGGAACCGCGTTGAACTCCGTTGTGCGCTTGAGCACCGAGCAGACCAGCAGCAGGAGGAAGGAGACGGCCTCCGGCGCGGAGACCAGACGGAGGCGGTGGAGGGACGAGGCGGTCTTGATGTCCACGGAGGCACCTTCTGGGAGGGGGTCGTTGATCTTGTGAACGCGCTCACAAGCGCTTCCCCATTGTGGCAGCCATCTTCGCCAACCCGGGGTCCGGGGTGCCCCCCTGCGGGCGGTGCCCCGGGTAAAACACAGCGTCGGGGTCCGGGGTGCCCCCGGGAAAACACGGCATCCGGGTCCATATCAGGGTCCGGATCCTCCCAAAGGACCTGTTCGCGCAGCGCACCGGCGGCTAACGTCGCTCCGTGGCAATGTTCCGACTCCAAGGCAGCAAGGTGCTCGCCGTCGATATGACCGGCGACGCCGTCAAAGCGAAGAACGGCTCGATGGTCGCCTACGACGGCCAGATGGCGTTCAAAAAGATGTCCGGCGGCGGTGAGGGCATCCGTGGGATGGTCACCCGCCGCCTGACCGGCGAGCAGATGACCATGATGGAGGTGAAGGGGCAGGGCACCTGCTACTTCGCCGACCGGGCGTCCGAGATCAACCTGGTGAACCTGCACGGCGACAAGCTCTATGTCGAGGCGAGCAATCTGCTCTGCACCGACGCCGGGCTGCGCACCGGGACGACCTTCACCGGACTGCGCGGCGGGGCGAGCGGCAACGGCCTGTTCACCACGACCGTCGAGGGCACCGGCCAGGCGGCGATCATGTCCGACGGTTCGGCCGTGGTGCTGCGGGTGACACCCCAGTACCCGCTCTCCGTCGACCCCGGCGCCTACATCGCGCACCAGGGCAATCTGCGGCAGGACTTCCAGTCCGGCGTGACCTTCCGGACCGTCCTGGGCGAAGGCGGCGGCGAGGCCTTCCAGATCCGCTTCGAGGGCGACGGACTCGTCTACGTACAGCCCAGCGAGCGCAACACCATCGGGGGCGACGTCTGATGCCGTTCCGCGAGATCAACTCCAAGATGGTCGAGGCGACGATCGCCCCCGGCCAGAAGATGTTCAGTCAGCGCGGCGCGATGCTCGCGTACAAGGGCGAGGTTTCGTTCACGCCCAACATCCAGGGCGGCCAGGGCGGCCTGGCGTCGATGCTCGGGCGGCGGGTGGCCAATGAGGCGACGCCGCTGATGACGGTCGAAGTTCCCCTCGGGCCTGGCGGCCCTGGGGAGACCCCATCCGGCACGGTGATGTTCGGCCACGGCGGCCATCACATCCAGGTGATCCAGCTGACCGGCGACACCCTGTACGTCGAGGCGGACCGGCTGCTCGCCTTCGACGGGACGCTGCAGCAGGGCACGATGTTCATGGGCTCGCAGGGCGGGGTCATGGGGATGGTGCGCGGCCAGGTGACGGGCCAGGGCCTGTTCACCACGACACTCAAGGGCCACGGCGCGGTCGCGGTGATGGCACACGGCGGGGTGATCGAGCTGCCGATCGCTCCGGGGCGGGCGGTCCATGTGGACCCGCAGGCGTATGTCGCGCACCACGGCGACGTACGCAACAAGCTCTCCACCGCGCTGGGCTGGCGCGACATGGTGGGGCGCGGCTCGGGCGAGGCCTTCCAGCTGGAGCTCAGCGGCAGCGGTGCGGTGTACGTCCAGGCGTCGGAGGAGAAACTGTGAGCACGCCCGTGATCTTCGACCCGATGACGCTGCCGAGCGACGACAACGTCAATGCGTACACCTTCTGCGTGGAGCTCAAATCCAGCCAGTGGTTCCTGCAGAAGGGGAAGATGATCGCCTACTACGGGCGCATCGACTTCAACGGCATCGGCCACGGCCGGCTCGACCGGCTGCTGCGGACCTCCTTCCACTCGCCGCTGCACGCGAGCGACTGGGTGGTGGCGGAAGGCAGCGGCAAGATGCTGCTCGCCGACCGCTCCTTCGACGTCAACTCCTACGATCTGGACGACGGCAATCTCACGATCCGCTCCGGCAATCTGCTGGCGTATCAGCCGACGCTGGCGCTGAAGCAGTCGATCGTGCCGGGCTTTCTGACGCTGATCGGTACGGGGAAGTTCGTGGCCGCGTCCAACGGCCCCGTGGTCTTCATGGAGCCGCCGATCAGGGTGGACCCGCAGGCGCTGGTGGGCTGGGCCGACTGTCCGTCGCCCTGCCACCACTACGACCACGGCTATATGACGGGCGTGATGGGCGGGATGCGGGCACTGACCGGGATCGGTGGAGCCTCGGGCGAGGAGCACCAGTTCGAGTTCGTCGGAGCCGGCACGGTGCTTCTGCAGTCGACGGAGGCACTGATGGCCGAACAGGCGACCGGCGCGGTCCCGCCGGAGGCCGGGGTTCCGGGGGGCCACGGCGCGGCCGGAGCCCCTGGCCAACACGGGGCTGCACCGCGCCTTCCCGGCCAGCTGGGGGACCTCCAGCGTCGCTTCGGCCTGTGAACGGTAGTCTGCGGAGTGTGACGTCGAACGCCTGCACCCTTGTTCGCGACTCTTGTCGCGCGCCGGGTGCCGTGCGTCACACTCCCCGTTTTCGTCCGTCTTTCAACTTCTTAGGTAGAATCCATATATGGAGACCGAGACGGCCACCCGCTGGCTTACCGACGACGAGCAGTGCGCCTGGCGCACCTATCTGGACGTCAACCGACTGCTGACGTACCAGATGGAGAAGGACCTCCAGCCGTTCGGCCTGACCAACAACGACTACGAGATCCTGGTCAACCTCTCCGAGTCGGCGGACCGGCGGATGAGAATGAGCGACCTCGCCGCGGCCACGCTCCAGTCCAAGAGCCGCCTCTCGCACCAGATCACCCGCATGGAGAACGCGGGGCTGGTCCGCCGGGAGAACTGCGAGTCGGACCGGCGCGGACTGTACGCGGTCCTGACCGACCAGGGCACGGAAACGATGCAGAAGGTCGCGCCGCACCATGTCGCGTCCGTACGCAAGCACTTCATCGACATGCTCTCGTCGGAGGCGCTCGCGGATCTACGCGAGTCACTCTCGCCGGTCGCCGAGAATCTGCGCGGCCGACGCGGCAAGCCGTAGGTCCTTAGGACCCGGGCCTGTCCTGTGCGGCGGGTGGCAAGCTCGAAAAACAGCCCACCGCCCGCCGCCGCTCGATGGCCGTCAGCCCTCCGTGATGCCCGCCACCAGTTCGTCCGCCGCGCGGTACGGGTCCAGCTCGCCCGCCACGATCCGTTCCGCCAGCGCGCCGAGGCGACGGTCGCCGTGCAGGTCTTGGATCCGTTCCCGCAGCGCCGTCACCGCGATGGTCTCCACTTCGCCGGCCGCACGGCGGGCGCGGCGTTCGGCGAGGACGCCGTGCTCCTCCATCCACGCGCGGTGCTTCTCCAGCGCCTCGACGACCTCGTCGATGCCCTCGCCCCGCGCGGCGACCGTCTTCACGATCGGCGGCCGCCAGTCGCCGGGGCCGCGCGCCTCGCCCAGTCCGAGCATGTGGTTCAGCTCGCGCGCCGTCGCGTCCGCGCCGTCCCGGTCCGCCTTGTTGACGACGTACACATCGCCGATCTCGAGGATGCCCGCCTTCGCCGCCTGGATACCGTCGCCCATACCGGGCGCCAACAGCACCACCGACGTGTCCGCCTGCGAGGCGATCTCCACCTCGGACTGCCCCACGCCCACGGTCTCGACCAGGATCACGTCGCAGCCGGCCGCGTCCAGTACCCGGATCGCCTGCGGGGCGGCCCAGGCCAGACCGCCGAGGTGCCCGCGCGTGGCCATCGAGCGGATGTAGACGCCCGGGTCGGATGCGTGTTCCGACATCCGGACCCGGTCGCCGAGCAGTGCCCCGCCCGAGAAGGGCGAGGACGGGTCGACGGCGAGGACGCCGACCCGCTTCCCGGCCCGCCGGTACGCGGACACCAGCGCCGACGTGGACGTCGACTTGCCGACACCCGGCGAACCGGTCAGACCGACGACGTATGCCCCGCCCGCCAGTGGAGCGAGCGCCGCCATCACCTCGCGCAGCTGCGGTGACGCCCCCTCCACCAGCGAGATCAGCCGGGCGACAGCCCTCGGCCGGCCTTCCCGTGCCTGGGCCACCAGCTCGGGGACGTCCACCATTGCCGCTCCGTTCGATCGGTTACGTACGAGGGTTACTTGCCCGGGACGCGCACGATCAGCGCGTCGCCCTGCCCGCCACCTCCGCACAGCGCGGCCGCACCGACACCGCCGCCACGGCGCTTGAGCTCCAGCGCCAGGTGCAGGACCACCCGCGCGCCGGACATGCCGATCGGGTGGCCAAGGGCGATCGCGCCGCCGTTGACGTTCACCTTTTCCGGGGACACCCCGAGGTCCTTCATTGACTGCACGGCAACTGCGGCGAAGGCCTCGTTGATCTCGATGAGGTCGAGGTCCTCGACGCCGAGGCCCTCCTTGGTCAGCGCGTGCTGGATGGCGTTGGACGGCTGCGACTGGAGGGAGTTGTCGGGGCCGGCCACGTTCCCGTGCGCGCCGATCTCCGCGATCCACTCCAGGCCCAGCTCCTCGGCCTTGGCCTTGCTCATCACCACGACCGCCGCGGCGCCGTCGGAGATCTGCGAGGACGTACCCGCGGTGATCGTGCCGTCCTTGGCGAACGCGGGGCGCAGCTTGCCGAGCGACTCCACCGTCGTCTCCGCGCGGATGCCCTCGTCCTTGGCGAAGACCACCGGCTCGCCCTTGCGCTGCGGGATCTCGACGGGCGTGATCTCCGCCTCGAAGATGCCGTTCTTCTGCGCGGCCGCGGCCCGCTGGTGCGACAGCGCCGCGATCTCGTCCTGCGGCCGGCGGGCGATGCCGAGCCGGGTGTTGTGCTTCTCCGTCGACTCGCCCATCGCGACGTTCTCGAAGGAGTCGGTCAGACCGTCGTACGCCATCGAGTCGAGCATCTCGATCGCGCCGTACTTGTAGCCCTCGCGCGACTTCGGCAGCAGGTGCGGCGCGTTGGTCATGGACTCCTGGCCGCCGGCGACGATCACGTCGAACTCACCGGCGCGGATCAGCTGGTCGGCCAGTGCGATGGCGTCGAGCCCGGAGAGACAGACCTTGTTGACGGTGAGCGCGGGGACGCTCATCGGGATGCCGCCCTTGACCGCGGCCTGGCGGGCCGGGATCTGACCCGCGCCGGCCTGCAGCACCTGGCCCATGATCACGTACTGCACCTGATCACCGCCGATACCGGCCCGGTCCAGCGCCGCCTTGATGGCGAAGCCGCCGAGATCGGCGCCGGAGAAGGACTTGAGCGAGCCGAGCAGCCGACCCATGGGCGTACGGGCGCCCGCGACAATCACTGAAGTGGTACCGGACGTTCCAGACATGAGGCACGGCCCCTTGGATGAGGAGTGAACGAGGGTTTACTTCAATGTACTGAGCGGTACGGTCCCCGGTCACCGGGCAGCCGGTGTGATCGCGCGCACGTTGCGTAACCACCGTCCGGGGCGCTGCACTGGACCCATGCTGACGCGAATCGACCACATCGGGATCGCCTGTTTCGACCTCGACAAGACTGTGGAGTTCTACAGGGCCACGTACGGCTTCGAGGTCTTCCACTCCGAGGTCAACGAGGAGCAGGGCGTACGGGAAGCCATGCTCAAGATCAATGAGACGTCCGACGGCGGCGCCTCGTACCTCCAGCTCCTGGAGCCGACCCGCGAGGACTCGGCCGTCGGAAAGTGGCTGGCCAAGAATGGTGAGGGCGTCCACCACATCGCCTTCGGCACCGCCGATGTGGACGCGGACGCGCAGTCCATCCGGGACAAGGGCGTACGCGTTCTCTACGACGAGCCGCGTATCGGCTCCATGGGCTCCCGTATTACTTTTCTCCACCCCAAGGACTGCCACGGCGTTCTCACCGAACTCGTCACCTCTGCAACGGAGCACTGACCTCCGGATTCCCGGCCCGGTAGAGTGGGCGGTTCCGGGCCGGGGCCGGGTCGGGGCCGCGCCGCGTCCCCTCCGTTGATCTGTCACCATTCCCCGGGGGGCCGTTCGCCGGCGAACGGTGCTCGTACGGAGACAGTTGCGACCAGGGGACGGATGGGACCGCGCAGTGCGGGGCTACGAACGCCAGGAGAGCCACCGAGCTGACGACGACCACCTCTCGCGGTTCGAAGCCGAGATGGACCGGCTGAAGACCGAGCGGGAGAAGGCCGTCCAGCACGCCGAGGACCTCGGCTACCAGGTCGAGGTATTGCGCGCCAAGCTCCATGAGGCGCGCCGCAACCTCGCGTCTCGTCCTGCCTATGACAGCGCCGACATCGGCTATCAGGCCGAGCAATTGCTCCGTAATGCCCAGATTCAGGCCGACCAGCTGCGCTCGGACGCCGAGCGCGAATTGCGGGACGCCCGCGCGCAGACGCAGCGCATCCTCCAGGAGCACGCCGAGCACCAGGCACGTCTCCAGGCCGAACTGCACTCCGAGGCGAACCAGCGCCGCCAGCGCCTGGACCAGGAGCTGGCCGAGCGCCGGCAGACCGTCGAGGCGCACGTCAACGAGAACGTCGCCTGGGCCGAGCAGCTGCGCGCCCGCACCGAGGCGCAGGCCCGCCGGCTTCTCGACGAGTCCCGCGCCGAGGCCGAGAAGTCCCTGGCCGCGGCCCGTGCCGAGGCCACCCGGGTCGCCGAGGAGGCTCGCCAGCGGCTCGGTTCCGAGGCGGAGAACGCCCGCGCCGAGGCCGAGACGATCCTGCTGCGCGCCCGCAAGGACGCCGAACGACTGCTGAACGCCGCATCGAACCAGGCGCAGGAGGCCACCTCCCACGCCGAGCAGCTGCGCTCCTCCACCTCCGCCGAGTCCGACCAGGCCCGTCAGCAGGCCGCCGAACTGAGCCGCGCCGCCGAGCAGCGGATCCAGGAGGCGGAGGAGAAGCTGCGCGAGGCCCGCGCGGAGTCCGAGAAGGTCCTGGCCGAGGCCAAGGAGTCGGCGGCCAAGCAGCTGGCGTCCGCCGAGTCCATCAACGAGCAGCGCACCCGTACCGCCAAGGCGGAGATCGCGCGGCTGGTCGGCGAGGCCACCAAGGAGTCGGAGGCGCTCAAGGCGGAGGCCGAGCAGGCGCTCGCGGACGGCCGCGCCGAGGCGGAGAAGCTGGTCGCCGAGGCGGGCGAGAAGGCTCGTACGGTCGCGGCCGAGGACTCCGCCGCGCAGCTCGCCAGGGCTGCCCGTAGCGCCGAGGAGGTGCTGACCAAGGCCTCCGAGGACGCCCGGCAGACCACCCGCAAGGCGGGCGAGGAGGCCGAGCGGATCCGCCGCGAGGCCGAGGCGGAGGCGGACCGGCTGCGCGGCGAGGCCGCCGAGCAGGCCGACCAGCTCAAGGGTGCGGCCAAGGACGACACCAAGGAGTACCGCGCCAAGACCGTCGAACTGCAGGAGGAGGCGCGCAGGCTGCGCGGCGAGGCCGAGCAGCTGCGCTCCGAGGCGGTCGCCGAGGGCGAGCGGATCCGCGGCGAGGCCCGCCGCGAGGCCGTGCAGCAGATCGAGGAGGCGGCGAGCACCGCCGAGGAGCTGCTGACCAAGGCGCGGACCGACGCCGACGAAATGCGCACCGCGGCGACCACCGACAGCCAGCGTGTCCGTACGGAAGCGATCGAGCGCGCCACCACGCTGCGCAAGCAGGCCGAGGAGACCCTGGAGCGCACCCGCGCCGAGGCCGAGCGGCTGCGCGCCGAGGCCGAGGAACAGACCGAGGGCGTCAAGTCCGCGGCCGAGCAGGCGGCCGCCGATCTGCGCGCGGAGACCGAGCGTGCCATCGCGGCCCGGCAGGCCGAGGCCGCGGACGAGCTGACCCGGCTGCACACCGAGGCCGAGTCGCGTCTCGCCACCGCCGAGCAGGGCCTGACCGACTCCCGCGGCGAGGGCGAGCGGATCCGCCGCGAGGCCGCTGAGGAGACCGAGCGGCTGCGTGCCGAGGCCGCCGAGCGGATCCGTACGCTCCAGGCGCAGGCGGAGCAGGAGGCCGAGCGGCTGCGCAACGACGCCGCCGCCGACGCATCGGCCACCCGCGCCGAGGCCGAGAACGTCGCGGTACGGCTGCGCACCGATGCCGCCACCGAGGCGGAGCGGCTCAAGACCGAGGCGCAGGAGAGCGCCGACCGGCTGCGGGCGGAGGCCGCCGCCGCCGCCGAGCGGGTGGGCGTCGAGGCAGCCGAGGCGCTCGCCGCCGCCCAGGAGGAGGCCAACCGCCGCCGCCGGGAGGCCGAGGAGATCCTCGACTCGGCGCGCAGCGAGGCGAACCAGGAGCGCGACCGGGCCCGCGAGCAGAGCGAGGAGCTGCTGGCCTCGGCCCGCAAGCGGGTCGAGGAGGCGCAGACCGAGGCGCATCGGCTGGTCGAGGAGGCCGACCGGCGCGCCACCGAGATGGTGTCCGCCGCCGAGCAGACCGCCCAGCAGGTTCGGGACTCCGTCAACGGCCTCCATGACCAGGCCGAGCAGGAGATCGCCGGGCTGCGCTCGGCCGCCGAGCACGCCGCGGACCGCACCAGGACCGAGGCGCAGGAGGAGGCGGACCGGGTCCGCGCCGACGCGTACGCCGAGCGCGAGCGGGCCGCCGAGGACGCGGCCAGGCTGCGGGCCAGGGCCCAGGAGGAGACCGAGGCCGCCAACGCGCTCGCGGAGCGGACCGTCGGGGAAGCCATCACCGAGTCCGACCGGCTGCGCGCCGACACCGCCGAGTACGCGCAGCGGGTGCGTACCGAGGCGACGGACGCTCTCGCCTCCGCCGAGCAGGACGCCTCGCGCGCCCGCGGCGAGGCCCGCGAGGACGCCAACCGCATCCGCTCCGACGCCGCCGCCCAGGCCGACCGGCTCATCAGCGAGGCGACGAGCGAGAGCGAGCTGCTGCGCACCGAGGCGGCGGAGACGCTGTCCGGCGCCGAGGCGGCCGCGGCCCGGCTGCGCGCCGATGCCGAGCAGATCAAGGTGCAGGCCGAGGCCGAGGCGGAGCGGCTGCACGCCGGGATCCGTGCCGACGGCGAGCAGATCCTGGACGAGGCGCGTCAGGCCGCCGACAAGCGCCGCGGTGACGCGGCCGCCCAGGCCGACCAGCTGATCTCCGAGGCGAGCGGTGAGGCGGAGCGGCTGCGCGCCGAGGCCGCCGAGACGGTGGGCTCCGCCCAGCAGGCCGCCGAACGCATCAAGTCCGAGGCCCGGAAGATCAAGGCGGACGCCGAGGCGGCGGCCGAGCTGATGCGTACGGAGGCCAGGGCGGAGGCGGACCGGACGGTGGACGAGGCGCGCGAAGCCGGGGCCAAGCGCCGTGCCGACGCCGCAGAGCAGGCCGACCAGCTCATCAACAAGGCCCAGGAGGAGGCGCTGCGCGCGGCCACCGAGGCCGAGGCGCAGGCCGACACGATGGTGGGCGCTGCCCGCAAGGAGGCCGAGCGGGTGATCGCCGAGGCGACCGTCGACGGCAACTCCCGGGTGGAGAAGGCCCGTACGGACGCCGACGAGCTGCTGGTCGGCGCGCGCCGGGACGCCACCGCCATAAGGGAACGGGGCGAGGAGCTGCGGGCCCGGGTCGAGGCCGAGATCGAGGAGCTGCACGAGCGCGCCCGCCGGGAGACCGCGGAGCAGCTGAAGTCGGCCGGCGAGCGCGTCGACAAGCTGGTGAAGGCCGCGACCGAGCAGCAGGCCGAGGCCGAGGCGAAGGCCAAGGAGCTGGTGTCCGAGGCCAATTCGGAGGCGAGCAAGGTCCGGATCGCCGCGGTGCGGAAGGCGGAGGGGCTCCTCAAGGAGGCCGAGCAGAAGAAGGCCGAGGTGTTCCGGGAGGCCGAGCGGCTCAAGGCGGAGTCCGAGGCCGAGGCCGAACAGACAGTTACGGAGGGCAAGCGGGAGCTCGATGTGCTGGTGCGCCGCCGCGAGGACATTCAGGCGGAGATTTCCCGTGTCCAGGATGTACTCGAAGCATTGGAGTCGTTCGAAGCGCCATCCGGGGGCAACAAGGAGAATGGCGTCAAAGCGGGCGCGACAGCAGGGGTTACACGTTCGAGTGGCAAGTCATCCGAGACCTAGCCACTCAAAAGGCTGGACATTCTCCAGATCAAACGGGCATCCGCTCGATGACACGCCGCTTCGGCCCCTAGGATTCCCCCTATCACCTCACCGGTCTCATTCGACAGGAACCCCATGAGCGACACATCCTCCCCCTTCGGCTTCGAGCTCGTGCGGCGTGGTTACGACCGCGGTCAGGTGGACGACCGCATTACCAAACTCGTCGCCGACCGTGACAGTGCTCTGGCCCGAATCACCTCTCTGGAAAAGCGCATCGAGGAGCTCCACCTCGAGACGCAGAACGCCCAGGCCCAGGTCAGCGACGCAGAGCCGTCGTACGCCGGTCTCGGTGCGCGCGTCGAGAAGATCCTCCGTCTCGCCGAGGAGGAGGCGAAGGACCTGCGCGAGGAGGCCCGTCGCGCGGCCGAGCAGCACCGTGAGCTCGCCGAGTCCGCCGCCCAGCAGGTGCGCAACGACGCCGAGTCGTTCGCCTCGGAGCGCAAGGCGAAGGCCGAGGACGAGGGCGTCCGTATCGTCGAGAAGGCGAAGAGCGACGCCTCTACGCTGCGTAGCGAAGCGCAGAAGGACGCGCAGTCCAAGCGCGAGGAGGCGGACGCTCTCTTCGAGGAGACCCGCGCCAAGGCCGCCCAGGCCGCCGCGGACTTCGAGACGAACCTCGCCAAGCGCCGCGAGCAGTCGGAGCGCGACCTGGCCTCGCGTCAGGCGAAGGCGGAGAAGCGCCTGGCGGAGATCGAGCACCGCGCCGAGCAGCTGCGCCTGGAGGCCGAGAAGCTGCGTACGGACGCGGAGCGCCGGGCCCGTCAGACGGTGGAGACCGCGCAGCGCCAGGCCGAGGACATCGTGGCCGACGCGAACGCCAAGGCCGACCGGATCCGCAGCGAATCGGAGCGCGAGCTGGCGGCGCTCACCAACCGCCGCGACTCGATCAACGCGCAGCTGACCAACGTCCGCGAGATGCTGGCCACGCTGACCGGTGCGGCCGTGGCCGCCGCCGGCACCCCCGCCGACGACGAGCCGATCTCCCGCGGCGTCCCGGCCCAGCAGACCCGCTGAGTACGCACTCGTTCATCGGGTACGTCGCGTAGGCCGGAAGGACCCGTCAAGCCCCCTGCCACTCCGGTGGCGGGGGGCTTTGCGCGCCTTTAGCGTGGCCGCATGATTGAGCTCGAGGGCCTCACCAAGCGCTTCGGCAGCACCACCGCGGTCGACCATCTGTCGTTCCGGGTGAGGCCAGGTGTGGTGACAGGCTTCCTCGGCCCGAACGGCGCGGGCAAGTCGACGACGATGCGGATGATGCTCGATCTCGACAACCCGACCAGTGGCTCGGTGCGGATCGACGGCAAGCACTACCGCGACCTCGAGGAGCCGCTGAAGTACATCGGCGCGCTGCTGGACGCCAAGGCGATGCACGGCGGGCGGAGCGCGTACAACAACCTTCTCTGTCTCGCCCAGTCGAACCGTATCCCCACCTCGCGGGTCGCCGAGGTACTGGACACCGTCGGACTGACCCCGGTGGCGAAGAAGAAGTCCAAGGGCTTCTCGCTCGGTATGAGCCAACGGCTGGGAATCGCCTCTGCGCTGCTCGGCGATCCGGAGATCCTGATGTTCGACGAACCTGTCAATGGTCTGGACCCCGAAGGAATTCACTGGATCCGCAATCTGATGAAGACTCTTGCCCTGGAAGGGCGGACGATCTTCGTCTCCTCGCATCTGATGAGCGAAATGGCCCTGACCGCCGACCACTTGATCGTGATTGGGCAGGGGCGACTTCTGGCCGACACATCAATGGCAGATTTCATTCACAAGAACTCCCGCAGTTACGTGCGGCTGCGTTCGCCGCAGCAGGAGAGGCTGCGCGATGTGCTGCACGAGTCGGGGTTCATTCCGGTCGAGTCGGGCAATGGCATGCTGGAGGTCGACGGCGCGACCACCGCGCAGCTCGGTGAGCTGGCCGCCCGGCATCAGCTCGTTCTGCATGAACTGAGCTCCCAGCGCGCCTCGCTGGAGGAGGCCTTCATGCAGATGACGGCGGGCTCGGTCGAGTACCACGCGCACTCGACGGACGAGGGAGCGCCGCCGCCGGTCCAGCAGCCGGGTCTCCAGTGGGGCCAGAGCTACCAGAGCAGCAAGGGAGCCTGACCCATGGCCTCGGTACCCGCCGTTCTGCAGTCCGAGTGGACCAAGATCCGTACGGTCTCCTCGACCACCTGGACACTGGTGAGCGCGCTCGTCGTCACTGTCGCGATGGGCGCCGCGCTCAGCGCGCTGCTGAAGTCGACGTTCGACGATCTGCCGCGGGAGGAGCAAATCACCTTCGACCCGACCTTCGTCAGCTTCTCCGGGATGATCCTGGGCCAGCTCGCGATGGTGGTCTTCGGGGTTCTGGTGGTCGGTACGGAGTACAGCTCCGGCATGATCCGTACCTCGCTCGCCGCCGTACCACAGCGCGCCACCTTCATGTTCAGCAAGATCACGGTGGCCACGGTGCTGGCGCTGGTGGTCGGCCTGGCCACCAGCTTTCTCGCCTTCTTCCTGGGCCAGGCGCTGCTGGGCGACCTCCGTACGGACATCGGCGCGGACCATGTGCTGCGCGCGGTCGTCGGCGGCGGGCTCTACATGGGTTTGATCGCGCTCTTCTCGATGGGCGTGGCGACGATGCTGCGCAGCTCGATGCTCTCGCTCGGCATCCTGATGCCGTTCTTCTTCCTGGTCTCGCAGATCCTCGCGTCCGCGCCGAAGGCGAAGACGGTCGCCCGCTACTTCCCCGACCAGGCCGGCTCCAAGATCATGCAGGTGGTGCCGGACGCCATGGGCAGCGACACGGCTCCGTACGGGCCGTGGGGCGGGCTGGGGATCATGGTCCTCTGGGTGGTCGCAGCGCTGCTGGGCGGTTATCTGGTGCTCAAGAAGCGGGACGCGTAGGCAAACCCGACACCATAGCGTTACGCCTTGGCCGGAACCGTCAAGGCATGGTTATCCTCCTAACTCTTACGGGGGCGTGCGGCCGGATGGCCTGGGCCCCGACGACCCGAAAGTCGATGGGGCTGGAGAATGATCGAGGCAGTCGGCCTGACAAAGCGCTATGGCGCCAAGACGGCCGTGTACAACCTTTCCTTCCAGGTACGGCCCGGCGCCGTCACCGGGTTCCTCGGCCCCAACGGCGCCGGCAAGTCGACCACGATGCGCATGATCCTCGGGCTCGACCAGCCGACCGAAGGCCATGTGACCATCGGCGGCCGCACCTTCCGACAGCTGCCGAACGCGCCCCGCCAGGTCGGTGCGCTCCTCGACGCCAAGGCGGTGCACGGCGGCCGCAGCGCGCGCAACCACCTGCTCTCGCTGGCGCAGCTCTCCGGCATCCCGGCCCGCCGGGTGGACGAGGTGCTCGGTGTCGTCGGTCTCCAGGAAGTCGCGAAGAAGCGCTCCAAGGGCTTCTCGCTCGGTATGGGCCAGCGGCTCGGCATCGCGGCCGCGCTGCTCGGCGACCCGCAGGTGCTGCTCTTCGACGAGCCGGTCAACGGCCTGGACCCGGAGGGCATCCTCTGGGTCCGCAATCTGATGAAGCAGCTGGCCTCCGAGGGCCGTACCGTCTTCGTCTCCTCTCACCTGATGAGCGAAATGGCGCTCACCGCCGACCAGTTGATCGTGATCGGCCGCGGGCAGCTGCTCGCGGACATGAGCGTCAAGGACTTCATCTCGCACAACTCCGCGGACTTCGCGCGGGTGCGGACGCCGCAAACCGATCCGCAGCAGCGCGAGAAGCTGTCCGCGGCACTGACCGAGGCCGGCGGGCAGGTCATGTCGGAGCCGGACGGCGCGCTGCGGGTCACCGGGCTGCCGCTGCCGCAGATCAGCGATCTGGCGCACAACGCGGACGTACGCCTGTGGGAGCTGTCGCCGCACCAGGCCTCGCTGGAGGAGGCATACATGCGGATGACGCAGGGCGCTGTCGACTACCGCTCGACCGCGGACCAGAAGTCGGGGCTGATGCAGCAGCAGCCGATGGGCTACTTCCCGCCGCAGCAGATTCCCGAGGTGCCGCAGCAGGGCTGGTACGCCCCGCCGCCGCCCCAGCCCGGCCAGAACCCTTACGCCGGAGCCCCCGTGGCCCCTGCCACGCCTGCCGCGCCTGCAACCCCTGCAGCTCCGCCCGTCGTGCCCCCGGCCGCTGCCGCGCCCGCCGACCTGACCAAGCCCGAGGACCCCCGATGACCACCCCGTACCAGCAGCAGGGCGCACCCGCCGCCGCGTACTCTTCGCCGATTCCGGTACGCAGCGCCAACCTCGGCGACGCGCTCGCCTCCGAGTGGACCAAGATCCGGTCCGTACGTTCCACGATGTGGACGCTCGGCGTCATGATCGTGCTGATGGTCGGCATCGGCGCGCTCTCGGCGGTGGCCGTCTCCGCCTCGGACGCCGATCTGGGCGATCAGTCGATCCTCTCGCTCGGCTTCTTCGGCGTACTGCTCGGCAGCATCTGTGTGATCACGCTGGGCGTGCTGACCATCGCGTCCGAGTACGGCACCGGCATGATCAGGACCACGCTCACCGCGTGCCCGAGCCGGGCCCGGGTGCTGACCGCCAAGGCGATCGTCTTCTTCCTGCTCGTCTTCGCGCTCACCACGGTGATCACCGCGCTCGTCGGCGCCCTGCAGATCGCGATCGTGGACCAGGGCTCGTCCACCGGCGAGGAGTGGTTCCGCGCCACGGTGGGCGTCGGCCTCTATGTCGCGACGCTCGGTCTGCTGTCGCTCGCCGTCGGCACCCTGATCCGCCACTCGGCGGGCGCGATCACCATCATGATCGGTGTGGTGCTGCTGCCGCTGGTGCTGGCCATGTTCATGTTCTCGGAATCGCTGCGGGATCTGCAGCAGGCTCTCTTCGAGTACTCCATCCCCAATCAGATCGGCGTGCTCTACGACACCGCCGTGACCGAGTCGGGCCCGGCCGGCTGGGACCCGCTGTGGATCGCGCTCGGCGTGACGGCAGTCGCGCTGGCCGGCGCATACGCCTCGCTCAGCACACGCGACGTGTAACGGCCTCAGTACTTCGGCGCGTTACGGGACCGCTGCACCCGCGTGGTGCGGCGGTCCTTCGCGTTCCAGCACGCCTTGTGCCAGTGCCGCCGGTCGTCGACACCGCCGTGCTCGGGCCAGGCGACCACATGCGGCATCCCGGACGGGATCTCCTGGTCGCAGCCGGGGCAGCGGTACCGCTTGCCCGCGGCACTTGCACCGGCCACATGGCGCACCAACCACTCCTCGCCCTGCCAGGACTCGCTCCGCCCGAGGCCGCCGTACCTCTCGCCCGGCTCGCTGGTTTGCTCGGTCGGCTTCTCGCCGCCTCGGGGGCGGTTGCGGCGCGGGGACACGTGACACCTCATGGGGCAAGTCCGGACAGTTCCTCTTCCAGCCTACGGTCCACAGTCCGGGGTACACGCGCTGTACGGCCTGAGACCGTGGCACCCACAGGGGCCAGTTACCGGAAAATCGCAACAACTTCACGATGGGCCGTGCCTATGGCACGTGTCAGACGTTGTTGCCAGTAGGGGGAGTGACGCGTCGGCCGCAAGGAGGCAGAAGGCGATGCGCGTGGGAACGTTTGTACTGGCGGCCCAATTCCCGGGCCAGGGGCAGGGGGAGGCACTGCACCGGGCCGTGCGGTCCGCCGAGGTCGCGGAGGAGTCCGGCCTGGACTCCGTCTGGTTGGCCGAGCACCATTTCGTGTCGTACGGCGTGTGCCCCTCGGCCGTGACACTCGCCGCGCTGCTGCTCGGCCGCACCCGGCGGATCCGGGTCGGCACTGCGGTGAGCGTGCTGCCGAGCGCCCATCCGGTGGCGCTGGGCGAGCAGGCGGCACTGCTGCACCTCACCACCGGAGGGAGATTCTCCCTCGGGGTGGGGAGAGGCGGGCCCTGGGTCGATCTGGAGGTCTTCGGCTCGGGCCTGGACGCGTACGAGAAGGGCTTTCCCGAATCCCTGGACCTGCTGCTGCGCTGGCTGCGCGAGCCCCGGGTCGCCGCCAACGGGGAACGATTCACCTTCCGTGAAGTCCCGGTCGTGCCCCGGCCGGACGAGCTGATCGGCGGCCCGCCCGGGGGCCCCGAAGTGATCGTCGCCTGTACGTCCCCGAAGAGTGTGCAGCTCGCCGCAGAGCGCGGGCTGCCGATGCTGCTCGGGATGCACTGCGACGACGAGGAGAAGGCGGAGATGGTCGCCCTCTGGCGTACGCACGCGCTCGCCGCGGGCCGCTCTCCCGAGGAGGTCGAGGACGCCGGACACGTGTCGGCCGGAGTGGCCCAGATCGCGGACCGCCGGGCCGAGGCCACGGAGACTCTGGTGAAGGCGATGCCCGGCTGGCTCAAACAGGGGCTGGACGCCCATGTGACCGTCGACGGCCGGCGCCGCGCGATGCGGGACCCCGTGGGATACACGGAACTGCTGTGCGGGCTGCACCCGGTGGGTCCGCCACGACTCGCGGCGGACCGGATCGCGGCCACCTCCGAACGTACCGGCATCACGCGCTTCGCGCTGCTGGCCGAGGGCTCGGGCGATCTGGCGGCCACCGAGGAGAATGTGCGGCGTCTGGGCACAGAGGTCCTGTCCCTGCTGGTCTGAGTCAGCCGTACGGGAGGTGCTGCCGCCCCGACACCAGTAGCACCTCCCGCAATGCGGAGCGGCAGCAAAAGACTTCAGCAGTCGCGGAGTCCGGGCGACTGGTTGAGCAACTGGGCCCGGACGGAGGTGAAGCGGGCGAGCCGCTCGTCAACCGAGGAGTCCAGCGGGAACACCGCTACGCGGTGGCAGTTCTGGAATGCCAGGCGCACTCCGAAGTGCCGTTGCAGAGCACCGCGAATAGCGTCACTCGCGAGTGCGCGCAGCAGCTGACCACGTGCCTGCTCGTCCGGCGGGGGCGTCTGGTTGTCGGCGAAGTCGCCGCCGTCCACCTTCAGCTGAGCCACCAGAGAACTGATCATCTCCCATGCGAAGGGCAGGGAGGTCCGGACGCAGTCGACGAAGACAGCTTCGTCGACCTCGCCTCGCTCGGCCTGTTCCAACAGCGCCGGTGAGACGTCGAGCGACATGGGTTCTCCTCTCGCGGCCCCGGTGAACGGGGCCTTACGGGCAGGGAAGGAGGACAACGGTCGACGGCGTCGCACGAACGACGTACGACGACGCAGAGTGCACGACCGACAACCTCCTGCTTCCACGGTAAGTGCGCTGACCGGAGGGCACCAGGAGATTGGGAACACAACCGGCCAAATAACGAAGGGGGCTTCCGGGGGCGAATCGCGCGCAACTGCTTCCGTCGAGTAGCGTTGCCGACCATGCGTCTTGTCATCGCCCGCTGCTCCGTGGACTACGCCGGCCGGCTCACCGCCCACCTGCCCTCCGCCCCCCGTCTGATCCTGGTCAAGGCAGACGGCAGCGTCTCCATCCATGCGGATGACAGGGCGTACAAACCACTGAACTGGATGTCCCCTCCCTGCACTCTGAAGGAGGGCGACGACAGTGTGTGGACCGTCGTGAACAAAGCGGGCGAGAAACTGATCATTACGATGGAGGAAATCCTCCATGACTCGTCGCACGAGCTCGGTGTGGACCCCGGCCTCATCAAGGACGGTGTGGAAGCCCACTTGCAGGAGCTGCTCGCCGACCGCATCGAGACACTGGGCAAGGGCTACAGCCTGATCCGGCGCGAATACCCCACGGCCATCGGCCCGGTGGACATCCTGTGCCGGGACTCGGACGGCGCGACGGTGGCGGTGGAGATCAAGCGGCGCGGTGAGATCGACGGCGTGGAACAGCTCACGCGCTATCTGGAGCTGCTGAACCGGGACCCGCATCTGGCGCCGGTGAAGGGCGTGTTCGCGGCGCAGGAGATCAAACCGCAGGCGCGGGTGCTGGCAACGGACCGCGGTATCGGGTGTGTGGTGCTCGACTACAACGCGCTGCGCGGGATCGACGACGACAAGCTCAGGTTGTTCTGACCGTTACGAGAAGAGTGCGTGAGTACGGCCCCGGGGGGGGGGGGCCCCCGGGGGCGGGCGGGCAAAAAAGGAAGTGAGTTAAAACGGGGGGCCGCGCGGGGGGGCGGCGGGTGGGTGGGCCCCGCCGACCCCGGGGGGCGGGGGGTTGTGTGA
>NZ_JBHWWF010000016.1:67865-181780 GCF_042736455.1 Streptomyces sp. NPDC060064
GCGTTTGGGGGTGTGTGGTGCCCAAAAACACCGGGCGGCGGGTTTCCCCCCACCAAATGATCTGTTTTTACTCCCCTTCCCGCCATGTGTGCTTGAGCCCGCCCCGGGCCGCCACGCCCCCCCGGGGCCGTACTGCATCAACTGAAGGTCAGATCACCGGCGAGCCGGCGCTGGAGCCGGACGGTTCGGACGACGCGGACGACCCGGGGGCGCTGCTGTTCGTGACAGGGGCGCTGGCCGAGTCCGGTGTCGACGGGGTGGGCGTCGGCGTGGTGGACGGCGTAGTGGACGGCGTGCTCGAAGGCGAGGAGGTGGACGGAGAGGGGTGGCTCGACGATGAAGGGGTCGGCTTCGTCGGGGGGTTCGTCGGGGGCCTGCCCGAGGTCGACGGCCTGCCCTCCGGCGTCGCCGAACTCGACGACGGCTTCCCGCCCGGCGTGGACTGCGCACCCGACGAAGAGGTCGCGCCCGGCGTCACCTTGTCCGGGTCCTTCGGGTCGCCGCCCCCGCCGCCGGGGCTCTTGGTGGAGCCGTCGGCCGGCTCGTCCGCGTCCAGGCCGTTCTGCGAGTCGTCCTCGTTCGCGGACTGGCCGTTCCTGACCTTGTTGCCAGGGGCGTCGTTGTTGTCGGAGGTCGCGCCGAGCGTCACCACCGTGCCGAGCACGGCGGCGAGCAGCGCGCCCGCCCCCGCGGCAACGAGGTTGCGCCGGGCACCGCCGAGGAGCGAACGGCCGCGGCCCGGCCATGTGCCGCCCGCGGGCGTCTCGCGCCGCGACACAGTCGCCGCAGGCTCGTCCGCGGACTTCCGCAGACCCACAGAACCCGGTCCCGAGACCTGTCCCAGCCGCGAGAGCGGCACGGCTGCCGGTACGCCTCCGGGCGGCGACGCCGACTCCTCGTGGCGCGCGGCCGGCACCTCCTCGCCCGCCGGGGTGCGTCCGCCGGGCACCGGGCCGCCCGCGCGGTCCGCAACGAGCGCCAGCGCCCTGCGACCCGCGACGGTGCCGCGCTTGTCGGCGAGCGCCCCGCGCATGCCGATCGAGGCCTCCAGCTCGGCGCGCGCCCGCTCCAGGCTGCCGTTGCAGAGCGCCAGAACGCCCAGTTCATGGTGGAAGTACGCCTCTTCGGCCACTTCGCCCGCCAGCCGGGCCGCTTCCGAGCCGACCCGCAGGGCCCGCTCCCAGGCGCTCCAGTGCTGCCCGGCCGCGAAGGCGGGCGCGGCGCTGCGGGCCAGCAGTACGGCTGTGCTGGGGTGTCCGGACTCCTGGCCGGGCACGAGCGCGGTCAGCGCCGCGAGTACGGCGTCCGCCTCGGCCACGGCCCGCTCGGGCGTCACCGAGGGATGCCCGGCCCACCAGGCGTAGTGCTGGGCGGCGGTGTGGGCGTGAGCCGCCGTGTCACTCGCGTAGCCCTTCTCCGTCAGCTGCGCGATCACGCCGGCCGCCAGCCGGTAGCGCGCGCCCACCGGGGAGAGCAGCCCGCAGCTCATCAGCTCGCCGATGGCGGCGTCCGCGTGTGTGTCCCCGACGAGTGCCGGCAGATGCGCCTGGTGCGGGACCTCGCCGCCGAGCGCGACGGCGAAACGCAGGGTCTGGCGGGCGGACTTGCTCAGCCGGGAGGCGAGCAGCGCGGCGGGCGCGGCACCCTCCGCCAGGCTCGGCAGCGGTACCTCGCCCCCCTCGACGCGCTCGGCGGGCGTGTACGGGTCGAAGTCCTCCGGGTCGGCACGCAGGGCGTCGCACTGCCGCAGCAGCGCGCCCGCCTGTACGAAGCGCAGCGGCAGGCCCTCGGACTCGAACCAGAGGTCGCCCGCCCAGTTCGCCTCGTCCTCGGTGAGCGGCCGTTCCACGGCGCGCTGCAGCAGCTCCAGCGAGGCGCTGCGGCCGAGACCGCCGAGGAAGACCTCTTCGAGGTGTGAGTCCGCGGCGGGTGCGGCGACGTCGGGTGTGGCGGCGACCAGGAAGGCGCATTCGGGTGCGGCGTCCAGCAGCTGGCCGAGCGCGGCGCCGCCGAACTCCAGGTCGTCGAGGAGGACGATCGCACCGATGTCACGGACGCGCTCGAGCAGCCCGGCCTGGTCGGGCCGGTGCCGAGGAGCCTTGTGGACGATGGCGTAGAGCGCGTACAGCAGCTCGGTGGGGGTGCGGTTGTGGCCGCTGAGGCGTACGACGCCGTCGGGCGCGAGATCCGCGCACTTCTCCGCGACGGTGTCGAGCAGTGCGCTGCGTCCGGAGCCCGCGGGGCCGGTGAGCCGCACCGAGCGGCCACGGCCCAGCAGCCGTACGAGCCGCCGGCGCTCCTCGTCGCGCTCCAACAGCGGGAGCCGCGGGGCGGGAGGCCCTGCCGGTAGGGGCGGCTGCGCCGCGCGCTGCAGCTCGGTGCGTTCGGCGGCGGTGTGCCGGGCCGGTGACGCGGGCCGCTCACCCGGCGGGCAGGGCTCGATCTCGCTGCCGTCGACGGGATTGACGGTGAGCAGAAAGTCGCCCGAGACGAGTTGGACGGTACGGGCGAGCGTCGGTGCGGACTGTCCGAGGTCCGGCGTGGTGGCGTCGCGCGGCGTGCGAGCCTGGCCCGCGCCCTCGCCGAAAGTGTCGTTGTCCATGGTCCAAGCCCCCCAGATGCGCTTCGCTTAGCTTCGTCCCCGCCAAGATCATTTGATTTCCTGGAGGCGGAGCCGCGTGCGGATGTGTCCCTCCCGGCTTTCTGCACGCCCCGCTGTAGCTTCGGTCCGGTGCCCACCGCATGGGTACGTCGAAACGGCGGGCGACCGAACCTTAGACCTTCGCTCAGTATCTATGCACCAGGGGGGTGCCGACCCGCCCGTGACGTCACAGTCTCGTGAGGATTGCGAGCGTCATAACGGTTCAGACCCGAGGAAGCGTTTCGGCCGCGATGCCGCCTTCGATGGCAAGGATGCGATGCAGCCGGGTGGCCACCAGTAGTCGCTGCATCTGCGGGGGGACTCCGCGCAGCACCAGTCGGCGGCCGCACCGGCCGGCCCGGCGGTGTGCGCCCATGATGACCCCGAGCCCGGTGGCGTCCCAGGAGTCGAGATCGGTCAGGTCGAGCACCAGGTCGCCGGCTCCGCTGTCGACGGCCGAGTGCAGGACCGTACGGGCGTCCGCCGCGCTGCGGACGTCGAGGCGGCCCCCGACGACCAGCTCGGCGTGGTCGCCCCTGATGTGCATATGCGCTCCCCGAGAGTGCTTCAGGCCCTGTGTCTGTCTGTGTCTGTGCTGACTGTCTGCTTCTGTCTTGTTCCGTCTTGCAACAACTGACTGCCGCACGGGCAGAGCGGTTGCTGCTTGTGAGCGAACCGATACCGAATTCACCCCGACGGGTGATACCAAAACGGTCGATGAGGGTCAGTGCTTGTAGAAGCCCTGCCCGCTCTTGCGGCCGATGTCACCGGCATCCACCATCCGGCGCATCAGCTCCGGCGGCGCGAACTTCTCGTCCTGGGACTCGGTGTAGATGTTGCTCGTGGCGTGCAGCAGGATGTCCACGCCGGTGAGGTCGGCGGTGGCGAGCGGCCCCATGGCGTGGCCGAAGCCCAACTTGCAGGCGATGTCGATGTCCTCGGCGGACGCTACGCCCGATTCGTACAGCTTCGCGGCCTCGACGATGAGCGCCGAGATCAGGCGCGTGGTGACGAAACCTGCGACGTCGCGGTTGACGACGATGCAGGTCTTGCCGACCGACTCGGCGAACTCCCGCGTGGTGGCGAGCGTTTCGTCGCTGGTCTTGTAGCCGCGCACCAGTTCGCACAGCTGCATCATCGGGACGGGCGAGAAGAAGTGCGCGCCGACGACCCGCTCCGGACGCTCCGTCACTGCCGCGATCTTCGTGATCGGGATGGCGGAGGTGTTGGAGGCGAGGACGGCGTCGTCCCGTACGAGCTTGTCGAGCGTACGGAAGATCTCGTGCTTGATCTCGAGCTTCTCGAAGACCGCCTCGACGACGATGTCCGCGTCGGCGACGGCATCCAGGTCGGTGGTGGTCGTGATGCGCGCCAACGCCGCGTCGGCGTCGGCCGCTTCCAGCTTGCCCTTGGAGACGAACTTGTCGTAAGAGGCCTTGATGCCGTCCCTGCCGCGGGTCAGGGCCGCGTCGGTGACATCACGCAGCACGACCTCCCAGCCCGCCTGGGCCGAGACCTGCGCGATACCGGACCCCATGAGTCCGGCCCCGATGACGGCGAGCTTCCTGGCCACTGCGGCACTCCTTAACACCCGTTTACATGTGGACTCTCTGCGGGAGGTTAGCGCCCGTGAGGGGCCGTGTGGCGGTGAAGAGATACGCGTCACGTCTCGAATGACGGACATCACACTGGTACGGCCGATCAGGCTTCCCGGACCGCGTACTTGAGCACCTTCTCCCCCAGCACGTCCTCCATGTCGTCGAGGAGGTCCAGGGACTCGCGGGAGACCTCGTCGGGGTGATCGGCGGGGTCCGCGCCGGTCTCCTCGCGGGGAGACGACCCGACCTCATCGGCTTCGTCTTCGTGCTCGGGTCCGTGACGGCCGGCACACGTGTCTTCCGCAGGGCCGGCGCGTAACTAGGCTGGTCGCATGGTCAACCTCACGCGCATCTACACCCGCACCGGCGACCAGGGCACGACGGCCCTCGGCGATATGAGCCGGACGGTCAAGACCGATCTACGGATCGCGGCGTACGCCGACGCCAACGAGGCCAATGCCGCCCTGGGCACGGCCATCGCGCTGGGACAGCTGGACGCGGAGGTCGTACAGGTCCTCGTCCGCGTCCAGAACGACCTCTTCGACGTGGGCGCGGATCTGTGCACCCCCGTGGTCGAGGAGCCGGAGTATCCGCCACTGCGGGTCGAGCAGTTCTACATCGACAAGCTGGAGGCGGACTGCGACCGCTTCAACGAGGAGCTGGAGAAGCTGCGCAGCTTCATCCTGCCGGGCGGTACGCCGGGGGCGGCGCTGCTGCACCAGGCCTGCACGGTCGTACGGCGCGCGGAGCGCTCGACCTGGGCGGCGCTGGAGGTGCACGGCGACATCATGAACCCCCTGACGGCCACGTATCTCAACCGCCTCTCCGACCTCCTGTTCATCCTGGCGAGGACCGCGAACAAGGAGGTCGGGGACGTGCTCTGGGTGCCCGGCGGCGAGCGGTAGGCCACTGTCCCGGGGCCCCGCCCCGGGACCCGCGCCGCACCCGCCCGCGAGGCTTGAGATTCCTAGCGCTCGACGCGGACCCGTTCGCGCTCCGCCACCGGGGCCTTCTTCGGGAAGAGCGTGTAGCTCCCGGCGATGATCACGTTGATGCCGATGACGAAGAGCATCTTCTGCTGCCACATGCGCAGTGAACCGACGTCACCGTCGCCGCCGACGTACCAGATCGCGGCCTGCAGCAGGCCCATGGCGACCACCGCGGCGACGGTCCAGCGGATGGCCGTCCTCCACTCGTGGATCATGCGAGCGGTGCCGTACTTCGGAGGCTTCACGGGCGGCGGGCCGCCGGCGAAGCGGTGCGCGACCCGGGCGTCGACCCATTTGATCGTCTGGTGGCCCAGACCCACGGTGAAACCGATGTAGACCGCGGCGAGTCCGTGCTTCCAGTCCGGTGCGGCGCCGTTCTTGAGGTCGATCGCCGTCACGACCAGCAGGACGACCTCCAGCAGCGGCTCACAGAGCAGCACGGCAGCGCCCAGACGCGGCATCTTCGCCAGGTAGCGCAGGGCAAGTCCGGCGGCCAGCAGCACCCAGAAGCCGACCTCGCAGATCACGATCAGCGTGACGATCACAGCACTCTCCCTTCCTTCTGGCCCCACACTTCCGTCCGTACGGCGGTGATTCGTCGTCGGCAGTGACGAAGTGGCACTGCATCCTTCGATGTAGTCGGCCTTCACCCGCGACGTGGAGGCCCGCGCGCCGCCCGCCGTGTTTGATGGGTCTGTGACCGCTCTCCCCCGCCCCCACCGCGACGATGTGCTCATCGCCGTGGCCGGCTTCCTCGGCGGCCTGCTGCTCTGGTCGCTGGGCCTGGACAGCCGTGGGGGGCACGGTTTCGACCCGCGCGCGCTCGCGCTGCTGCCGCTCGCGGTGATGAGCGGGGCGGCGCTGCTGCGCCGGACGATGCCGAACACCGCGCTGACGATCGGCTGTCTGGCGATGCTGGCCGACCCGTTCACCGCCGGGAACGTCGCCACGATCGCGCTGTTCACGGACCTGGTGTACGCGGCGGTCCTCTACGGCACTCAGGCCGCCGCTCGCCGTATCCCCGCCGTGTCCATGGTGGCCACCGCCGCCGTCACCGTCACCGCACTTGTCGTCTTCCAGGATGCGCAGGCCGTGCTGCTCGGTCTGCTCTTCGCGGTGGTCACGGTGGCCCCCGCCTGGACCGGCGTGAGCGTACGCACCCACCGTGACGCCGCCGAGGCGGCCCGGCTGCGCGCCGAGCAGACCGCACTGCTCGCCGAGATCGACCGCACCCAGGCGGTGACTGCCGAGCGCGCCCGGATGGCCCGCGAGCTGCACGACATGGTCGCCAATCACCTCTCGGCGATCGCCATCCACTCCACGGCCGCGCTCTCCATCGACGATCCGAAGACCTCCCGCGACGCTCTCGGCGTCATCCGCGAGAACAGCGTCGACGGCCTCGCCGAGATGCGGCGGCTGATCGGGCTGCTGAGGGACAGCGGCGGCGACACGGAGCCGTCCACCGTGCCGAGGCTTTCCGGCGTGGACGCGCTGCTGGAGCAGGCACGGACGAACGGCGCCTCCAGCGGCATGGAGTTCACACTCACCGACACCCGCGCGGAGAACCTCCCGCTGCCCGCGCCGGTCGAGCTCGCGGCGTACCGCATCATCCAGGAGTCGCTGACCAATGCGCTCAAGCACGCCTCTCCCGGGGGGATCACGGTCGCGCTCGGCCGGGACGGGCAGATGCTGACGGTAGGCGTCACCAGCCCGTACGGGGACGGGCCCGGACCGCGCGCCCCCGGCTCGGGGGCCGGTCTGGTCGGTATGCGCGAGCGCGTGGCGCTGCTGGCGGGGACCTTCGACTCCGGGCCGGTCACCACCGCGGACGGAACCAGGATCTGGCAGGTACGGGCGGAGCTGCCCCTCGACGAAGGGAACGGGAAGGCATGACGATCCGGGTACTGGTCGCGGAGGACCAGAGCGCCGTACGCGCCGGTCTGGTCCTCATCCTGCGCAGCGCGCCGGACATCGAGGTGGTCGGTGAGGCGGCGGACGGCGAGGAAGCGGTACGGCTCGCCCGCGAACTGCGCCCGGATCTCGTACTGATGGATGTCCAGATGCCGCGGCTTGACGGGGTGTCGGCGACCCGGCTGGTCGTCGCCGAACAGCTTGCCGACGTCCTCGTGCTGACCACGTTCGATCTGGACGAGTATGTCTTCGGGGCGCTTCGAGCGGGGGCCGCGGGCTTTCTGCTCAAGAACACCGAGGCCAACGACCTTCTCGAGGCGGTGCGCACAGTGGCGCGCGGCGAGGGGCTCATCGCGCCGGCCGTCACCCGCCGGCTGATCGCGGAGTTCGCGACGCCTCAGCCCGTACGATCCGCGGACGCGCCCGACCCCGCGATCCTCGACCCACTCACCAGACGCGAGCGCGAGGTGCTTTCGTGCATCGGTGAGGGGATGTCGAACGCCGAGATCGCGGGCCGGCTCGACATGGCGGAGGCCACGGTGAAGACCCATGTGAGCAGGCTGCTGGGCAAGCTGGCGCTGCGCAGCCGGGTCCAAGCGGCCGTACTGGCACAGGAGTTGGGTATCTGACCGGCGGCCGACCCGCCGCCCGACCCATCTCCGACCCACCGTCCGACCGGCACCTCGCCCGCCACCCGGCCCGCATCTGATCCCACCCCTTCCCCACCCACCACAGCTTTGGTCTGGACCTATTGACGATTGGTCCAGACCTTCCTACTCTCACCGCACACGCTGCGGAGAGCCGTCGCAGGGTGCGCAGTTCACGGACCACCCCGAATGTCCGTCCGCAACTCGAGGAGCACCCCTTGAGCACCCAAGCCCCCCTGCATCGAAGAAAGTTCAGATCCAGAGCCGTCGCGGGTCTGACTGCGCTACTGCTCCCCCTCGCCGCCATGGTCGGCCTCGCCTCCCCCGCAGAGGCCGCCGCATCGGCCACCGCGAGCTACGTCAAGGTCTCCGACTGGGGATCCGGCTTCGAGGGCAAATGGACGGTGAAGAACACCGGCACCACCTCCCTCGGCTCCTGGACCGTCGAGTGGGACTTCCCCTCCGGCACCTCCGTCACCTCCGCCTGGGACGCCGACGTCACCAGCTCCGGCACCCACTGGACCGCCAAGAACAAGAGCTGGAACGGCACTCTCGCCCCCGGCGCCTCCGTTTCCTTCGGCTTCAACGGCGCGGGCCCCGGCGCCCCCTCCGGCTGCAAGCTCAACGGCGCCTCCTGCGACGGCGGCAGCGTCCCCGGCGACAACCCGCCCTCCGCCCCCGGCACCCCGAGCGCGTCCAACATCACCGACACCGCGGTGACGCTGAGCTGGACCGCCGCCACCGACGACAAGGGCATCAAGAACTACGACGTGCTGCGTGACGGCGCCAAGGTGGCGACGGTGACCGGCACGACGTACACCAACACCGGGCTCACGGCCGGCACCGACTACTCGTACACCGTCCAGGCGCGTGACACCGCCGACCAGACAGGACCGGTCAGTGGCGCCCGCGCGGTCCGCACCACCGGCGGTGGCGGAGACCCGGGCCCCGGCCCCGGCTCCACGGTCAAGCTCGGCTACTTCACCGAGTGGGGCGTCTACGGACGCAACTACCACGTGAAGAACCTGGTGACCTCCGGCTCCGCCGCCAAGATCACGCACATCAACTACGCCTTCGGGAACGTCACCGGCGGCCGCTGCGCGATCGGTGACTCCTACGCCGACTACGACAAGGCGTACACCGCCGACCAGGCCGTCGACGGCGTCGCCGACACCTGGGACCAGCCGCTGCGCGGCAACTTCAACCAGTTGCGCAAGCTCAAGGCGAAGTACCCGAACATCAAGGTGCTCTGGTCGTTCGGCGGCTGGACCTGGTCCGGCGGCTTCGGCCAGGCCGCGGCCAACCCGGCGGCCTTCGCGCAGTCCTGCTACGACCTGGTCGAGGACCCGCGCTGGGCCGATGTCTTCGACGGTATCGACCTGGACTGGGAGTACCCGAACGCCTGCGGTCTGTCCTGCGACACCAGCGGCGCGGCCGCCTTCAAGAACGTGATGCAGGCGATGCGCGCCAAGTTCGGTACGAACAACCTGGTCACCGCGGCCGTCACCGCGGACGCCTCGTCCGGCGGCAAGATCGACGCGGCCGACTACGGCGGCGCTGCCCAGTACGTCAACTGGTACAACGTGATGACGTACGACTTCTTCGGCGCCTGGGCCGCACAGGGCCCGACCGCCCCGCACTCCCCGCTCACCTCGTACCCGGGCATCCCGCAGGCGGGCTTCAACTCCGCCGAGGCGATCGCCAAGTTCAAGGCGAAGGGCGTGCCGTCGGCCAAGCTGCTGCTGGGCATCGGCTTCTACGGGCGCGGCTGGACCGGAGTGACCCAGAGCGCGCCGGGCGGCACCGCGACAGGACCCGCCCCCGGCACCTACGAACAGGGCATCGAGGACTACAAGGTCCTCAAGAACAGCTGCCCGTCCACCGGAACGATCGCCGGCACGGCGTACGCGAAGTGCGGCAGCAACTGGTGGAGCTACGACACCCCGGCCACCGTCGGCTCGAAGATGAGCTGGGCGAAGGGCCAGGGCCTGGGAGGCGCGTTCTTCTGGGAGTTCAGCGGTGACACCACGAACGGAGAGCTGGTCGGCGCGATCAACAGCGGTCTGAACTAGCTGCTCGAACCAGCACTGCGTACACAGCGAAGCCCGGGAGACCTGCTCTCCCGGGCTTTGTCACACTCTCAGGCTACGTTGACGCGCTGGCCGGGCGGAGCCGCCTCCAGCCAGGCGAGGAATCCGGTGAGCGCGTCCTCACTCATCGCCAGCTCCAGGCGTGTCCCGCGGTGGTGACAGCCGAGCACGACCGCGTCGGACAGCAGCGCCAGCTCCTCCTCGCCCTCGGGCTTACGGCGCGCGACGACCTCGATGGCCGAGCGCTCCAGGAAGCGGCGCGGGCGGGGGGCGTACGAGAAGACCCGGAACCACATGATCCGGTCACCGCTGTAGCGGGCGACGCCGTACACCCATCCCTTGCCGGAGCCATCGGTCTCCTCCGGGACGTTCCAGCGGAGGCTGCAGTCGAAGGTACCGCCGGAGCGCTGGATCAGCCGCCGGCGCAGTCCGAAGACGAAAAGCCCGATCACCACCAGTGCGACGACCAGGCCGCCCACAAGAAGAGCGAGGAACATCTCCACCGACCTCCTCGCATCGTCCAGTAACGGGAATACCGCTCGTACCTTCACCTGCATCTGCCTCAGCCGCGGCACGCCCTGGAGAGTTCCAGGCCGGGCCGCGGCTGACGCGAGTGTGTCTGTCCGGGGTGCGACCCCCAGACCCCCGAAGGGACTGTCGGCGGGATGCCTAGTGCACCGCCACCGCGCGCAGACGGACATCGGCGCGCCGCTCTGCGGCATCGTCCTCGTCCGACTTGGCACGCTCCAGCGCACGCTCGGCGCGCTGTGCGTCGATCTCGTCCGCCAGCTCGACGATCTCCGCCAGCAGAGAGAGCTTGTTGTCCGCGAAGGAGATGAATCCGCCGTGGACAGCAGCGATGACGGTCCCGCCTTCGCTCGTACGAATGGTCACCGGGCCCGATTCCAGCACACCGAGCAGCGGCTGGTGACCGGGCATGACGCCGATGTCGCCGGACGTGGTGCGCGCGACGACCAGGGTGGCCTCGCCGGACCAGACCTGTCGGTCCGCGGCGACCAGCTCGACATGCAGCTCAGCAGCCAAGGGTGGCTCCTCGGGTCACCACCCGGCGGTTCTGCCGGGTGTTGGGTCAAATTCTAGTGGGCGTTGCGAGAGGGGCGGGACACACCCGCCCCTCTCACGGAGTCACGGGCCTCAGGAGACGCCGAGCTCCTTGGCGTTGGCCTTGAGGTCCTCAATGCCACCGCACATGAAGAACGCCTGCTCGGGGAAGTGGTCGTACTCACCGTCGCAGATCGAGTTGAACGCGGCGATCGACTCGTCGAGCGGCACGTCCGAACCGTCCACGCCGGTGAACTGCTTGGCGACGTGGGTGTTCTGCGACAGGAAGCGCTCGACGCGACGGGCACGGTGGACAACGAGCTTGTCCTCCTCGCCCAGCTCGTCGATACCGAGAATCGCGATGATGTCCTGGAGGTCCTTGTACTTCTGGAGGATCCCCTTGACACGCATGGCGGCCTCGTAGTGGTCCGCCGCGATGTAGCGCGGGTCCAGGATGCGGGACGTCGAGTCCAGCGGGTCGACCGCCGGGTAGATGCCCTTCTCCGAGATCGGACGCGACAGAACGGTCGTCGCGTCCAGGTGGGCGAAGGTGGTCGCCGGCGCCGGGTCGGTCAGGTCGTCCGCGGGGACGTAGATCGCCTGCATCGAGGTGATCGAGTGACCGCGGGTCGACGTGATGCGCTCCTGCAGCAGACCCATCTCGTCAGCCAGGTTCGGCTGGTAACCCACCGCGGACGGCATACGGCCGAGCAGCGTGGAGACCTCGGAGCCGGCCTGGGTGTAACGGAAGATGTTGTCGATGAAGAAGAGCACGTCCTGCTTCTGCACATCGCGGAAGTACTCCGCCATGGTCAGACCGGCAAGCGCGACACGGAGACGGGTGCCCGGGGGCTCGTCCATCTGACCGAAGACAAGCGCCGTCTTGTCGATGACGCCGGAGTCGGTCATTTCCTCGATGAGGTCGTTGCCCTCACGGGTACGCTCACCGACGCCCGCGAACACCGACACACCGTCGTGGTTGTTGGCGACGCGGTAGATCATTTCCTGGATCAGAACGGTCTTGCCGACACCGGCACCACCGAACAGACCGATCTTTCCACCCTTGACGTACGGGGTGAGAAGGTCGATGACCTTGACGCCGGTCTCGAACATCTCGGTCTTGGACTCGAGCTGGTCGAAGGAGGGCGCCTTGCGGTGGATGGGCCAGCGCTCGGTGATCTCGACCGTGGACGGGTCCACGTTCAGGATCTCACCGAGGGTGTTGAACACCTTGCCCTTGGTGATCTCGCCGACCGGCACCGTGATGCCGTTGCCGGTGTCCGTCACCGTGGCCTGGCGGACCAGACCGTCGGTGGGCTGCATCGAGATCGCGCGGACCAGGCCGTCACCCAGGTGCTGGGCGACCTCGAGGGTCAGCGTCTTGAGCTTGCCGTCCTCGGCCGGGTCGGCGACCTGAACGGTCAGCGCGTTGTAGATCTCCGGCATCGCGTCGACGGGGAACTCCACGTCGACGACCGGGCCGATGACCCGGGCGACGCGGCCCGTGGCGGCGGCCGTCACTTCGTTCTCGGTAGTCGTCGTCACTTACTTGTCACTCCCCGCGGTCGCGTCGGCCAGGGCGCTGGCGCCACCGACGATCTCGCTGATTTCCTGGGTGATTTCGGCCTGGCGGGCCGCGTTGGCAAGCCGGGAGAGGGTCTTGATGAGCTCCCCGGCGTTGTCGGTCGCCGACTTCATCGCGCGGCGGGTGGCAGCGTGCTTGGAAGCAGCGGCCTGAAGCAGCGCGTTGTAGATCCGGCTCTCGACGTAGCGCGGCAGCAGGGCGTCGAGGACGTCCTCCGCCGACGGCTCGAAGTCGAACAGCGGAAGGATTTCGCCCTTGGTACCGGACTCCTCGGCCGCCTTCTCGAGGCTGAGGGGCAGCAGCCGGTTCTGTACCGGCGTCTGCGTCAGCATCGAGATGAACTCGGTGAAGACGATGTGGAGCTCGTCCACGCCGCCCTCGGCCGTGTCCTGCTGGACGGCCGCGATCAGCGGAGCCGCGACCTTCTTGGCGTCCGCGTACGTCGGGTTGTCCGTGAAGCCGCTCCACGAGTCCGCGATCTTGCGCTCGCGGAAGCCGTAGTAGGCGACACCCTTGCGGCCGACGATGTACGTGTCGACCTCCTTGCCCTCACCACGGAGCCGCTCGGTGAGCTGCTCCGCCGCCTTGATGGCGTTGGAGGAGTAGCCGCCGGCCAGACCGCGGTCGCTCGTGATGAGCAGCACCGCGGCGCGGGTCGGGGCTTCCGCCTCGGTGGTCAGAGGGTGCTTGGTGTTCGACCCGGTGGCCACCGCAGTGACCGCGCGGGTGAGCTCGGTCGCGTACGGCGTGGAGGCCGCCACCTGGCGCTGCGCCTTGACGATGCGCGAGGCGGCGATCATCTCCATCGCCTTGGTGATCTTCTTGGTCGCGGTGACGGATTTGATGCGACGCTTGTAGACCCGGAGCTGGGCTCCCATGAGTCAGGTCCCTTCCGTCGTCACTTGGCCGTGACCGGCGCGTCTTCGCCCAGAAGCTTGCCGTCCGAGGTCTCGAACTGCTGCTTGAAGGCGGTGATGGCGTCGGCGATCGACTGCAGCGTGTCGTCGGACATCTTGGCGCCCTCGGCGATGCTGGTGAGGAGTTCCTTGCGCTCGCGGCGCAGGAACTCGAGCAGCTCGCTCTCGAAGCGGCGGATGTCGGCGACCGGGACCTCGTCCATCTTGCCGGTGGTGCCGGCCCAGACGGAGACGACCTGCTCCTCGATCGGCATGGGCTGGTACTGGCTCTGCTTCAGCAGCTCGACCATGCGCTTACCGCGCTCCAGCGAGGCCTTGGAAGCCGCGTCCAGGTCGGAGCCGAAGGAGGCGAACGCCTCGAGCTCACGGTACTGGGCGAGGTCCACGCGAAGCCGGCCGGAGACCTGCCGCATGGCCTTGTGCTGGGCGGAGCCACCGACACGGGAGACCGAGATACCGACGTTCAGGGCCGGACGCTGGCCGGCGTTGAACAGGTCGGACTCAAGGAAGCACTGGCCGTCGGTGATGGAGATGACGTTGGTCGGGATGAACGCCGACACGTCGTTCGCCTTGGTCTCGACGATCGGCAGACCCGTCATCGAACCGGCGCCCATGTCGTCGGAGAGCTTGGCGCAGCGCTCCAGCAGACGCGAGTGCAGGTAGAAGACGTCGCCCGGGTAGGCCTCGCGGCCCGGCGGACGGCGCAGCAGCAGCGACACGGCGCGGTAGGCGTCAGCCTGCTTCGACAGGTCGTCGAAGATGATCAGGACGTGCTTGCCCTGGTACATCCAGTGCTGGCCGATGGCCGAACCGGTGTACGGGGCCAGGTACTTGAAGCCGGCCGGGTCGGACGCCGGAGCCGCGACGATCGTCGTGTACTCGAGGGCGCCGGCCTCCTCCAGCGCACCGCGCACGGACGCGATGGTGGAGCCCTTCTGGCCGATGGCGACGTAGATGCAGCGCACCTGCTTCTTCACGTCACCGGAGCGCCAGTTGTCGCGCTGGTTGATGATCGTGTCGACGGCCAGAGCGGTCTTGCCGGTCTGACGGTCACCAATGATCAGCTGACGCTGGCCGCGGCCGATCGGCACCATGGCGTCGACGGCCTTGTAGCCGGTCTGCATCGGCTCGTGCACCGACTTACGGACCATGACGCCCGGAGCCTGCAGCTCGAGGGCGCGGCGACTGTCGGTCTCGATCTCGCCGAGGCCGTCGATCGGGTTGCCGAGCGGGTCGACAACGCGGCCGAGGTAGCCCTCGCCGACGCCGACGGAGAGCACCTCACCGGTGCGCTGCACCGGCTGGCCCTCCTCGATACCGCTGAACTCACCGAGGACGATCGCACCGATCTCGCGCTCCTCGAGGTTGAGGGCGAGACCGAGGGTGCCGTCCTCGAACTTCAGCAGCTCGTTCGCCATGGCCGAGGGAAGGCCCTCGACCTTCGCGATGCCGTCACCGGCAACGCTGACCGTACCGACCTCCTCGCGCGAGGCCGCGTCCGGCTGGTACGACTGGACAAAGTTCTCCAGCGCGTCCCGGATCTCCTCCGGCCGGATCGTGAGCTCCGCCATCTGGGTTCCCTGCTCTCCTTGTTGGGCCCGAAGTTTCTTAGGGGGTCTGGGGGCCGACCCCCAGGAATCTTCTGCAATCTCTGCACGGCCCAACCGGGCCGCTCGTACTGCTTCGTACTGCTTGTTCAGTTGGTGGCTGGTCAGCCGGCGATGCGGCGGGCCGCCTCGTCGAGACGTGCCGCGATGGTGCCGTTGATCAGCTCGTCGCCGACGCGCACCTGCACTCCGCCGATGACCTCGGGGTCCACGTCGAGATTGAGGTGCATCTCGCGGCCGTAGATCCGAGCCAGACCGGCGCCGAGGCGCTGCTTCTGCTCATCGGTCAGCGGCACCGCCGAGGTGACGACCGCGACCATCCGCTCCCGGCGCGCCGCGGCGAGCCTGGACAGGGACTCGAGTCCAGCTTCCAGGCTACGTCCTCGGGGCTGGGTCACAAGACGGATGACCAGCCGCTCGGTGGCCGGATTGGCCTTGCCGTCGAGCAGGCTGCGCAGCAGCTCGCCCTTGGCGGACGCCGGCGCCGACTTGTCGGTCAGCGCGGAGCGCAGCTCGACGCTGGAGGCGACGATCCGGCCGAACCGGAACAGCTCGTCCTCGACGTCGTCGAGCGCACCGGCCCGCTGCGCCGCGGTGAGGTCGGCGGTGGCCGCCAGCTCCTCGACCGCGTCGACCAGATCGCGCGACTGCGACCAGCGGGAACGGACCATGCCTGCGAGCAGGTCGATGGTTTCGCTGCCCACCTGACCGCCCAGCAGCCGCCCGACCAGCTCGGCCTTGGCCTCGCCGGGCTGCGCCGGGTCGGTCAGGACCCGACGCAACGACACCTCACGGTCGAGCAGCGCGGTGACGGCGGCCAGCTCCTCGGCGAGCTTCGCCACGTCGACCGACGTGTTGTCGGTCAGCGCGTCGAGAGACTCGCGTGCGGCAGCCAGTGCCTCGCGGCTCGCTCCGTTCATCGCGTGGCCTCGGCCTTCGAAGCGCTGTCCTCGAGTGCGTCGAGGAAGCGGTCGACGGTGCCGCTCTGCCGGGTGTAGTCCTCGAGGGACTCACCGACGATCTTGCCGGCCAGTTCGGTGGCGAGCTTGCCCACGTCCTGGCGCAGCGCAGCGGCCGCGGCCTTGCGGTCGGCCTCGATCTGGGCGTGACCGGCAGCGATGATCTCCTCACGCTGCCGCTGGCCTTCCGCCCTCATCTCCTGCAGGATCACGGCGCCCTGCTCCTGCGCCTCCTGGCGCATACGAGCGGCTTCGTGACGGGCCTCGGCGAGCTGAGCCTTGTACTGCTCAAGCACGCTCTCGGCCTCGGTCTGGGCCGCATCGGCCTTCTCCATACCGCCTTCGATGGCCTCGCGGCGCTCGTCCAGAACCTTGTTGATGGTCGGAAGGAGCTTCTTGGCGAGGAAACCGAAAACGATGGCAAAGGCGATGAAGCCAATGACGAGCTCAGGGATCGGCGGGATGAGCGGATTTTCCGCTTCCTCCGCCGCGAGCTGAACCAGAGGGTTCACGTCAGTGCCTTCCGTCGAATGGGCTGTTCGCGACCGGTCAGGAGGTCGGGTAGACGAACGGCATGACCAGACCGATCAGGGCGAGCGCCTCACAGAAGGCGAAGCCGAGGATCTGGTTCTGGCGGATCAGACCGGCGGCCTCGGGCTGACGGGCGAGAGCCTGGGTACCGTTACCGAAGATGATGCCGACGCCGACACCGGGGCCGATGGCCGCAAGGCCGTAACCGATAGAGCCGAGGTTGCCCTTGATTTCGACGCTGGTGGCGGCGAGGGTCTGGAGAGCAGACATGCCGGTTCTTCCTTCTCTTTCTTGGTCCGGTGGGGGTTGGCCACCGGGTGCTTCGGGAGGTTGGGTGCTCAGTGGCCCTTGGCGAGAGCGCCCTGGATGTAGCTGCAGGTCAGCAGGACGAACACATAGGCCTGGACAGCCTGGATGAAGAGCTCGAAGGCGGTCATCACGATGACCATCACGAACGACACACCTGCGTAGGCGATGCCGATGCCGTTGAGCAGGTACCAGCTGGCGATCGTGAAGAGCAGCAGCAGGGTGTGGCCCGCGAACATGTTGGCAAAGAGCCGGACGGCGTGCGTGAACGGCCTGACGAGCAGGTTCGAGAAGAGCTCGATGGTCATCGAGAGCGGCAGGACCGGGCCGAGGCTCTTGTCGTAGCCCGAGAAGTTCTTGAAAGCTCCGACGAAACCGTGCTTCTTGAAGGTCAGGCTGACCCACAGGACGTACACGATCGCGGCGAGCGCGACCGGGTACGAAATGATCGCCGTCACGGGGAACTGGGCGACCGGGATGATGGACCAGAGGTTCATCATCCAGACGAAGAAGAACAGGGAGACCACCAGCGGGACGTACTTCTCACCGTCGCGCTTGCCGATCGTCTCGTAGACGACGCCTCGGCGTACGAAGTCGTAGCCGGCCTCGGCCACCATCTGAAGCTTGCCGGGAACAACCTTCGGCTTACGGAAGGCCGCCCAGAAGAAGCCGACGATGATGACCGAGCCGAGCAGCGCCAACAGCATCGTCTTGTTGAAGTACAAGTTGCTGTCCCCGTCGCCCCAGAGGGGCTGGAACAGGAACGAGTGCAGGCCGGGAGCCGGGAAACCACAACCGCTGTTCTGGAAGATGTGGCAATCGGTCTCGAAGGCGAGCACCGTCGTCGGGTCAGCACTCACCGCGGGCTCCTTCAGCGTGGCGCATAGGTACGGCAACCTCGTTGTGTCGGCGCGGCGCACAGCCGCTGATCGGCACTGGACTGGTGTTACGGATGTGGGGGCGGCCGGCAGGCAGGGAGCCTCGCGATTGAGCAGGCGTCAGCTCAGATGCCCGCGCCCGCAATGCCGCAGTTGGCACCGGACGATAGCAGGATCGCGAACGCGTGCTTATACCGGCCCTACCCCTCACGAGGAAGACCCCTTGTTCTCGGGCTTCTTGCCCTCGGAGGAGTCCGGTTCGACATAAAGCATTTTGGCCTTCATGTGCGCACGGGTCTGCGCGGCGATCCACACGAGGGTCGCTGCGACCAGCGTGATGGCAAAGGCCTTCGGGTTGAACAACGTGGTGTTCTTGAACGCGGCGACAAAGATGAACAGCAGCAGAATCTGTGCTGCATAGAGCATGAGCCCCATGGCCTGGAACAGATGCGGAAGCGACTTGGCCGTCCGCTCCAGGACCACCAGCCCGATCCCCATGAACAGGATCACAACCAGCGTCGCAACGACAGCGCCTACCGCCCCCTTACCGCCGGCGACCACCGCGCTGATCGCGACGGCAACAGCGCCGGCGACAGCGGTGGGTACGGCGGCTCGAAGGAGAGTCCGGACGTCGTTGGACGGCATGGCGGCAGCTCCGCTTGCTGGTGGGGGCAGTGGTGTCGTCATGGACGAGCGTAGGCCCGGTCCGAGTTGGGTCCTCGGGGCCAAAGAACCGTCGCACTACGGTCTTTCGGCTCTGTCTCCGGGTCTCGTGAACGGTATCACAAACTATTTGATGAGGTCTTTACCTGAGGGTGTGCTGACTGTCACACATGAGAGTGAGTGCGCGCGTGTGTGCAGAATAACTGGTCGCTATGTCTGGTAATGGGCGAACATGCAGCGACTCGTCACCCGCGCGTTCCGGCCTTCCGCCGGTCCGGGAAACGCGAACGGGGGCCGATAGCAGTCGCTCCGTTGACGCCCGCCGGAACCGGGGTCCGCTCCTCGGGCTCCTCCAGCGACTCCTGTGACGCCTCCGCCGCCTCCGCCGCCTCCGACTCGTACGCGGGGACCGCAGGCCCGGGAAGCGTTGTGCGGCGCCGGTAACGCGGCGGAACGAAAGCCTCCGCCCAACGCGGGGCGCGCGGAGTGAAGCGCGGCAGCAGCAGAAGCACGAGGCCTACCGCGCTCAGCGCCACAATGAGCAGCACGCTCCACATCGACGCCGAGTGCACCGAGTACGCGACGACACCGAAGGCGATCAGGGCCGACCAGAAGTACATGATCAGGACTGCTCGGCTGTGCGAATGTCCGATCTCCAGGAGCCGGTGGTGCAGATGGCCACGGTCCGCCGCGAACGGCGACTGTCCGTTCCAGGTACGGCGGACGATCGCGAGCACCAGGTCGGCGACCGGGATCGCGATGATCGTCAGCGGCAGCAGCAGCGGGATGAAGACCGGCAGCGCCGCGTGGGTGGCCTGGCGGGTGCTGCCCTCGAAGATCTTCAGGGCGTCCGGGTCCACCTGTCCTGTCACCGAGATCGCGGCCGCCGCGAGCACCAGGCCGATCAGCATCGATCCCGAGTCGCCCATGAAGATGCGCGCCGGGTGCATGTTGTGCGGCAGGAAGCCGAGGCACATGCCCATCAGGATCACGGTGAACAGGCTGGCGGGCGCCGCCGCCTCGATGCCGTACCTGAACCAGATCCGGTACGAGTAGAGGAAGAAGGCCGCGGCGGCGATGCAGACCATGCCGGCGGCGAGGCCGTCCAGGCCGTCCACGAAGTTCACCGCGTTGATGGTGATGACGACGAGGGCGACGGTCAGCAGGGTGCCCTGCCACTGGGTCAGCGAGACGGTGCCGACGCCGGGGACGGGGATCCACAGGATCGTCAGACCCTGGATCACCATCACACCCGCGGCGATCATCTGGCCGCCCAGTTTGATCAGGGCATCGATCTCGAACTTGTCGTCGAGGACACCGATGATCCAGATCAGGGCAGCGCCGGAGAGCAGTGCCCGCGGTTCATTGGACAGCTCGAAGACGCTGTTGAGGTTCTGCAGATGGTCCGCGACCAGCAGACCGGCGCACAGGCCGAAGAACATGGCGATACCGCCGAGTCGCGGTGTCGGCTCTCGGTGTACGTCGCGGGCACGGATCTGCGGCATCGCACCGGTCGCGATGGCGAACTTCCGCACCGGCCCGGTCAGCAGATACGTCACCGCAGCCGTGACACAGAGCGTCAGCAGGTAATCACGCACGGGCTGCCCCACAGGAATCGCTGGCCATCTCAGCCCCACACCCTAGCTCTGGTAGCCACATGCTTGAGGACATACGGGCGCGGGCGATGGTTGCACGACTCACCGGCTACCCCCGATAAGGCGGAAATCTACCGGTCAGTTCCCGCACCTCCGTACGGACCTTCCGCGCCTCCTCGCCGTCTTCACGCATCGCCGCCGTGAAGAGTGCCGCGATCCGCGCCATCTCGCTCTCGCCCATGCCCTGGGTGGTGACGGCAGCGGTGCCCAGCCGGATGCCGCGCCCGTCCCCGTACGGCAGTGCGCAGGTGTCGAGGACCATGCCCGCCGCGGCGAGACGGCCGCGGGCCGCCTTGCCCGCCACGCCCAGCGGAGCTGGATCCGCGCTGATCAGATGGGTGTCGGTGCCGCCGGTCAGCACGGACAGGCCCTCCGCCGCGAGCCCGTCGGCCAGTACCCGCGCATTGGCGACCACCTGGTGGGCGTACGCCGCGAAGGCCGGCGTAGCCGCCTCACCGAAAGCGACAGCCTTGGCGGCGATCGTGTGCATCTGGGCGCCGCCCTGGGTGAAGGGGAACACCGCCCGGTCGATGCGTTCGGCCAGCTCGGAACCGCAGAGGATCATCCCGCCGCGTGGCCCGCGCAGCACCTTGTGGGTGGTGGCGCACACCACATCGGCGTACGGGACGGGGCTGGGGGCCGCGCCACCGGCGATCAGGCCCATGGGGTGGGCGGCATCGGCGATCAGATAGGCGTCCGCCTCGTCCGCGATCTCGCGGAAGGCTTCGTAGTCGGGATGGCGGGGGTACGAGATCGAGCCGCAGACGATGGCCTTGGGCCGGTGCTGCCGGGCCAGGGCGAGGACCTGGTCGTAATCGATCAGTCCGGTCTCGGCGTCGACGCCGTAGCCGACGAAGTCGAACCAGCGCCCGGAGAAGTTCGCGGGTGAACCGTGGGTGAGATGACCGCCGTACGACAGTCCCATGGCGAGCACGGTGTCACCGGGCTTGAGCAGCGCCGCGTACGCCGCAAGGACCGCGGAGGAGCCGGAGTGCGGCTGCACATTGGCGTGTTCGGCGCCGAAGAGAGCGGTGGCGCGCTCGACGGCGATCCGCTCGGCGGCGTCGACCAGCTCGCAGCCGCCGTGGTGGCGGGCGCCGGGGTAGCCCTCGGCGTACTTGTTGGCGAGCGGGGAGCCGAGGGCGGCGAGGACCGCGGGTGAGGTGAAGTTCTCGGCGGCGATGAGCTGAAGGCTGTCGCTCTGCCGCCCCAGCTCCCCCAGGATCACTTCGGCGATCTGCGGGTCCTGTCGGCGCAGGGCGTCGAAATCCGCGCCGGGGGTGGTGATGCGGACGGCGTCTGGTGCAGCGGTGACCGGCATCTGTGGCTCCAGCTGAACGGATCGTCCTCGCGAGGTGAATCCCAGTGGAAACCAATGTAGGCCGGTGCGAGGCGCGATGCGCGCCGATCGTCTCCGCGAGCCCTCACTGCCGCGCGGAGACGCCCGTCAGAGCCGTCACCACAGGGTCCAGCGCCTGGTTGATCTCGTCGCCGATCGAGCGGAAGAACGTGATCGGCGCACCGTACGGGTCGTACACCTCATCGGCGTCCGGGCTCGGCGCCAGCAGCCAGCCGCGCAGCGCCGCCGCCGCCCTGACCAGGGCCCGAGCACGCTCGACGACGCCTTCGTGCGGGTCCGGCAACGTTGCCGGGTCAATCGCCCGTACAAGCCGGGTGAACTCCTTGAGCGTGAAGGTGCGCAGGCCCGCCGAGTGACCCATCGAGATCACCTGGGCGCGGTGGTCGCGCGTCGCGGTGAGGACGAGGTCGGCGCGGATCACATGCTCGTCGAGGAGTTCACGGCCGACAAAACCGGTCGCGTCCGCGCCGAAGTCGGCCAGGACGATCTCGGCGTTGGCCTCCATCGGGGCGCCTTCGTGGCCCCAGGTGCCTGCGCTCTCCACGATCAGGCCGCCCGTCAGCGGATCGCCGAGGCGGTCGCTCAGGGCATGGCGGGTCAGCCGCTCGGTGATCGGCGAGCGGCAGACGTTGCCGGTGCTGACGTGGAGGATGCGGAAAGTGGTGGTGTTGCTGACGGATTCCGCTATGCCACGCCCCTCAGGGGCGGTCAATTGGCCACCTCGAGGTCGGGTACGACCTTGCGCAGCTCGTCCGCCGAGAGTGCTCCCGCGCGCAGCAGGACCGGGACCTTGCCGGTGACGTCGACGATCGAGGACGGGACGATGCCCGGCGTCGGGCCACCGTCCAGATAGACCGAGACCGAGTCGCCCAGCATCTCCTGCGCGGCGTCACAGTCCTCCGGCGCGGGATGCCCGGTGAGGTTGGCGCTGGAGACGGCCATCGGGCCGACCTCGGTGAGCAGTTCGATCGCGACCGGGTGCAGCGGCATCCGGATCGCTACGGTGCCCCGGGTGTCGCCCAGGTCCCACTGCAGCGAGGGCTGGTGCTTGGCGACGAGCGTCAGCGCGCCCGGCCAGAACGCGTCGACCAGCTCCCATGCCTGCTCGGAGAAGTCGGTGACCAGGCCGTGCAGGGTGTTCGGGGACCCGATGAGGACAGGGGTGGGCATATTGCGGCCGCGCCCCTTGGCCTCCAGCAGGTCGGCGACTGCCTCGGAGCCGAAGGCGTCCGCACCGATCCCGTACACGGTGTCGGTGGGCAGCACGACCAGCTCGCCGCGGCGGACGGCCGACGCGGCTTCACGCAGACCAGTCGTACGGTCGGTCGCGTCGTTGCAGTCGTATCGCCGTGCCATTTAACGGCCCTCCTCGAACAGGGTCTGGAGATGATGCTGCGGGTCTGGATTGCCGGTCACGGCATGGCCTTGCGTGCGGTCGCGAAGCGCGGTCGCCTGTTCAGGTCGGGGTGGTCGGCCGCGTCCGCCCAGCCGGCCTCCTCGTTGAAGATCCACGGCACCTGGCCGCCCTGGGTGTCGGCGTGCTCGATGACCACCAGGCCGCCGGGCCGCAGCAGCCGGTGAGCGGTGCGCTCGATACCGCGGATGGTGTCCAGGCCGTCCTCGCCGGAGAAGAGCGCCATGTCCGGGTCGTGGTCACGGGCCTCGGGCGCGACATACTCCCACTCGGTGAGCGGGATGTACGGCGGATTGGAGATGACCAGGTCGACCTGGCCGTCGAGCTCCGGCAGGGCGGTCAGCGCGTCGCCCTGGTGGACGGTGACGCGCGAGCCCTCGGCGTTCTTACGGGTCCACCGCAGCGCGTCCTCGGAGAGCTCCACTCCGTGCACACGCGAGCGCGGCACCTCCTGCGCCATGGCGAGCGCGATGGCCCCGGAGCCCGTACACAGATCGACGATGAGCGGCTCGACGACATCCATGGCCCGTACGGCGTCTATGGCCCACCCGACGACCGACTCGGTCTCCGGGCGCGGTACGAAGACGCCGGGGCCGACCTGCAGCTCCAGGAAGCGGAAGAAGGCGCGTCCGGTGATGTGCTGGAGCGGCTCACGGGCCTCGCGGCGGGCGATCGCCTCCCAGTAGCGGGCGTCGAAGTCCGCGTCCTTGACGTTGTGCAGCTCTCCCCGCTTCACGCCGTGCACGAACGCGGCGAGCTCCTCGGCGTCGAAGCGCGGCGAGGGCACGCCGGCGTCGGCCAGCCGCTGGGTGGCCTGGGCCACCTCGGCAAGCAGCACAGATCGGGGGGACGGGGGTCGTCCCCCGGGAGTTAGCTGCACGCTGGTCCTCCGGGGCTGGGGCGGTGTGCTGGGCTTACTGGGCGGCGGCGAGTTTGGCGGCGGAGTCGGCGTCGACACAGGCCTGGATCATGGTGTCCAGATCCCCGTCGAGCACCTGGTCCAAGTTGTACGCCTTGAAGCCGACGCGGTGGTCGGAGATCCGGTTTTCCGGGAAGTTGTACGTACGGATCTTCTCGGAGCGGTCGACGGTACGGACCTGGCTGCGGCGGGCGTCCGAGGCCTCCTTCTCCGCCTCCTCCTGTGCCGCGGCAAGCAGCCTGGAGCGCAGGATACGCATCGCCTGCTCCTTGTTCTGGAGCTGGCTCTTCTCGTTCTGGCAGGAGGCGACGATGCCGGTCGGCAGGTGCGTGATGCGCACCGCGGAGTCGGTGGTGTTGACGGACTGGCCGCCGGGGCCCGACGAGCGGTAGACGTCGATCCGCAGGTCGTTGGCGTGGATCTCGACGTCGATCTCCTCCGCCTCGGGCGTCACCAGGACGCCTGCCGCGGAGGTGTGGATACGGCCCTGGGACTCGGTGGCCGGCACCCGCTGCACGCGGTGCACTCCGCCCTCGTACTTCAGCCGCGCCCAGACGCCCTGTCCCGGCTCGGTCGCGCCCTGGCCGCCCTTGGTCTTCACCGCGACCTGGACGTCCTTGTAGCCGCCCAGCTCGGACTCGGTGGCGTCGATGATCTCGGTCTTCCAGCCGACGCGCTCCGCGTAGCGCAGATACATCCGCAGCAGGTCACCGGCGAACAGGGCGGACTCGTCGCCGCCCGCGCCGGCCTTGACCTCGAGGATGACGTCCTTGTCGTCGCTGGGGTCGCGCGGCACGAGCAGCAGCCGCAGCTTCTCGGTGAGCTCCTCGCGCTGCTTCTCCAGCACCTTGACCTCGGCGGCGAAGTCCGGGTCGTCGGCGCCCAGTTCACGCGCGGTCTGGATGTCGTCCCCGGTCTGCTTCCAGGAGCGGTACGTGCCGATGATCGGGGTCAGCTCGGCGTATCGCTTGTTGAGCTTGCGCGCGTTCGCCTGGTCCGCGTGGACCGAAGGGTCGGCGAGCTTCTTCTCGAGATCGGCGTGCTCGCCGATCAATTCCTCGACCGCCTCGAACATCGGGTGCTCCTGGTTTTGTACACGAAGGGGGCTGCTCAGAACGGACAAAGCGCCGGCCTCGGCCACCCCGGGCAGGGGCGGCCAAGGGCCGGCGCAGTGGCTCGCTACTTCTTGGCGGAGCCGGCAGCCTTGCCGAAGCGGGCCTCGAAGCGGGCCACACGGCCACCGGTGTCGAGGATCTTCTGCTTGCCCGTGTAGAACGGGTGGCACTCGGAGCAGACCTCGGCCCGGACGGTGCCGGACTCGATGGTGCTACGGGTGGTGAACGACGCGCCACAGGTACAGCTGACCTGGGTCTCGACGTACTCGGGGTGGATGTCGCGCTTCAAGGGTGTCTCCTAGTTTCGGGAGGGCACCGGGTCGTACGCGCGGATTGCTCGTACGTGAACCGGGGCCGACGTACCAGTCTGCCAGGACTGGCCGTATCTCCCAAAACCGGGGTCGGGCCGGAGGTATTCCCTGCCGGGGTCAGTGGCTCTGCACGAGGGAGCCGGCGGCGCCCTTGTCGCCGGCGGAGTCCTTGACCGCGGAGGCGGGGATCGGCTTGTCCTGCTTGAGCGCCGTCCAGACCTGGCGGGAGGCCGCCTTGATCGGGATCACGCGGTTGGGGTCGGCCGGGTCGTACTCCACCGGCATCGTGATCATGTGCACGTCCTCGGCGCCGAGACCGCTGAGCCCCTTGGCGAAGCTCATCAGCTCCTGCACCGAGTCGAGCTCGGAATCGGGCGTGATCGCCTTGGTGGCGGTGTCGGCGACGTCGAAGAGCTTCTTGGGGTTGGTGAAGACGCCGACGTCCTTGACCTGGTTGATGAACGCCTTCATGAACGCCTGCTGGAGCTGTATTCGGCCGAGGTCGCTGCCGTCGCCGACGCTCTTGCGGGTCCGTACGAGACCGAGCGACTTCTCACCGTTGAGGGTGTGCGTGCCGGGCTTCAGGTGCAGATGGCTCTTGGAGTCGTTGATCGGCTTGGTGGTGGTGATCTCCACGCCGCCCAGCTTGTCGATGAGTTTCTTGAAGCCCGTGAAGTCGACCTCGATGTAGTGGTCCATGCGGATGCCGGACATCTTCTCGAGGGTCTTCACCGCGCAGGCCGGGCCGCCGACCTCGTACGCGGTGTTGAACATGGCGCGCTTCTCGCCGGAGACGGAGCCGCCCTTCGCGTCGGCGCAGCGCGGTCGGTCGACAAGGGTGTCGCGCGGGATGGAGACGACGCTGGCCTTCTTGTGGCCCTCGTAGACGTGCACCATCATCGCGGTGTCGGAACGGGCGGCACCTTCGTCGACGCCGTACTCGGAGTTGGCGCCGGAGCGGGAGTCGGAGCCCAGGACCAGAATGTCCATGGAGCCGTTGTCGACGTTCTCGGGGCGGTCGGTGCCGAGCGCGGCGTTGATGTCGACGCCCTTGATGTTGCCGTTGAGCTTGAAGTAGACGTAACCGAGGCCGGATCCACCGACCAGCACCAGACCTGCTGCGGACCACGCGGCAATGGTCATCGCCCGGCGGCCCCTGCTGGGCTGCCTACGGCGCTTGCCGCGGCTGCGTATTCGGCTTCCGGTGCTGCTCTGCTCGCCCATGCTCTCCTCGGCTCTCGCTGTTCCCGCTACCCCCTGCCGCGGTGATCAGGCACGGTTTGTCGGTATTTGTCGGACACATTGGTCAGACGGTGAAGAAGCAAGAAGGGTTGCACAGGGAGCTAAGAGCTCCGTAAGAAAGCGCTGTGCCCACCGCGCGAGGCACGGTGGGCACAACTCGGCGTGTGCGCTGGGGCTTTAGCCGAAGAGGTTGTACGCCTGCCAGCCGGTGCCGAAGGCGACACGTGTGGCGAAGATCCCACCGGTGGACTTCCCGTTGCCCGGGTAGAGCCAGAGCTTGCCGGTGGTGTCACGGGCGAAGAGGTCGGCGTTTCCGTCGCTGTTCACGTCGCCGGTGGTGACCAGCGCGTTGTAGGTGCTGCCGAAGGTGCCGATGAGACGGCGGGCCGCGAACGCGCCGGTGGCCTTGCCGGTACCCGTGTACAGGTAGGTGGCGCCGCCGGCGCCCCGGGCCAGGATGTCGGCCCGGCCGTCGCCGGTGAAGTCACCGTGGCCGCGGACCATGTTGTACTGCCCCCAGCCGGCGCCGATCAGGATCGGCGCGGCGAAGGCGCCGGTGCCCTTGCCCGGGTAGAGGTACGCGTTGCCGGAGGAGTTGATCGCCACCATGTCCGGCAGATCGTCGCCGGTCAGGTCGCCGGGGACCAGGATCTGCTTGTGCGCTCCCCAGCCCTTGGCGATGAGCTTCGGCGCCAGGTCGTTGCTGTAGGACCAGTAGACGTCACCGTTCGGCGCGCGGTAGATGAGGTCCTGGTAGTCGTCGCGGTTCAGGTCGGCCTGAACCATCAGGGTCACACCGCCGAAGGCGCCGTGGTTGTACTGGCGGGTGAGCGAGGTCACCTTCGAGGTCCAGCCGAACAGCGTGCTGTCGGAGGCACGACGGGCCAGCAGGTCCGCGGCGTGGTCGTTGCTCCAGTTGCTGTCGTTGACCCGGGCCCGGATCGGGGCCGAGTACGTGCTCACCTTGGCGTAGACGCCGTACTTGCCCGGGGCCGAGCAGTTCGCGTCACCCCAGGAGACGAGGCCGACGAGCTTGCCGCCGGCCACCAGCGGGCCGCCGGAGTCACCGTTGCAGGTCGTCTCGGTGGTGCTGTCGTCACCGGTCGGCGCGGCTCCGGCGCAGACCATGTGACCGACGACGTAGTCCGAGCCGTACGCGGTCTGGCAGGCCGCGTTGGAGTTGATGTCCGCGTCGGCGACCTTGAGGGTCTGCGAGGAGCTGTTGGGCTCGGTGGAGCTGGTGCGGCCCCAGCCGTACACCTTGGCGTCCGTGCCCGGCGTGTACAGAGCGGTGTCCGTGTTCTGCATGATCGGCAGCGGCGTCACGGAGACCGGCGCGTCCAGGGTGAGCACGGCGACGTCGTTGTCGACGGTGACCGGGCTGTACTGCGGGTGGTTCCACTGACGGTAGGCCCCGCGGACCTGCCCGCCGTGGAAGTCGAAGATCGCGTCGCCGTTCGCGTCCTTCTGGCCGGTGTCCGTGGGCAGCTGGTCGGTGCCGGTGATGACCGACCCGGTCGCGTACCACTTGATGCCCTTGACGCAGTGCGCGGCGGTGGCGACCTTCGTCGGGGCGACGACGACGCCACCGCAGAAGTAGCCGGCGCCCGTGTCGTCCTGGAAGTAGAGCTGAGCCATCCACGGCGCCGCCGAGATGGTCGTCTCCTTGCCGCCGATGATGCGGGCGCTCGGCGCCGACCTCGTGTCGGGCGACGACGAGGCGGAGGGCTCCTTGGCGAGGCTGCGCTTGCTGGCCTTGCCGGCCTTTATCGCGCTGATCGCGCGGCTGCGCAGTTCCGTCTGCGACAGCGGGTCGGCCTGCTGCCGGGCGCTGATCTGCGGGCCGCCGGCCTCGGCGGCCTGCGAGCCGGACATGGCCAGTCCCGTGCCGACCAGAGCGGCGACTGCGGCAACGGCCGTCGGTACCACGACTCTCATACGGCGCTTGTGCCGACCACCACGGGTGCGAATCTGCACTCGGTAACCCCTCGGGTTGAACCGGCGGGGCGCACTCGCCCCACCGGAAGACAAACGGGTAGTGGTGGGGCATACGAGTAACAGGGCAGTCCGGATCCGAGGCCCCCCGGCCTCTCTCGGCACTGCGGCGGAATTCCCCCCACCAACCAGGGCATGTTACGCCTGTCAACTGGGCGTTGACCAGCGGCTGGTGAGGCGTACGGGAAAACGAGACCGCCCCGTCACTTTCGTGCCGGGGCGGTCTCGTTCACTGCGAAGAACGTCATGCGAAGAACGTCAGTCGTTGCCGTTCCCGGCGGACGGAGTCGTCTTCTGGATCTGCAGCAGGAACTCGCCGTTCGACTTCGTCTGCTTCATCTTGTCCAGCAGCAGCTCGATCGCCTGCTGCTGGTCGAGCGCGTGCAGCACCCGGCGCAGCTTCCAGGTGACGGCGAGCTCGTCGCTGCCGAGCAGGATCTCTTCCTTACGGGTGCTGGACGCGTCCACGTCCACCGCCGGGAAGATGCGCTTGTCCGAGAGCTTCCGGTCGAGCTTGAGCTCCATGTTGCCGGTGCCCTTGAACTCCTCGAAGATCACCTCGTCCATGCGTGAACCTGTGTCCACCAAAGCGGTCGCGAGGATGGTCAAAGATCCGCCGTCCTCGATGTTCCGCGCGGCACCGAAGAAGCGCTTCGGCGGGTAGAGCGCGGTCGAGTCGACACCACCGGAGAGGATGCGGCCGGAGGCGGGCGCCGCGAGGTTGTACGCACGGCCCAGGCGGGTGATCGAGTCCAGCAGGACGACCACGTCGTGACCCAGCTCGACGAGACGCTTGGCGCGCTCGATGGCCAGCTCGGCGACCGTGGTGTGGTCCTCGGCCGGGCGGTCGAAGGTCGAGGAGATGACCTCGCCCTTCACCGACCGCTGCATGTCGGTGACCTCTTCCGGACGCTCGTCGACAAGGACGACCATCAGGTGGCACTCGGGGCTGTTGACGGTGATCGCGTTGGCGATCGCCTGCAGGATCATGGTCTTGCCGGTCTTCGGCGGGGCCACGATCAGGCCTCGCTGGCCCTTGCCGATCGGCGACACGAGGTCGATGATCCGGGTCGTCAGGATGCCCGGGTCGGTCTCGAGGCGCAGTCGGTCCTGCGGGTACAGCGGGGTCAGCTTGTTGAACTCCGGGCGGCCGCGGCCGGATTCGGCCGCCATGCCGTTCGCCGAGTCCAGGCGTACGAGCGCGTTGAACTTCTCGCGGCGCTCGCCGTCCTTCGGCTGACGGACCGCTCCGGTGACGTGGTCACCCTTGCGCAGGCCGTTCTTGCGGACCTGGGCGAGGGAGACGTACACGTCGTTCGGGCCCGGCAGGTAGCCGGAGGTCCGGATGAACGCGTAGTTGTCGAGGATGTCCAGGATGCCCGCGACGGGGATCAGGACGTCGTCCTCGGAGACCTGCGGCTCGTTGCCGAAGGAGTCCTCGCGGCCACGACGGCCACGACGGTCGCGGTAACGGCCACGGCGTCCGCGGCGGCCGCCCTCGTCGTCGAAGTCGTCCTGCGGGCCCTGCTGACCACCCTGCTGACCACCCTGCTGGCCGCCCTGGCGCTGCTGGCGCTGGCCGCCCTGCTGGTCGTCGCCCTTGCCACCGCGACGGTCGCGCTGACGGTCACGGCGGTCACCGCGGTCGCCGCCGCGCTCACCACGGTCACCGCGCTGGCCCCGGTCCTGACGGTCGCGCCGGCCCTCGGCGGTGTCGGCGGCGGCCTCGGCCTTGGCGTCCGGCTGGGCGTCAGTCTTGACGTCGACGGCCGTCTCGGTCCGGACCTCGGTCCTGACGTCGGCCTTGGGCTCGCTCGTGGTGTCCGGGCTGCCCGCCTGGGCGGTGGCCCGACGACGGCGGCGCTCACCGGCGGCCGGCTGGTCGTCGCTGGCCGGCTGACCGGGAATGTCGATCTGCTGCTGGGCGACGGCCTTCTCGGCCTTCTCGGCCTTGTCCGCCTTCGCCGCGGCGGCCGTGGACTCGTCGCCCGTGCGCGCCTTGGAGGTGGCGCGCCGCTTCGGCTTGGTCTCGGCCACGCCGGTGCCCGCCTCGGCGCTCTTCGGCGCGGACGAGCCGCCGCCCGCCTGCGCCTCCTTGATGACCTCGATCAGCTGGCTCTTGCGCATACGCGCGGTGCCCCTGATCCCGAGGCCGGACGCGACCTGCTGCAGCTCGGCCAGGACCATGCCCTCGAGGCCGGTGCCGGAGCGGCGGCGCCGTGAGGTGGTGCCAGAGGCAGCACCTGCGGCGGGCGCGGCGGTGTCGACGTTGTTGTCGGCAGTCACGCCCATCAGATCGGTGGTGTCGCTCACGAAGGGTCCTTCCCTGGAGCGGACGTCGGCCTTCTGGCTCGGCGACCGGTTGTGCTGTCCGACGTCGGTCCTGGTTTGCGGACCGTGTCGGAGCGATGGTCCCGCCGGCAATTAACGGCGGAGAGATATACGTGCAAAAACCCGGCCCGAGGTTCCCCCTGCTCGGCCCACTCCTGGAAAAGCGAGGGGTGTCGTGCCGTTTCCGGAGCGTGCTCGAAACTGCTCAGGCAGGCTGCTCAGGCAGGGTCGGGGAGGCTCCCGGAAGAATGTTGGTCCCGAATGGGGACACTAAGCACCGCGCCACAAAAACGTCGGCTGCAGACTTGAGGTTAACACTACCGGCTCCAACAAACATTCCCCCTCTCCATCACCGGCAATCTTGGTGTCGCTACTGGGCGAGCGGCAGAACACTCGCTCCCGCTGCGTCGAAGGTGAGCCGGTTGGCCGCCCACCCCTCGCCCGCCAGCCGTGCGACCTTGTCGGCCACACCGTCCTCGGTCAGCGCGAGCACGGTGGGGCCGGCGCCGGAGATGACTGCTGGGACGCCGTCGGCGCGCAGTCGGTTGACAAGTTCCGCGCTCTGCGGCATCGCCGGGGCGCGGTACTCCTGGTGGAGCCGGTCCTCCGTGGCGGGCAGCAGCAGCTCGGGACGCCTGGTCAGCGCCTCGACGAGCAGGGCGGCGCGGCCCGCGTTGGCGGCGGCGTCCACATGGGGGACGGTACGCGGAAGCAGTCCGCGCGCGGTCTCGGTGAGCACCGGCTTGCCGGGGACGAAAACCACCGGAACGACGGAATCGGCAGGATCCATCCTGATGGCGCGCGCCGCTCCCCCGTCGGTCCAGGCGAGCGTGAAGCCGCCGAGCAGACACGCGGCGACATTGTCGGGGTGCCCCTCGATCTCGGTGGCGAGCTCGAGCAGCGCCGCGTCGTCGAGTCTGGCGTCGCCGCCTATGGTCACCGCCCGGGCGGCGACGATGCCGGCGCAGATGGCTGCCGACGACGAGCCCAGACCGCGCCCGTGCGGGATGCGGTTGGCGCAGACGACCTCGAGGCCGCGCGGCTGCCCGCCGAGCAGGTCGAAGGCCGTACGCAGGGAACGTACGAGCAGATGGCTCTCATCGCGGGGAAGCGTTGTGGCGCCCTCACCCGCGATGTCGATGTGCAGACCGGAGTCCGCGACCCGGACGACCACGTCGTCGTACAGCCCAAGGGACAGCCCGAGGGCGTCGAAGCCCGGGCCGAGATTGGCGCTGGTGGCGGGGACGCGCACTCGGACGGCGGCGGCGCGGAACGCTGGACCGGCCATCGCTCGATGACACTCCTTGGTTCTGACTGCGAGATTTTTTTCGAGAGGTACGAACACCCGTGGGCCGTAACGGCAACAACACCGCGGCATATGCGGCGGGGCGGGATCAGGTACAGCCTATCGAAGGAAGGTTGAGTGGCGACATAGGGCGCACGGGAGGCGCACGATGCGTGTCGCAAGCCTCCTGTGCCCCTACGTACGGCGTTGTCCGGCTTGCCATGCTTTCCCAGGTGCGCCCCGGGAAGGCGGGCGGGGCTCTGCGTCAGAGCTTTATGCCAGACCTTTACCCAGAGCTCCACTCAAGAACTCTCCGCGGGGGCGTCCCGCGGAGAGTTCTTACGCGGAGGCCTCACCCGAGTCCTTGCCCGAGGCCTCACCTGTGGCCTCACCTGTGGCCTCACCTGTGGCCTTACCTGTGGCCTTACGCAAGACCGAGCTGCTCCGCGGCCGCGGCCGCGTCGACCGGCACGGTGACCGGCTGGGGCGCTCCGGCGACCGCCCAGTCCGGGTCCTTGAGTCCGTTTCCGGTGACCGTGCAGACGATTTTCTGGCCCGGGTCGACCTTGCCCTGCTCGGCGGCCTTGAGCAGACCGGCTACCGAGGCGGCCGACGCGGGCTCCACGAAGACGCCCTCCTGCGAGGCCAACAGCCGGTAGGCGCGCAGGATCTCACGGTCCGTCACCTCGTCGATGAAACCGCCCGACTCGTCCCGCGCGGCGAGCGCGTACTGCCAGGAGGCCGGGTTGCCGATCCGGATCGCGGTGGCGATGGTCGACGGGTCCTTGACGATCTCGCCGCGCACGATCGGCGCCGAGCCGGAGGCCTGGAAGCCCCACATTCGGGGAGTGTGCGTGGACATCTGGTCCGCGGCGTACTCCTTGTACCCCTTCCAGTACGCCGTGATGTTGCCGGCGTTGCCGACCGGCAGCACATGGATGTCCGGGGCGTCACCGAGCGCGTCGACAATCTCGAACGAAGCGGTCTTCTGACCCTCGATGCGGAACGGATTGACCGAATTGACCAGCGCCACAGGGTAGTTCTCGGACAGGCGGCGGGCCAGGTTCAGGCAGTCGTCGAAGTTCCCGTCGACCTGCAGGATCCGCGAGCCGTACACCAGCGCCTGCCCCATCTTGCCGAGGGCGATCTTGCCCTGGGGCACCAGGACGGCGCAGACCATTCCGGCCCGTACGGCATAGGCCGCGGCCGAGGCGGAGGTGTTGCCGGTGGAGGCGCAGATGACCGCCTGCGCGCCCTCCTCCTTGGCCTTGGTGATGGCCATGGTCATACCGCGGTCCTTGAAGGACCCGGTGGGATTGGCGCCCTCGACCTTGAGGTGCACCTCGCAGCCCGTGCGCTCGGAGAGGACCTGAGCGGGGACGAGCGGCGTACCGCCCTCACGGAGCGTGACGACCGGCGTCGCGTCCGTGACCGGAAGACGGTCCCGGTACTCCTCGATGATGCCGCGCCACTGGTGGGTGCCCTTGCTGGTCATGGGTCCTTTACTCCCCTTCAACACGCATGATGCTGGCGACACCGCGCACGGTGTCGAGCTTGCGCAGCGCCTCGACGGTCCCTGAGAGGGCGGCGTCGGGCGCGCGGTGGGTGACGACGACGAGGTCGGCCTCGCCATCCTTGCCCTGCTGACGGACCGTATCGATGGATACGCCGTGCTCGGCGAAGACCGTCGCCACCTGGGCGAGTACGCCAGGCTTGTCGGCCACGTCGAGGCTGATGTGGTACCGCGTCACCACGTCGCCCATGGGGCTCACGGGCAGCTGGGTGTACGCGGACTCGCCCGGTCCGGTGGACTCGGCGAGCTTGTTGCGGCAGACGGCCACGAGGTCGCCGAGTACCGCGGAGGCGGTCGGCGCGCCGCCGGCGCCCGGACCGTAGAACATCAGCTGCCCGGCCGCCTCGGCCTCGACGAATACGGCGTTGTACGCCTCGCGGACGGAGGCGAGCGGGTGGCTGAGCGGAATCATCGCCGGGTGGACGCGGGCGGTGACGGACCGGCCGTCGGCCGCGCGCTCACAGATGGCGAGGAGTTTGACGGTGCAGCCCATGCGCTTGGCGGAGGCGATGTCGGAGGCGGTGACCTCGGTCAGGCCCTCGCGGTAGACGTCGTCGAGGCGTACGCGGGTGTGGAAGGCGATCCCGGCGAGGATGGCGGCCTTGGCGGCGGCGTCGAAGCCCTCGACGTCGGCGGTCGGGTCGGCCTCGGCGTATCCGAGGGCGGTGGCTTCGTCGAGCGCCTCGGAGTAGCCGGCGCCCGAGCTGTCCATCTTGTCGAGGATGAAGTTGGTCGTGCCGTTGACGATGCCGAGCACGCGGTTGACCTTGTCGCCCGCGAGGGACTCGCGCAGCGGCCTGATCAGCGGAATCGCACCCGCGACCGCGGCCTCGAAGTAGAGATCCCTACCGTGCTCCTCGGCGGCGGCGTAGAGGGTCGCGCCGTCCTCGGCGAGCAGCGCCTTGTTGGCGGAGACGACGGACGCGCCGTGCTCGAACGCGGCGGTGATGAGGGAGCGGGCGGGCTCGATGCCGCCGATGACCTCGATGACGACGTCGATGTCGCCGCGTTTGACCAGGGCGGTCGCATCGGTGGTGATCAGCGCGGGGTCGATGCCCTCGCGCACCTTGGAGGGCCTGCGGACCGCCACGCCCGCCAGTTCCACCGGAGCGCCGATACGAGCCGCGAGGTCGTCGGCGTGCGTCGTCATGATGCGCGCCACCTCTGAGCCGACCACTCCGCAGCCCAGCAGCGCCACCTTCAGCGGACGCGTACGCATCATCCGACCTCGTTTCGTGTACATCTACGGTGTGGACCAGTCTCACTCACCGGACGGGAGTTTCTATCCCCCGTCCGGCATGCGAGACATCTATCTCAACTAACCGACATCGAGACGCAGGAGATCTTCCTCCGTCTCACGCCGGACGATCACGCGCGCCTCGCCGTCCTTGACGGCGACGACGGGCGGGCGCAGTGCGTGGTTGTAGTTGCTGGCCATGGAGCGGCAGTACGCGCCGGTGGCGGGCACGGCGATCAGATCACCGGGCGCGAGGTCGGCCGGGAGGAAGGCGTCCTTGACGACGATGTCGCCGCTCTCGCAGTGCTTGCCGACGACGCGGGTGAGCATCGGCTCCGCGTCGGAGGTCCTCGACACGAGCGCGACGCTGTACTCGGCGTCGTAGAGGGCCGTACGGATGTTGTCCGACATGCCGCCGTCGACGGAGACGTACGTACGCAGTCCCTCGAGCGGCTTGATGGTGCCGACCTCGTACAGGGTGAAGGCGGTGGGCCCGACGATGGCGCGGCCCGGCTCGACGGAGATCCGGGGCGTCCGCAGGTTCGCGGCCTCACACTCACGGGTGACGATCTCGCTGAGGGCCTTGGCGATGTCGTGCGGCTCGCGCGGGTCGTCGTCGGAGGTGTACGCGATGCCGAGACCGCCGCCGAGGTCGATCTCGGGCAGCTCGATGCCGTGCTCGTCCCGTACTTCGGCGAGCAGCTGCACGACGCGGCGCGCGGACACCTCGAAACCGGCCATGTCGAAGATCTGCGAGCCGATGTGCGAGTGAATACCGATCAGCTCGAGTCCGTCGAGCCTGAGGGCGCGCCGTACGGCCTCGGCGGCCTGCCCGCCGGCGAGGGCGATCCCGAACTTCTGGTCCTCGTGGGCGGTGGCGATGAACTCGTGCGTGTGCGCCTCGACGCCGACGGTGACACGGATCTGGACGCGCTGGCGCTTGCCCTGACGCTGGGCGATGTGCGCTACGCGCACGATCTCCTGGAAGGAGTCGAGAACGATGCGCCCGACGCCGACGCGTACGGCTCGTTCGATCTCTTCCTCGGACTTGTTGTTGCCGTGGAAGGCGATGCGCTCGGCGGGCATCCCGGCGTCGAGGGCGGTGGTGAGCTCGCCCCCGGAGCAGACGTCGAGATTGAGGCCTTCCTCCTTGAGCCACCTGACGACGGCCCGGGACAGGAACGCCTTTCCCGCGTAGAACACATCCGCGTCCTTGCCGAAGGCGTCGGCCCAGGCGCGGCAGCGGGCCCGGAAGTCGTCCTCGTCGAGGAAGTAGGCGGGGGTGCCGAACTCCTCGGCCAGCCGCGTCACTTCGATCCCGCCGACGGAGACGGCGCCGTCCTCGTTCCGGGTGACCGTCCTGGCCCAGACCTTCTCGTCGAGGACGTTGAGGTCGGTCGGCGGGGCGGTGTAGTGGCCCTCGGGGAGGACGTCTGCGTGGCGGGGCCCGGCGGGGTGTGCGGAACGGCTCATTTTCGTTGCTCTCTCACAAGTATTCGGGTGCGCTGATGCCGAGCAGGGACAGGCCACCGGCGAGCACCGTCCCGGCGGCTTCGGCGAGCGCGAGCCGGGAACGGTGGGCGGCCAGGGGTTTTTCGTCGCCGATGGGCAGCACCGTGTGCTGGAAGGCGAGGAGGGAGTCGGCCGTGCTCTCCAGATGCCGGGCGAGCCGGTCGGGGGCGCGGTGGCGGGCGGCGCCGGCGAGGACGGCGGGGTAGTCACCGACGGCGGTGGTGAGGACGGCGGCGTCGACGTGCGTCTCGGGGGCACTGTCGAAGTGGAGCTGTGCGGCGTTACGGGTGAGGGCGCGGCTGCGGGAGCAAGCGTACTGGATCTTGAACAGCGGGTTGCTCTCGTGCTGCGTCAACAGCTCCTCCCCGGCCGAGGGGTGATCGTGCCCGGCGGGTCGCAGCAGCGCCCAGCGCGCGGCATCGGGCCCGAGCCGCTGAAGGAGTTCACGGGCGCCGTCCTCCGCGGGCACGGGGGTCACATCGGCGGGCAGATAGCGGCGTCCCCCCTGCGCCTCGACGCGTACCCGCAACTCGGCCCAGGCCGGGTCGGCCACCCCTTCGCAGCTGGTACGGACGAGGGTGCCCTGCGACACCAGGATCCGGCGCAGGGCATCGGCGGTGACGGCGGCGCGCACGTCGGCGCGGTAGCTGGGTTGCGCGACCGCCCCGGTCGGCGCGATCCACCCGTACTTGCTCCCCCGCTCCAGCACCTCCCGTACAAGCGCCTGCTGCGCGCCCGCGTCCAGGGTGATGTTGAGGAAGCCGGGCCCGGTGATCTCGATCCCGGCGATCCCGGGGACCTCGGCGATTCGGCGCCCCAGCAGTTCGGCGACCGCACGGGGCCGCTGCCCGGCCGGCCCGGCCAGCCGCAGCGCGACATTGGTGGCGTAGTCCCCGCAGCCACCGGGCCGCGGCCGCTCGACGCTGACACTCTCGGGCACGGGCGCCCGCAGCGCACCGTCCTCCACCGCGCGGCACACGGCGTGCAGCACGGTTCGGGAGAGCTCGGCGGGGGTCACGGGACAAGCGTATGGGAGGGAGGGGGGCCCTTCGCGAACCGGTTTCGCGATGCGGTCAGCCCCGTGCGCTTCCCGCCCGCCCGGCGCCATGCCTGCCGTCGACGGACGGCGGACCCTCCCGACGCATCAACTGCCGTACGAGACGGACCAGCTCGGAGGGCTCGAAGGGCTTCGCGAGAAAGGCGTCCACACCGGCGGTGAGCCCGCTCTCCACCTCGTACTGCGTGCACGCGCTGATGATCGCGACCGGCAGATGGCTGGTCCGCGGATCGGCCCGCAGCCGGGCGGCGGTGCGCAGTCCGTCGAGGCGGGGCATGACGACATCGAGGGTGACCACATCGGGGCAGACGCGATGCACGACATCCAGACACTCGGCACCATCGGCCGCGGTCACGACCTCGAAGCCCTCCAGCTCGAGGTTGACCCTGATCAGCTGCCGTATGACCCTGTTGTCGTCGACAACGAGCACCCGGCCGGACACGCCTGACACAACTCGAGAGTAGGTCGGGGGGCAGGGCTGCGTCCGGGTTTTGCCCACTTCCACCCTGTGCGGGCGACCGGAGCGGGCGCGGGACGAGGGCGACGGGGCAGACGCGCGGGCGGCTGCAGGGGCGGCTGGAAGGGGCGGAAATACCTGTTCACGGCGACCCTGTGGGAGCTGGTAGGGTTCTACCCGTCGCCGCAGAAGTGCGGCGGAACGCCCCCGTAGCTCAGGGGATAGAGCAACGGCCTCCGGAGCCGTGTGCGCAGGTTCGAATCCTGCCGGGGGCACCCTGTATGAGGTGCCCAAAGACCCCGCCATCAGCGCTTAGCTGAGGACGGGGTCTTGGCGTATGTGCAGCCGTATGCCACTCAAAGCCGCCGTATGTCGGCGTCCGTGGACTATTCGTGGACAGGAATCCGGTCATCGGCGCAGGTCGGCCCGCGATATGGCGAGCCCGGGACAGATGCAGGGGCTTCGGAGTGTCCCGCCCTGGGCGGATCACTCGTCCTCGCGAGACAGGTCCTCGATCTGAAAGGCCTCAGCCAGTGGCTTTGGCGATGATGCGGTCCATCTCCTCCCGGCCGAAGGCCCGCAGGGTGGTGGTACGGATGTTGCCCCATCCGGCGAGCTGCAGGAGCGCCGCAGTAGCGGTCTCGTCATCGGGCGCCTCTACGACGGCCACGATGTCGTACGGACCGACGGTCCAGTAGAGGTTCAGGACCTTCACCCCCAGCTTCTGTGCCGCTGCGGCGAAGGCCTCGGCGCGCTGCGAGGTGTCCTTGTAGCCCCGGACCCCCTGATCGGTCCAGTTCAGCAACGAGACATACGTCGGCATGGTCTTTCACCCCTATGAAGGAGAGACAAAACATCGTCGATCAATTCTGAGCACCATGCGCGTAGTGCGCATTTAGAAGCACGCCGGACGAGTGACTCACCGCTGCGGACTGTCTGTGGACAGGAATGCCGGGCATCCGCCCAGGTCGGTTTGCAACATGGCGAAGGCTCCCGGACAGATCCAGGGGCCTCGGGACATACCGCAGTGGGCGTGTCACTCGTACTCACGCAACAGATCCTCGATACGGCGATTGGCGACCTCCGGGCGGCCGTCGAGGCCCTTGGCGTACCGACTGAGCAGCACCTCAACGCTGTTGCCCGCGCGCTCCGCAACCTCGGTCGGGTCCGTGCCTGCGTTGAGCCACGTGGGAGAGCGCGGAGTGCCGCAGGTCGTCGGGAGCGGCGGGGAACCGCGGTCGCCGACAGTGCGCGGAGAGCCTGGACGCCGGGCGACCAGGATCCGTCTGAGCACAACGCCGGCCAACGGAACCGCTACGTCACTCTCGACTGTCCCCGCCCCGGCGAACGTTGACCGATCTCACTGAAGTTGGCGGCCCCCGCTGCCGTCCACCGAGCTTCGACTGCCCACGCCAGGCCCCGGCGAAGTCCTGAGTGGCAATGGAGCCATCGGCCGCAACGTAGCCGATGGCGCGAGGGAACGCCCCAGGCCGGCCTGCGCCATGACCACTTACCCCGCCTTGCCTCGCCCATCCGGGCCGTCCCTCGTCAGCAACTGCACCAGGGCCTCGATCGCGACGGCAGCGTCCGAGCTGACCAGCACGAGTACCGGATCCGGCGTCCGCAGCAGCAGCCCGCTCCAGACACGGAAGACGGGACTGCCGTCCGGCCCACCACAGTCGAAGGAGATGCACCCCGGCAGGTCCGCGCTGTCGCCCCCTCCGGGCAGCCAGAACGGGGGCCGGTCCATGAAGCGGAGGTAGTTGTGACTGGTGAACGGATACCACCGGCTCAGCGCACTCGCCCGCGCTGCCACCACCAGCTCCTCCTCGACGGGCGGCACCCAGGACTCCGTGTCCCGCACGCTCGCGTCAGCAGCCCGCGCGCACTCCACCATCCAGTCCCACGCATCATTCAGAGACCACGGGCTGTCCTCTCCCATGTCCCGAGTCTGGACGAACCAGCGGATCCGGGTAACTCCCTTACCCCGACTTGGCTGAGACGGCGGCGTAGGACTCCAGAGATCATGGAGACCGCCCACGCTTCGCAGAGACAGGGCACCGCTGACCTGGGCGATGAAACTTCGGTGGGACGAAACCCACGGTCGTCAAACAGCACTGAGATTCGTCAGTGTCCCGTCTCCGTCGGTATGGTCTGCGCCTCAAGTGGTCTGGTCCGATTCGCCTCTGGTCTCAGGTGATCCGGTATGACGCGCGGGAAGCGGTCGTGCACACAACGTGGATCAGCACACGATGGAACGCGCGATGCGGAATCCCACGTCGTCACCGTGGGCTGAGCCCGCCCAGGGGGCGCCCCTGGGCCGGAGGGCGTCCCCTCCTTGCGCCCGGAGGGAACCCCCTTGCGCCAGAAGCCGTCTCCCTTTGCATCGCCTTGTATCGAGTGCTTGACACAAGATCCCGACCAGGGCATCTTGTACCCACCGCTTGGTACAAGATGATCTGGGGGGATCTCCATATGCTCGACACCGTCCCGCTCCAGTCCCGGTTCCTCGACCACGCCGACCACTACGCCCGCTGGTCCGGTCTGGCCATTGGCATCGTGGCCGCACAGCAGTTGGTCACGATGGAGAGCGGCGACATCACGATGCCCCTCGTGTTCGCCATCACCGCTTTCGGCCTGTGCGCGGTGGGCGGTGTCCTGCTCGGCGACGCCCTGACGCTGCGTCCCCAGGAAACGGTACGTACCGCGAGTCTCGCCCCGCGCCTGGTCCGAGCCCACGTACCGCCCCGTATGACACCCCTGCTTCTTCTGCAGGCGGCGTCCCTCGTCACCCTGCTGGTGATCGGTGCGGTCACGGCCTCCTCCGACCCCGACCGGATAGGCAGAGCGGGGCGTGTCATGACCGTTACCTGCGAAGGGATGCGCGTTTCCCTCGGCCCCTGGCCGGGCCTGTACTACAGCGGCCCGATGTTCGCCGCCCTCGCAGTCGGAACCCCCGCCTGCGTCTGGGCCCTGCGCCGTATCGCCCATAGCCCGGGCGACGACCAGCAGCGCCGCGACCGCGCGTGGGCGATTACCGGAGCCTGGGGGCTGATGGTGTCGAGCCAGGTGCTGCTCGTCGTTCTGATGATCTTCGTCGCGCTCACGGAGAAGGCCTGCGCCGGCCCGCTGGGCGCCGCCACCATCGTGGTGATCTGTCCCCTGGGCCTGCTGAGCCTGTTCACCTTCGGATGGTCCCTGGTCACCGTGGTGGCACCCCGGGCGGTCGACGACGAGGCTGCCGACGATGGGACCGACGATGAGTGACCCCGCCGTCCGCGTCGACACCACCAGCCAGGTACCGCCGTACGAGCAGATCCGCGCCCAGCTGGCCGCGCTGATCCGCACCTGCCGGCTGGCCGAGGGTGAGCGCCTGCCGACCGTGCGCCAGCTCGCCGCCGACCTCGGTCTGGCGCCGGGCACCGTGGCCCGCGCCTACCGCGAGCTGGAGGCCGCCGAGCTGATCCGCACCCGCCGTGGCGCGGGCACCCGGGTCGCGGCGCTCCCGTCCGAGCCGCACGCGCACGATGCCGACCAACTCACCACTCTGGCCCGGCACTTCACCTCCGCCGCCCGAGCGCTCGGCGCCGACACCGAGGACATCCTGACCGCCGTCCGCGACGCCCTGGACCCGGGGCCCGCCTCCTCTTCGGCCACCGTCGACAGCGGAGCGGGTGGCCCCAAGACGGCCGAGGCGTCGGCGCACGTCACAGGCGTGAGGAATAGGCTTGAGCAGCAGGCGTAAGTAACAGACGCGGCACAGGTAACAGTGGGTGATGAGCCACTGTTACGCCACGGCGCGGCCACTGAAACGTTCCGTTCCTACGGCCCTGACGCAGCCGGAGAACCTCCACTCCGATCGGCCAGAGGAACAGGAACAGGACCGGCATCTGTTCTGGACGACCGCGCGGCCGACCTTCCGCACCGTGCCCCGCGCGGGATCGAGCTCGACCGCCACGGAGAGGACCGCAGATGTGAAGTGAGGCGTCGCTCGATGGGGTGATGTTTCCGGTTTCTTCGGGCCACGTACCACCGTGACGGTGGCGGAGGACCGCTACCGATCACAGGCCCGCGCCCTTAAGGGACGGCCGGAGATGCGGGCCGATGGCTCTGCATGCTCATTGCCCGCTGCGGACCTTGTCGAGCTCCTTCTCGAAGGCCTTCGTCTCGGCGATCAGCTGGTCGCGTGCGTTCTCCTGCGCCTTGTCGCCCTGGTCCCTGAATGCCCCGCTGAAATGTTTCTTGAGTTGGGTCCACCAGCCGAAGTCCAGCATCGCCCATGCCTGCGGACACAACGGGGCGCGGGTTTTCGGCAGATAACCGGCACCGACCAGGGGCTCGCGGAACCTCTTCGGGTCGCTCCCCTCGAGGTAGCAAAGGAAGTTGAAGACCCGTTGCTGGGTGACGGGGTGATCGCTCGAGAGCCCCTCCAGCGTCAGCTTGCCCTCCGCGCGGGCGATCTCGTCGAACAGGATCGCGGCTGCCAGCGACGGATCCGGTCCAACCTCGTTGACGGTGTAGAACGACGCGAACCCGTCGGCGGCGTCCTCCTCGAGGCCGAGATTGGCAAGCAGAAGCTGACGCTGCAGAGCATGGCCCATCTCGTGACCGAAGATGAACTGGGTCGACAGCGCGGTCAGGTCGTCGGCATTGAACCTGGCCTCGGGGAACAGGGCGGGACGCTTGACCGTCTTGACCACGTTGCTGAGGGCCCCTTCGATCTGGGTCAGGAACGGCGGGGGCACAAAGATCGTCCTGCCGTCGGGCTGGGTGACCGCATCCGTGACCCCCGGTGGGACCTTGCCGGTGACTTTCACGACCAGGTCATGCGGGAGGGCGACCGACTTGTTCACCCAGTCGGCGACCTGCTCGAGTACGCGGGACTTCCGGATCACCGCTACGGCCTGCCGATCCCTCGGCTTGATCGCGTTGTCCTGGTAGACGACCGTGACCTTGCCGTTCGCGTCAGCCTTGGTGCCGTCGCCGCCGCACGAGGCGACTGCGACGCCGGCGACGAGCAGCGCCCCCGCGAAAGCAGTCCTGGACATGGCCGAGTACCCAGCACTGCTCAGCACCCTAGTCAGCTCTTTTCCTTGGTCAGGGCGTTGGGGCGGGCGGTTGCACTTTCGTGGTCTTCGAAGCCACTTCCCGATGCCGGAGGAGGGACTCGAACGTAACGAGCCGGGGACGGCGAGCGGTATCGCGGGTTCGATCGTGCCGACGGCCGGATGCCGGAGGCAGGACTCGAACCTGACACGCGGATTATGATCGACGGGCCCTGCGTCCGCAATGCTCCATTTGCAGCGTTTTTCGTCCCGCATGCGCTGGCCACCTACGCCATCGATGCCACAGGTCAGCGGGTCCGACCTCGGCGCAGTGAGCGGTCGGCGGACCCGGCCGCTCGCTGGACGGTGTTTCAGCGCTTATGCCGTGTCGCCGTCTTCCTCCAGAAGCTTCGCGATCTTTCTGGACGTCTCGGGGCCCAGCGGGTCCCAGCGACGGCGACGAGCTCGTCGAGTGTGGTCCCGGCGGGCGCATGGGCGATGCAGTAGGCAATATGGCGCGGGTGGTGCGCTTGGACGCGCTCCAGCCCAGGGCCGTGGCCGAGCACCGAGCACCGAGCACCGAGCAGTGCGGTAGGCGTCCGCGGTCTCCCCACGACGGGTTGCAGTCGCGGCGCCGAAGGATTGCGGTGATCCCGTCAGGGGGAGGTGGCTGGCTGCGCACGGGCATGGTGCGTCGGTGACCGCGCTGTACAGGAAGGCGACGGCCATGACAGCGATGCCGAACAAGGCAGGGCTAGGGCACGGGGGGCCCGGCAGCGAAACGATGAACGGCGCGTCCCTGTCTGCCGGGGCCATGCTGATGCTCAGCGGGCCACTCAGCATTCTTATGGGCGCATCCGGCATCGCACAGGACACCGTGTTCTCTTCCTCGTCCCACTACGCCTACCGGTTCGACCTCACCGCTTGGGGCGTGATTCACCTCGTGGTCGGAGTGGCGCTCGTCATCGCCGGCCTGGGAGTCTTGACACACAAGAGCTGGGGTCGCGGGGCCGCCGCAGCAGCGGCAGGGATCAGCCTGATCACCCAGTTCATGTTCATTCCGTACTACCCGGCGTGGGCCATCTTCGTGATGACACTCGACCTCATGATCGTGTTTGCGCTGACGAGGTTCCATGTCGGAACTTACGACCATGGGGGAATTAAGTTCGGGGCGTGTTGGCCTGGCGGTTCGGCTGGTGGCTGATCAGCAGGCAGTGTCGCGGGCGAGGACAAGTTCGGTGCTTGTCCGGCGCTGGGTGGGGCGCTTGGCGGCGCGGTCGGAGATCAGGCTGGCGATCGCGAGGTGGGTCTCGGCATAGGTTGCACGGCGGCCGGTGAAGCGTCGGAGCGGAGCCCACTGCCTCAGTTCGGCGTTGGTGTGCTCGACACAGATGCGGGCCGAGGAGTGGCGGCGCCTCGCCTCACGCCAGGCGTACTTGTCACCGTCCCAGGCATCGTCCTTGGGTTCTTCGGCGGGGCGCTCACCTGACAGGGGAACTCCTTGGCCAGCCCTTGGTATCCGGAGTCGACCTTGGCTTTCACGCGGGGGTGCTGGCGGAACTGCTCGGCGATGCCCTCGCTGCGGACGGCGGTCTGATCGTGTATGCGGCCTGGCCGGACGACACCGGACAGCACCATGCGGCCCTGGCCGTCGCTGAACGTCGTTGTCTTGATGGTGTTCTGCCGGCGCTTGCCCGAGACGAACGCCCGGCGGCCTGGGCGGGCCGCCTGCGGGCGGCGGACCTGGGTCTCAGCCCCATCCAGCCGCAGTTCGACCCCCTCGGCCTAGGCGTAGGCGAAGACGTCCGCGAGCGTCTTGAGCCGCAGGCCGGGCCGGTCGGGAACGGCGAAGCCCCGGGCCGCGAGCAGAGGGCGGACCTGCCGGACCGCAGCGGAGACCGTGGAACGGTCCACGTCGAAGAGCTCGGCCAGGACCGCGTGCGGCAGCCCGTGCCGCAGATGGACCAAGGTGACCAGCAGCCGGTCGACGAAGACCAGCTTCGGCTTGCGCCCCGCCCCAACCGCTCGCTGACGAGGTCCGCCACGCTCGGCACGCAGTACGGATTCCCGGGCGGCTTCCCACGGGCGAGCGACCTCTTCGAGTAAATCGCCGAAATGTGCACGGGAGACCCCGGACAGGGCAGGATGGGAACAGGCCGCACGGGCCCAGGTCGGCTTCACAACTCACCCAACCTGCGCGGCCCTTCTCATGTCACGGCCCGACCGGGACGATCGCCATGTCCGCCGAGGCCGTAAAGCTGCGCAGCCTGAATCGCGTCTGCCGGGACCTCGAAGACGATCTCGAGCCCGTCGCGCTCGTTCCCCTGCTCGCCGACGCGCGTGAAACCGAAGCCCGCGATGGTGGCCAGGGAGGCGTTGTTGTCGGATCTGATAGTGGCCCGCACGGTCCTGACACCGGGTTCGGCGGCCGCCCTGACGAGCAGCGCCGTCAGCATGGCGCGGGCATAGCCCTGGCGGCGGTACCCGGGCACGACGGTGTAGCCGACCTCGACCATGCCGGCCTCGTCCGGCGGCCCGTGGAACCCGGCGTCGCCGACGACGGCCCCGTCCGGCTCGGACACCACGGCCCGCGTGATCCAGGGCGCGACAGACGGGTCCTCGGCGAGCTGGTCAGCGCGATAGCCGAAGATCCAGCGTGCCCGGTCACACACGAAGTGTTCGTCAAGGGCGACCCCGGCCTCGGCGCTGCCGCCAGCGAGGTCACCGTCGGCAAGCGCCCGCAGCGCCTTTGCGCTGAGCGCGACGAAGCGGACGCGTTTGGGTATGGAGAGAAGTTCGCTATTCATCGCGGAGATGCTCGCCCAGCACCGGAGGGCTGTCCACCGCTTTACCGCCTCGGCGGACAGGATGATCGTCTCGGTCGGGCCGTGACATGAGAAGGGCCGCACGGACGCAGCGATACCTACGCCGAGACCCATCGCGCGATTCGCTCACTCGTCTCCGACCGATCCGCGCAGCGGGCCACCCGCCGCCGGATGTGCACCGAATCGACCTCGTCCGCGACGCCGCCCGCTGATCACCCACCAGCCGAGCCGCCAGGCCAGCACTTCCGAAGCTCAATTTCCCCCGAGAGCGTTAGCGGCGGTCAGTGAACCCAGACGGGACCATTGCCGGTGGGAACCATTGCGGACGAGACCATGGGCAACGCCAACGAAGCAGCAGGCCGTGAGTAGTTGGAACTCCTGAACACGCTCACCCGCGCCCGCTGAGGTACGCGGAGAGACTTCCGGCGCTACATGAGGAGCATCGACTACGCCTGGGAATGTGGCACTCCCTCCCCGAGAAAGGCGCAAAGGTGCGCATGGCACCTTTCCGCCTTCCTCTCAGCCCCGCCAGGGGAAGGTGTCAGGACCGGACCTTCACCGGCAGCGAGCACATGTTCTGCCCGCCCCCGATGATGCACACCTCGAAGGAGTGCTGCACGCCCTCCTTGATGTCGCCGCCCCTCCAGTCACTGGCAGGCGCGTTCTTCCCCTTGGTGGACGCGATCCGCAGCCCGTCGATGTCCGCCTGGATGTAGGAGCCGTCCTTTACCGAGTCGAACGCGATCAGAGTGTCCCCGGGAAGGTCCCCCACAGGATCCTGGATCCACTGACCGCGCCCGACGATGCGGTCGCCGACCAGCACCTCGAATTCATCCGTGCCGTTGGCGTGTTGGTAGAGGAACCGCGGGACGGGGGCAGCGTGCGCGGCGGAAGAGGTGAAGGCCCCTGCGCCGAGCACAGCGCAGGCAGTCACCACCCCGGCCGCCCGCGTAAGCCGCATCACGCCTTCACCGCCAAGCCGGGCGAGCAGATGGTGCCGGAGGAGGAGACCAGGCACAGGTTGATGTGGAGGGACTTGCCCTCGGCGACATCCTTGGTCACGCACCGCTTGGCGGGCGCCGTCAGGCCCTTGGTGCTGACGGTGGCGGGGATGGAGACCTCGGCGCGCACAGAGCGGCCATCGCCCGAGTAGTCACTGGCGCACAGGGTGTCGCCCTTGGGGTTGGCAGTGCCGCCGGGATCGGCCTGCCAGTGGGCCTCTGCGATGACTTCGCCGTTCTGCTTGGCCCAGACGGTTCCGTCGCCGCCGATGTCCCCGCGCGAGCCCCACGTGATGGAGGAGGCTGCGGACTCGGCAGCATCGATGGACGCACTGGGTGCTGCCTCTGCGGAGGCGGCATTGAGCCCGGTGAAGGCGCCGGCGAGGAGGCCGGTGGCGGCAATGAACGATGCTGTACGAGTACGCATAGTCACGTATGTCCCTTTCCTGGGTGTGGTGTTACCAGCCCGTCACACCTACTGAGCTTGGTCAACGCGGCATGGATCGAACCTGTGTGCGTCAAGGGTTGCGGGATCCCGCCGGGAAGTCGTTAGCCCTCGGTTCACACATTCCTTAGCTGTGAGTCGACTTCGTGCGTGCGAGGGTCTGCTGCCGGTAGTCCTGCGGCGGTATGCCGTAGGCGATGCAAGGGGTGCGTGTGGCGGCGTGAGCTGCAAGTCGGGTCAAGCCCGCCAGATCGTCCTGAACGGTCAGCGCAGGACGGGGACTTGCCGTGGGGCGCGGCGGGCCAGTTCCGCAAGCGGCCTGGTCCCGACGCGAGGTTCAGGAGGCCATCGGGGTAGCGTCCAAGCGGCACGCCAGGATCACCGTATGAGGACCTCAGAGGCTCGTAACTAACACGGCTGAATTGACGCACACTCTGCGCGCGACTGTCCGTTCTGGCAACCGGCCTGCGAGAGGCCCCCACTGTCGAAGTCGTCCTGTTCGACGCACGAAAGGTGCAGGCGACGATCCCGATTGCAGCCGGCGGCGCCGGCTTGAGCGTCGTCGACGGAGAGCAGTGGCTGGACTGGATTGGATCCAACCCTTCGAGCGGGGGCGGGGACTCGCTGCCCAGTCGTGGACCGACCTTGAAGACATCTACGGTGACGCGTTCAAGATCCAGCCTCCGCTGTCCACTGCGACGGAGAGGTTCCTGACACAGCGCGGCGTTGAACGTGCGCGATGGGAACCTCAGTAGGGTCAGTCAGCTACCTGCATGGCGTCCCGGCAGCGCTGCACCTCATTTGCAACGTGCCCCATGAACCAGTGCACGATCTCGTAAGGGACCACGTGCCCGTCTGGGCTGTGCACGTGGAATTCAGGCTCCCTTGACGGGTCCTCGTCCGGCACTGGCGCAGCCATGAAGTCCCGGCCCGGCGTCCGAGCGTCGGCCCCCCAAGCCGGCACGGGCACCATCTCGCTCAGCTCTACGCGCCATGCGTCGTCGGGCAAGGCGTAAGTGAATTGGACGGCGTACCACCGACCCCCGTGCTTTCGCTCCTCAAACGGCATGAACCCAGGTTGCCAGGTGTGCGGAACGACGTCGCTTGGATAAGTCGCAGCCGTCCGCCGAAGGGCCGCCCCTAGGGGTGCCAACTGGTCGACTGTTCGGTAAGCCTCTGGCCTGTGCAACTTCGCATCGAGGAGGTCCGTCGGAGCGCCGACCGCGGTGTCGGCGCACCTCACGAGTAGAAGCCAACCCAATACTCGTCATGGCTGCACACGAAGTCATCCGGGCGCTCGACGCGCAGCACCTCGTATCTGGCTGCGTAGCTGCGGATGGCCTCGTGAAGCGAGCAACCGAGGTGGTCCATGAGCGTCTTGTGGCCGAGGATGATCTTTCCAGCGAGGATCTGGTCGTCGGCAACGTCGACGGCGGCACCATCTGTCATGGCCGCGATCAAAGCCGACCGGTGCCTCGTCGGCAACCGGATAGCCGGGCCGCAGCCTCGTAACCCGCGCACCCGGCAACCATCGGCAGCGCCGTTGGCCACGTCGCCGTAGCGCAGGCGGTCGCCGAGCTCCTTCCGCCTGAGGCCGGCTGCTCGCCGTCCAGCAACTCACCGACTGGGGCTGGGCGCGGGACAGCGAGGCCACATAGACCACCGCGCTGCTCGTCGCCGAACTGGCCACGAACCCGGTCACCCACGGCCGCGTGCCCGGCCGTGACTTTGTGCTGATCCTTATGGTGATCCAGCGCACGATTGCCCCGGCCACACTCCGCATCGGGTCTGATCGAAGCGCTCGCCGACCGGTGGGGCGTCGACCCACGGCCGCCGTCCGGCAAGCCGGTCTGGGCCGAGCTCCCCGTCGTGGAACGATGACAAAATCTTCGAATCGGCCGACAAGCTGCACTTCCTGCCTTCGTACTCGCCCGAGCTGAACCCCGGCGAGCCAGTCAACACCGATCTCACACGCGGCCTGCCCATGAGCAGCCGGGCCCGGGACCAGGACCAACTGGCTGCCGAGACCCAAAGGTTCTTCCACCGACACGCAGGGAGCATGTACGGCGGTGCGGTACCGCCGGGTATGTTCCACTATGGGCATGCCGGAGATCGGGATTTCGGTCGTCGTGCCGTGCTACGACGAGAATGAAGTGATCGGTACCTTTCATGCTGCCTTGACCGCTGAACTCGAGCTGGTCGGTGAGCCCTATGAGATCTGCTACGTCGACGACGGCAGCGGCGACGGTACGGCAGAACGGCTGAGGGAACTGGCGGCCGGCGCGCCGCAGGTGCGCTACACCTCCTTCAGCCGGAACTTCGGCAAGGAAGCCGCGCTGCTCGCCGGCATGCACATGTCCCGGGGCGCCGTGGTCGTCCTCATGGACGCCGATCTGCAGCACCCCCCGGAGCTCATGCACCGCATGCTGGAGCTGTACCGGCGTGGCTACGACCAGGTGGTCGCACGCCGCGACCGTGCCGGGGAAGGCGTCGTGCGGACCGCGGTCAGCCGGGCGTACTACCGCCTCGTGCGCCACTTCATGGACGTCGAGGTCGTGGACGGCGCGGGCGACTTCCGCCTGCTGTCGCGGCGCGCGGTCGACGCCGTCCTGTCGCTCCCGGAGAGCAAGCGCTTCTCGAAGGGGCTCTTCTCATGGGTCGGCTTCGACACGGTCAATTTCACCTACCGCAATGTGCGTCGGGCGGCCGGGCGGTCCAAGTGGGGTGGCCGACGGCTCATCGACTACGGCATCGACGGGCTGCTCTCCTTCAACAGCCGTCCGCTGCGGCTCGCGATCCACACGGGTATGTGGCTGTTCCTCTCCGCCCTCGTCTACGCGTTCTGGATCGTCATCAACTCGGCGGTGAACGGCGTCGACACGCCCGGATACGCGACACTCATCACCGCCATCGTCGCGCTCAGCGGCATCCAGCTGGCTGTGCTCGGCATCATCGGGGAGTACGTGGGCCGCATCTACCACGAGGCGAAGCGCCGCCCGCACTACGTGGTGCGTGAGACGAACGAGTCGGCTCCCTTGCGGCCCGCCCGCGTCCTCCCCGTTGCCAGCGCAGCGGCACAGACCAAGCCGTGAACCCGTCTGCCCCGTTCAGCAGTTCACCGCCCTCACCGCGATCGGCCTCGCCAACACCGTCGTCCACTACGCCGTGTGCGTCGTGCTGAACCTCTGGATGCCCTACCTGCATCCGCTCATGAATGCGCGGGCACACCAGCATGTACGCGAAGAACAGGGCATCCGCCGGAGTCCGGATCTGCCAACCGATGCCGGACTCCTCGTCGCGGGATCCGCCCGCCGCCGGATGAGCGCGTCGACGAACAGCGGGATCCTCGGCACTACCCCGAGCGCGAGAGGAGTACGTAGCCGTCCTGCTCGGTGACCGTGCGGTAACCCCTCCTGCGGAGATCATCCAAGCTGCTCTCGCTCATCTGCATCCCATTGACCTGCAGCCGATACGGCCGCGCCCATGTGTCCACCATGATCCACTGCGGATTGGGGCGGCTGGCGGGCCAGCCGTAGAGGCTGACGCTCGTACGGTTGGCGAGCTGGGGTACCAGGCTGTTGGACACCTGGACCGTCACGTCGTCGGGGATCCGGTCCATCAGCCGGTGAGCGACGGCGATGCGAGGGTCGGTCCACCACGTGCCCGGCTGGGTCAGCCACCACAGCGGAAACTGCGGAAGCAGCAGGAGGCTGATCGCGGCACAGGCCGCGACGTATCGACGCACAGTGCCCCTGCTCGAGTGCCGCCGGACCAGGGCATCGACGAAGGCCGCGAAGACGATCGGCATCAGCGCGAGCGAGTAGTGGTAGCCGGTGCCCCAGGGCTCGGGGTAGGTCGAGGCGAAGCGCCACAGCAGAGTCGGCAGCGCGACCCACATCAGTGAGGACCGCAAGGCCAGGAACAGGGTGGGCGCCAGCAGGAATACGAGCGTTGTGATCTTGGTCTCGGGGGTGATGAGACCGATCGTGAACCGGTAGAGCAGATCCCCCGGCCCTCCCGTGCTCCCGCCTACACCCAACCATTGCAGTCGGCCGTAGCCGCCCGCGGGGTTGAAGGACGGCAGGATCACGAGCACCTCCAGCAGGGTTCCGCCCAGACCGATCGCGGCGGTGGTGATCCCGAGCCTGCGGTCGCCGCGCCGGGCGATGAGGACTCCGATCGCGGCCACCGTCAGCCCGAGGTCTTCCTTCACCAGCAGCAGCGGCAGGGCCCAGTACGCCGCCTGCCGCAGCCGGTCGTTCGCGAGGGCGGTCAGCGAGCACATGACGAGGGGCACGGCGAAGGGCACTTCGTGGAAGTCGTAGCCGACCGCGCTGGCGATGCCCCAGGAGATGCCGTAGCTGATGCCGATGACCGCGGCCGGCGGGGAGCCCAGCGCTCGGCGCGCCCAGAGTGTCAGCGGCAGAACGCTCACGGCGATCAATGCGGCTTGTACTGCGAGCAGGACCTTCGGTGACGCCCATAGCCAGTAGAGAGGGGCGATGAGGGCAAGAATGGGCGAGAAGTGGTCCCCCAGAACAGGGAAGTCGGGTCCCCTTACCTCGGAGACGGGCAGGTGCCCTTCCGCGTAGGAGCGCACGACCTGCTCGAAGATGGCCAGGTCGAAGCTACTGGTGCGCAAGTGCTCGTGGAGCAGCAGTGACAGCAGCAGATACGTGGAGAAGAGTGCTCCGGTCAGCGCCCACATCCACCACACGACGCGGGAACGATCGTTATCGGCGGGCCCGCCTGCCGCGACGCCCTCTGCGGCCGAGTGCTCCGGCGGCGCCGTGAGGGTGGCGGTGGGAAGTGCTTGCATGGCCGTGCCTTCCGCGAGGTGAGGCTGAGGCCATCAAGATGCCAGCAAGGTTCGGCCCACGTCTCCGGAGCGCATCGTGCGTTGTCAGAATCCCCCAAACAGCCGAAGGCGCGGAAGCAGCGCCGCGGCGGAGGGCCCCCCGGCGTAGTCCTGGACGAAGTACCCCGACCCGTGACGTCCGCGTCGGATCACCGATCCCCGCCAGAAGGACACCCCCCTGACCTGGCAAGAGACCCGGGTGCGGACATGCAGTCCCCGGCGGTCCTTGCCGATGCGGAGAGTCTCAGTCGTCGCTGCTGGCTCCCTCACCGACAGAATCTGCCGGGGGCCTGGCCAGAGCCGGGACGAGAGTCACACGGGCCTTTGGACGTCTCCATAGGCGCTGCGGCTCTTTCCGGTTGTCCGGTGTATTGATGAGTTTCCTCCCTATTTCTCCTTAGTCAATACTTTTGCTCCATTTTCCCTGGGCAGTATCCAGCCATTCCAGGCCGACCCCCGGACGTGTGGGGGGTGCTCTGCGACGAGCTTGACGACCGCTTCGCCGGCCTGGTCGGCGAGGTCGTCCCGTTCGGCACGCGTCTGGTGCTGGTGCTGCCGGAGTCGGCCGAGAGCGCGGCCGGCGAGGCGGTGATCCAGCTGCTGCGGATCGGATACGAGAACGTGGCGGGTTATCTGGCGGGTGGTGTCGACGCCTGGCAGGCAGCCGGCCGACCGCTGCGTATTTCCGTACCGCGGACGTGCGCGAACTGGCCGGGCACATCGCCGAACGGCTGGTGCTCGACGTACGGCCGGAGCGCCCCGAGGCGGAATTCCAGGCACGATCGCCGTGCCACTCGCCGAACCGCCCGGGCGGCTCGGCGGGATGCCCAGGGAGCGCGAGATCTGGACGGTCTGCGGGAGCGGCCGGCAACCGAATGCTCGTTGAGTAGCAAATGAGATGGCCTCTTCGGTTCGATGGCGCCCGCGCCAGGGGTGCGGCCATTCGGAGGATTCTGACCACACAGGAGGTAACTCGGAGTCAAGTATTGGAGCTTGCTGGCATCTTGAGGGCCCTCAGCCTCAGCTTTTGGAAGGCATGGCCATGCAAGCACCCCCCACCGACACCACCACGCGCCCACAGCAGCAATCAGATTTCGAGAATCAGGCGGAAGCCAAGCCGTCTCACAGGAGTCGCTCCGAAGTCGCATGGTGGATGTGGGTCCTGGCGGGGGCGCTGTTCTGCGCGTACACGGCTTTGTCCCTGCGTATCCATCAACGGATGCTCACCCGCAGTTACGACCTGGGAATCTTCGAACAGGTCGTCCGCTCCTACGCGGATGGGCATCTACCCGTCTCCGAACTCAAGGCGCCGGACTTTGCCGTCCTGGGGGATCACTTCTCTCCCGTTCTGGCTCTTGTGGCACCTCTCTACTGGCTGTGGCGATCGGCGAACGCCTTGCTCGTGATGCAAGCTGCCTTGCTGGCGGCAAGCGTTCTGCCCCTGATGGTCTGGGCACGCCGAAGGCTGGGCGCCAAGGCGGCTGCCGTTATCGGTGTCAGCTACGGCGTCTCCTGGGGTATCGCCAGTGGGGTCGGCTTCGACTTCCATGAAGTGGCCTTCGCAGTTCCGCTCCTCGCATGCTCACTGACCGCTCTCGGGAGTGACCGGCTGCGCGCCGCGGCGTATTGGGCGCTGCCCTTGCTGCTGGTGAAGGAAGATCTCGGGCTCACGGTGGCCGTGATCGGTCTCGTCATCGCCTGGCGCGGCGACCGCAAGCTCGGGATCATCACCGCTTCGGCCGGTCTGGCCGGGTCGCTGCTGACGCTGCTGGTGGTTCTGCCGGCCCTCAATCCGAGTGGGTCCTTTGCCTATTGGTTCTGGCTGGACAGCCCGGGAGGCAGTGAAGGCGGGCTGACGGATCTTCTGTACAAAAGCACGATCGGTCTCATCACCCCCCAGGCAAAGGTCTCGACTTTCCTGCTCCTGCTGGCCCCAACCCTATTTCTGGCCTTGCGATCCCCACTGCTGTGGATTGCCCTGCCGACTCTGCTGTGGCGCTTCGCCTCGGGCAACGAATTTCACTGGGGCACCAGCTGGCACTATTCGCTGGTTCTGATGCCGATCGTCTTCGCGGCATACATCGACGCGCTGATCCGACGACGCCCAAGTACCAGCAGTCTGCGCCGTTACCTCGCGGGCTCTGCTGCGGTGAGCTTCTTGCTCCTTCCGCAGTTTTCGTTGTGGCAGCTGGTCCAGCCGGCCACCTGGCGGACCGATCCCCGCGTCGCTGTCGCCCACAGCCTGATGGACCGCATCCCTGACGGGGCCACGGTCCAGGCATCCAACAATCTGGGTCCCCAGCTCACCAACCGTACGAGCGTCAGCGTCTACGGCTATCCCGACAGCCGCCCCAATCCTGAGTGGATCATGGTAGACACATGGGTGCCGGGGGATCGGCGATGGCCACTGAATATCATCGAGGAGAAAATCTCCCTGGACCGTGCCCGTGCTCAGGGATATCGCACCGTGGCTGACCGAGACGGCTACGTACTGCTCAGCCGCACGGGCTAGTCAGACATCAAGGGCAGTCAGTGGGGCGCCGGTCGGACTTGGCCGGCACCCCACCGGACGTCACCCACTGCTCTCACGGGGGCTTTTGGTCGCTGACTACCGCACCCTTACCGACTTGATGATGACGGCCTCCTTGGGCCTGCCATCCGTGGATCCGTCCAGCGTCCCGTTCTCGGCGATCTTCTTCAATACGTCCAACCCATCGACGACTCTCGCGAACGGAGTCCAACCGGGCTGCATGTGGTATTCGGGATCGGCGTAGGTGATGAAGAACTGGCTGCCATTCCTGCCAGGAACCGCCTTGGACATCGCGACGGTGCCGGCCGAATATTTGGCGCCGTCCAGATTCTCGTCCCGGAAGAAGTACCCTGGATCAGCCTTACCTTCTCCTGCGGGGTCCCCGCATTCCAATACGAAAATACCCCGGGTGGTTACGCGGTGGCACTTGCTGTCGTCGAAGTACCCCTTCCTGGCAAGGAAGGAGAACGAGTTGGTGGCGCAGGGCGCATTTTCGGTCAGGGCCTCGAGGGTGACGGTTCCCATGTTGGTGGCCAGTTTGGCCTGGTACGGCCGAGCCGCCGTTTTGGCGTCGAAGGCGGGGATACCCACGGACCTTTTGCCGCCGGTCGGCGTGTAGGAACATGGGGCCGCCGCCGGCGACTTCGCATCGGTACCCCGGCCGGTCAGGGAGACAGCTGTCCAGACCAGCCCTGAGCAGGACGCGGTGACTGCGAGTGCAATCGTCGCCGCCCTGGCCATACGCCTCCTGCTCTTTGTGACTTCATTCAGCTTTCCCGGCCAATCTCTGATGGACATTCGAGCCTCGATGTGGGTGGGTGGCAGTGGATGATGCGAAACGGAGCGTATCCAGGCGCCTTTGGATCGGTTACGCCGACACGCACCGTTCCCGTGCCAACCCGGCGTGCCCGCGAAGGTGGTGCGCAGACCGGCCCGGATTGACCACCCGGCTCCGGCCACAACTGTCATCAGCTTTTAGGAGGATGATCCCGACCGCATTTCTTTCCGCTGCTTACCGACCCGAATACGGCTGGCTGTTTCGACGGCTCAACGGCGGGTGTTCCCGGCGCAGCGGAGTTCTCGAAGACCGCAATCCATCACCGCGCCAGTAGTGCCGCACGCCGATATGGCCGCGGGGCGCGGCGCCCGCGGGTGTCGCGGGTGTCGCGGGCAGCCTCGCAGGGTGCGGCAGTCGCGGGATCCGGGCTGGTCCGGGCTGGTTCGGGCCGCTCCTGAGGCGCGGTGGGCGGGCGTGGGCGACCATGGAGGGGATCAGGTGCAGCGGCGAGACGTGGAGCGACGCTCCAGGCCCCTGCCGAGCCTTGTCGGGAGGCCCTATGGAGTACCCGGAAAGGTACGAGCTGATATTTCAGGCGTCCGCCGTTGAGGACGACGTCGTGATCGTCCGGCGCACCGAGAGAGCGGGAGCGGGCGGATACCCGATCTACGAGGACGAGACGGGGATCGTGCGCGCCGAGATCAGTGACCGAGGAGAGGTACGGATGGTGGCCAGTGGAGGACATCAAGCGCCGGGGTCTCCGACGGCGCGGGCACTCGGCTGACGCGGTGCGCCCGGCAGTGCGGCCGGCGTGCGGTCACTCCTTGACGGTCCACTCGGGCGGCTATGTGGCCGCTGGGCTCCCGTCCCGTGTGTCGGCCCGCGCGGGCGGCCGGGTCGACGCACGGCGCAGGCTCCCTCTGGAGGTGCGCTCATGAACCCCCGCAAGGTGCCGGCCCGGTGGGCGGAGCCCCTCCAGCCCCCACCCGGCTATTTCGGAGCGGAAGACAGCCCGCCCGACGAGACGCGACGGCGCCTCATCCTCGACTGGGCGGTGAATCAGCGGATCGCCAGCGGCTGGCGCGTCGAATCCCGCTCGGAGACGCAGGCGGTCATGGTTCGCGGCGAGCCGGTGAATCATGTGCTGCACGCCATCCTCAGCCTCGTCACCTGCTTTTTGTGGGTCGTCGTGTGGGCCGTGCTCACCGTGGTGAACAGGGTCGAGCGGGTCGCCCTCACGGTCGATGCGCAAGGGCACGTCGTCGCTGTGCACGCTCCGCGGTGCTGAGCCGTCCCGGCACTCCGAGTCACCTCGCCGGCGCCGTCCGTGCCGAGGCCGGCGGCGCCGCGAAAGCCAGGCGGCGGTGAGCGCGGCGGAGCATCAGGCGGGACATGAACGGGTGGAGGCGGCGGACCACCGCGAAGTAGAGCCTGCCACGCCTGTTGTGGGTCTTCACCACCGTGGTGAGCGTGACTTTGTCGTCGGCGATCAGGACCGAGGCGCGGAAGTCCAAGTGGCTCGCGTCCTCGCCCAGCAGGAGCTCGTTCGACGCGGTCGCCCGGACCGCAAAAGGGAGGACGCCGCGCCAGGCCTCGGGGTCGTGGGGCATGCCCGGGTTCAGAGGGAGTTGCCAGGCATCCGCGAAGTCCGGGGCTGCGAAGGCCTGGTGGGCCAGTTCGGCCTCACGCGGCACGCCCGTCGCGGTCGGACGGTCCCAGATCATGCGGCGCATCAGACGTGCTCGCCGGGACCAGCGGTACGGGCGGCGCAGACCGGACGGGGATGCGGCGCGCTCGATGTTGTCGATGAGCTCCTCGACCATCGTGTCGTGCATCGGGCGGATCACCAGGGTCCAGAGCAGCCATGATCTGAGGCCCTGCTCCTGTTCGAGCACGTGGCGGACGCGGCAGCGGTCCGCGTCCAGTGGTTCTACGGCGAGGGCGTGGAAGCCGTTGGACGGCGGGGCGAAGTCGAAGCGGATGCCACTGCCGGGGTCGTACGCGCTCACCGAGTAGCGGATGAAGCCGTGACCGCCGTTCGCACCGACGGCGAGCGGGCCGTCGAAGAGGATCGGCGGCCAGACGGGGCTCGGGCTGAGCGGGTCGTCCTGGGAGGAGAGGCGGTCGAGCAGGGCGCCGACCACCTCCGGTGAGGCCTGAACTATGCGGTCATGGACGTTTTGTACCGTGCGCATCCCGCACCTCCGTACGGTGGCGTATGTTTCACCATACGGTAGCGTATGGACATGGCACGAGCAGAGCAGGCAGGGCAGCCAAGGGGACCGGGACGCAAGAGACTCTCGGCCCGCGACTGGGCCGACGCGGCGCTCGCCGCCATCGGTGAGCGCGGGCTCGCGGCTGTCGCGGTGGAGCCGCTGGCCGCCCGGCTCGGGACGACCAAGGGCAGCTTCTACTGGCACTTCACCAACCGGGAAGCGCTGATCGAGGCCGCGCTCAGCCGGTGGGAGGAGATCTGCACCGAGGAGATCATCACCGCCATGGAGTGCGAGCCGGACCCCGAGAAGCGGCTGCGCACCCTCTTCGCCCAGGCGACCGCCTCGGCCGCCGAGGATCCGCTCGAGGTCTCCCTGCTCGCCACCGCCGACCACCCCCAAGTAGCGGTCGTGCTGCGGCGGGTGACGGATCGTCGAGTCGGCTATGTGGCGCACCTCTTCGAGGAACTGGGTTTCCCGCCGGACCAGGCGCGGCAGCGCGGACTGCTCGCGTACACCAGCTACCTCGGGCACACCCAGCTGAGCCACGCCGTACCGCAGGCCCTCCCCGTCGGGGCCGAGCGCGGCGACTATCTGGAGTCCATGATGGACACCCTGCTGCGCCGCGCATAGCGCTGCGCCGCCTACAGAGCCGCGCCACGCATGGACGGCTCAGCCCGAGGCCCCGAGCCGGGATCGGACCGGGATCAAGCCGAGGCGCGCTTCTTCGCGGTGGCCTTCTTGGCCGTGGTCTTCTTCGCCGCCGACTTGGCCGCCGTGGACTTGGTCGCGGTCGCCTTCTTCGCCGTCGACTTGGTGGCCGTGGACTTGGTGGCACCGGACGCCGTTTTCTTCGCCGCCGTCTTCTTCGCCGCCGTCGCCGTGGACTTCTTCGCGTCGGCACCGCCCGACTTCGGCGCGGCCGCCGCCCGCCTGCGCCCCTTGATCGGAGTGACCTCGGCGACCTCCCCGCCATCCTCGCCCCGCGCCTCCTTCGCCGCGCGCACGCTGCTCTCCAGCGCGGCCATCAGGTCGATGACCTTGCCGGGGCCGTGCTCCGCCGGCGCCGCCTCGGGCAACACGCCGCCACCCTCCACCTTGGCCGCGATCATGGCCTCGACCGCCTCCCGGTAGTCGTCGTGCAGCGAGTCCAGGTCGACTTCGCCGAGGGTGTTCATCAGCGCGTCGGCCAGGTCGAGTTCGGCCTCGCGGACGGTCACCTCGGTGTCCGGCGCGACGTCCTGCGGGCTGCGGATCTCGTCCGGCCAGAGCAGACCGTGCATGGCGATCACATCGTCGACGACGCGCAGCATGCCCAGGCGCTCCCGGCCGCGCAGCGCGAATTTGGCGATGGCGACCTTCTCGCTGCGCTTGAGCGCCTCGCGCAGAAGTGTGTACGGCTTGGCGGCCGGGATGCCGTTGGCCGACAGGTAGTACGCCGCGTCCATCTGGAGCGGGTCGATCGACGACGCCGGCACGAAGGCGACGATCTCGATCGTCTTCGCCGTGGGCAGCGGGAGCGCGGCGAGGTCCTCGTCGGTGATCGGGATGAGTGATCCGTCGGCGGCCTCGTACGCCTTGCCGATCTCGGCGGCCGTCACTTCCTTCTCCTCCAGCTCGCAGACCTTGCGGTAGCGGATCCGGCCGCCGTCGGCGGTATGGATCTGCCGGAACGAGATGGAGTGGTTCTCGGTGGCGTTGACGAGCTTGATGGGGATGCTGACCAGCCCGAAGGAGATCGCACCGTTCCATATGGATCGCACGTTTCATCCCTTTCATCCGAAATCTTGGGATTCATGGGATTCTCATCGTATGACGCCGATCACGGAAGTGGAGGGGCGACGCCTGGCGCTCACCAACCTGGAGAAGGTCATCCACCCCGCCACCGGAACCACCAAGGGCGAGATCCTGCACTACTACGCCACCACGGCGGGCGCGATACTCGCCCATCTCGCCAACCGTCCGGTGTCCTTCCTCCGCTACCCGGACGGGCCGGACGGGCAGCTGTTCTTCACCAAGAACCCGCCACCCGGTACGCCGTCCTGGGTACGCACCGCCGCCGTACCCCGCTCGGAGGACAAGAACGCGCGGCAGGTCGTCATCCAGGACCTGTCGTCGCTGATGTGGGCGGCGAACCTCGTCGTGGAGTTCCATACCCCCCAGTGGCAGGCGGACGAGCCGGCGGTCGCCGACCGTATGGTCTTCGACCTCGATCCGGGCGCGCCCGCGACGATCGTCGAGTGCTGTGCCGTTGCGCTGTGGCTGCGCGAGCGGCTGGCCGCGGACGGACTGCACGCGTACGCCAAGACCTCGGGTTCCAAGGGGCTGCACGTCCTCGTGCCGCTGGAGCCCACCCCTTCCGAGAAGGTCTCCGCGTACGCGAAGAGCCTGGCCGTCGAGGGCGAGGCCGCGCTGCCGGGGCTGATCCTGCACCGGATGGCCCGCTCCCTGCGGCCCGGGAAGGTCTTCGTCGACCACAGCCAGAACGCCGCCGCGAAGACCACCGCGGCGCCCTACACGCTGCGCGCCCGCGCCGAGCCGACCGTCTCCACGCCAGTGACCTGGGAAGAGGTCGAGGCACAGCAGAACCTCGACTTCCGGATCGGCGACATCTCGCCACGGCTGGCGCGGTACGGGGATCTGCTCGGCCCGCTCATCAATCTCAACCGGGCCGGGCCACTGCCATGAGCAGCGCGCCGAGGCCCCCGCTGAAGGTGGCGCTCGCCGAATCGGTGAGCGTGCTGCCGCGCGGCCACGGCCTGGCGTACGAGCCGAAGTTCGACGGCCACCGGATGGTGATCTTCCGGGCCGGTGGCAAGGTGGTGCTCCAGGCCCGTTCGGGACGGATCGTCACCTCGGCCTTCCCCGATCTCGAGGATGCGGCACGGCAGTTGCCGGACGGCACGGTTCTGGACGGCGAGGTGGTGGTCTGGACGGAGGGCCGTACGGACTTCGCCGCCGTACAGAAGCGCGCGGCCGCCACACCGGGACGCGCGCCCACTCTCGCGCGCCGACTGCCCGCTTCGTACGCGGCCTTCGATCTGCTCGCCGAAGGGGGCGAGGATCTGCGGCGGCTGGCGTACGAGAAACGGCGCGCGCGGCTGGTCGCGCTGCTCGGCCCGCTCGGTCCGCCGCTGCAGGCCGTACCGATGACCCTGGACGCCGAGGAGGCGGCCACCTGGTTCGAGACCCTGCCCGCGATCGGCGTCGAGGGGCTGGTGGTCAAGCGCCTCGACCAGACCTATCGGAGCGGCACGCGCGCGTGGCTGAAACTGCGGCACACGTATGCGCGCGACGCGGCGGTCGTCGGCTTCACCGGTACTCCGGCGCGGCCGGCCGCGCTGGCGCTGGCACTGCCGGACGACGACACCCCGGTGGTGTCGAGTCCGCTCGCTTCGGCACTGCGCGCACAGGCGGCGGTCGCGCTGCACGGGCGGGCGACCGGCGAGACCGGGACGGCGATGGCGATCGGGGTGGGCGAGATCGCGTACCGAACCGTAGAGCCGGGAGTGACGGCCGAGGTGGAGCAGGGGACGACGCGGCACACCGTCACCACGGTGCTGCGGCTGCGGCTCCCTCAGGATCAGGATCTGGATCAGGACCTGAGCCAGGACCAGGAAGGGAATTAATCAAGTTTGACTAGTCGATGACCGGGAATACCTCCCTCAAGTAGTCACACTTGAAGAGGAGACCGCGTGACCGTTCTGCCCGACACCGGATACACCCCCACCCCCGGGGAACTGGCGAGCATCGAGGCGTGGTTCGCCGCGTACGACGCACACAGCGCCAAGCGCGAGGTCGAGCGCATGGCGGACCTCGCCGTCTTCCCGCTCAACCTGGTCAGCGACGACTCGGCGGGCAACGGCGCCTCCGCGCAGTGGGACCGGCAGCAGTTCATCGAGACCATGGGCCAGGTGATGGGTGACGGCCGTGACGACATCACCTTCGAGTCGACGCGTACGCCCGTCTTCCTCTCCCCCGCCATGGCCGTCGTCTTCACGGACTCGACCATGACCATGACCATGGACGGACAGACGCAGCAGCTGCGGTACGCCGACATCCTGATCAGGCGGGACGGGACGTGGGCGTTCCAGACCATGCTCCAGGGCGGCTGGGGCGACAACCTCCGCTGACCGCAGACCACTCGCTGCTGGCTGCCGACTGCCGACGCGTGATGCGTGATGCGTGATGCGTGATGCGACGCAGCGTCAGACGCGCAGCCAGCTGCGGCGGTCGCGCGCCGTCGCGTACAGCGCCTCGATGTCCGCGGGCTTCAGTACGCCGCCGAGCCTGGTCAGCGCAGGCACCTCGTCGTCCCGCAGAATCCTTACGTCCGGCGGTGCGGGCACCACGTCCAGCCGCGCCGCTCCGACCACGGCGAGCACCGGGCGTACCACGGCCGTCAGTGCGAGCGCGGCGCGCTCGGCCCGGCGGCGGGCCAGGCGCAGCTGTGGAACCGGCTCGCCGCGGCCGACCCGGACCATCGGGTCGGCGATCCGCACCCGCAGCCGGCGGGCCTGGAGCGTGTGCACGGCCAGCACCCCGGCGGGCCCGATGACGAGATGGTCGATGTGCTCGGTGCCGGGCAGCGGAACCGAGTGCAGGATCCGCCAGCCCGCGCCCTCCAGCCGGTCGAACTCGCCGCCCAGCAGCTGCTGCGCGGCGAGTTCGGCGCGGCGCGGATCCTGGCGGAAACGGTGCCCGGCGGGGAGATGGTCCAGTTCGGCGTGCAGCGCCTCGCCGGGGCGGTTGGGGGCCAGGTCGTCGTCGGGGTGCAGAGACAGCCTGGCGAGGTCGGCGGACGTGGGGACGGGCGGCGGACCGACGGTCACACCGTCGGTGAGATACGGGGCGAGGGCTGCCAGCACATCGGCGCGGTGGCGGTCGGAGACCAGGCTGACCCGGCCGGTGTCCCGGTCGTACCAGGCGATGCTCCGGCCGTTCGGCAGGCTGACGTACAGCCGGTCCCGGCCCTGCCTGCGTGCTGGTGTGACGCGCAGTCCCGTCATGCCACCACCCCCCGACCATGGGAACAGCCCACGTGCCTTCGGGGCAATAACCCCGCGATGTCCGAGCTGTGGTGCACACTCTCCCCAAGCGCACAGTTCTTGGGAGGGGGCAAGCGTGTTCGGGGGGATCGACGAGGTCGAGTGGGCCGCACTGGGGCATGCCTACGGCCCGGCGGACGATGTGCCGCAAATGCTGCGCGGACTGGCTTCCGCGGACCCGGCGGAGCGCGAGACGGCGCTCGACGGGATGTACGGGGCGGTGCACCACCAGGGCGATGTGTACGACTCGACGCTCGCCTGCATCCCGTTCCTTCTCGAGCTCGTGGCGAATCCAGCCGTCCAGGACCGGGGCGGCATCGTCGAGTTGCTGACCAGCATCGGCGGCATCGATCTGGACGGCGACGACGAACTGGACCCGGAGGACGAGGAGTTCGAGTACGCCGCGAACTACGCGATGGCCGCGTCGGCCGTGACCGCCGGCGCCGACGCCTTCCTGGGGCTGGTCGACGCCGACGACCGCGGGGTGCGGCTCGCCGCGCCGCTCGCGCTCGCCACGCTGCACGACGATCCCGAGCTCGTGCTCGGTCTGCTGCGGGACCGGCTGGGCGTGGAGCCCGACGCGGAAGTGCGGTTCGCCTGCGTCGAGGCCGCGGGCCGGATAGCGCTGCGGCACGAGTATCTGGCGCCCGAGGTGGTGCAATGGCTCTCCGGTCTGACCCGGGTGTCGTACGGCCCGGGGCTGCGCTTGGCCGCGCTGGCGCAGCTCGCCCGCTGCGCGCCGGGGGAGCTGCCCACCGGTGTCGTACCGAGCGTGGCCGGCCTGCTGCGCGAGCTGCGCGCCGAGCCGGTGGTGACGGCGCAGGCCGCCGAGCGGCCGTCGACGCCGACGCTCATCGGGCAGCTGCGCGAGCGCCACGAGGCGGATACGGCGGGCCGCCACGCCCCCTGGACCGCGGATCTGCTCCGTACGCTGCACTCCGGTCTCGGCGATCGCGTCGACGACCGGACAGCGCTGCTGACCGATCAGCTGTGCAGCCCCGACTGGGGGCAGCGGATCGACGCCGTACGGATGAGCAGCGGGCTGCTGCGGACCTGGCGCGGTGCGTACGAGGAGCTGGTCGGTCTGATCGGGGAGCAGCTCGGCGACCCGGAGCCACGGCTGGCCGAGGCGGCCGCCGACGCGCTGGAGGAGCTGTTCTCGCTCGCCGGGCCCGCCGCGGACGCACTGGCGGACCGGGTCGCCGCGGACCCCGCGACCTGGGTGCGGGAGTGGGCGGGCGGGCCGCCGACCCTCGGCAGCGCGGTCACCGCGCTGGCACGGGCGGGCGACCGGCGCGCGGTGCCGGTGCTCGCGCGGGCGCTGGAGCGCCCCGAGGCGCCGAACGATCTGGCGTACGCGCTCGACCACCTGGGGGCGGCCGCAGCACCGCTCGTGCCCGCGCTGCGCCAACGCCTCGGCGAGTTGGAGCTGGACGCCCGGCTCTACGACCGGGCGGGACCACTGCTGTACGGACTCACCGCGCTGCGGGCCGCCGATGCGGTGCCCGAGGTGCTGCGCATACTTCGGGGAGCGCCGGAGTACCGCAAGGAGTGGGTGACCGAGTCGGCGCTGCGGGCGCTCACCGCCTTCGGGCCGGCGGCAGTCGAAGCCGTGCCGGATCTACGCGCGATGCTGGGCCGCGGCGGCTGCTCGGCGGTCCTCTCGGCGCGGACCGCCGGCGCGCTGTGGGCGATCGAGGGCGACGCCGGGACCGTACTGCCGGTGCTGCGCGCGGCACTGTCGGAGCGGGACTCCGCGGCCCGGCGCTCGGCGGCGACGGTGCTCGGCACGCTGGGGGCGGCGGCCGCCGAGGCCGCTCCGGCGCTGGGTGAACTGCTGCGGGCGGCCGAGCCATGGACCCGGGTGGACGCGGCGATCGCGCTGTGGCGCGTGACGCGAAATCCGGAGCGCCCGTGGCCGGTGCTGCTGGCGGCCTGGGAGGGGCAGGCGCACACCCGCGTGCCGACGGCCGAATGCCTGGCGGAGCTGACGGCCGACGGGGTGGAGGGCGCCGAGCGAATACTCCGCGGCGAGCTGGGATCCGCAAGACGTCATAACGCGATCGACGGCGGATACGGCAGTCATGACATCTTTACTGACGAGAAACTGCTGGCCCTGTGCCGGCAGGCACTGTCCACGGAGGGAACAGCATGATCATCTTTGGCACCAGGGGATACCTCTACCAGCTGGCGATACTGACGCTGGTGTGCGGGCAATGCGGCAACCCGTCCGCGCACACGCTCAGGAAGCGCGTCACGAAATTCACGCTGTTCTTCGTGCCGCTGTTCCCGTTCTCCACGAAGTACGCGACGCAGTGCACGTTCTGCGGCGCGGAGGCGAGCGTGAGCAAGGAGACGGCGGAGCAGCTGCAGGTCCAGAGCGCGGGCGCGCAGGGCGGTCAGGCGTACGGGCAGCCGCAGCAGCAGCCCGGACAGCAGCCGTACCAGCACTGACGCCGGGCCGGGAGGCAGGCAGGCAGGCAGCGAGATCGGGGCGGACGAGGGCAGCGGCGCACGGGGGCAGCGGCGGACCGGGGCAGCGAGGTTCGGGGCGGACGGGGCGGCAGCCCGGCGTGTGCGGAGGACATCACCACCCGCGGCAACGTCGCAATGCTCGCGGCTGGCCGCGGCCCCACCGCGCCCGGCGCCGCCGGGTGGACCGGCCTGAGCAGGCCTGCTGGTCCCCCGGTAGCGTCACCCCGGGCGGGAAAGGGGGTATCCGTCCTGGTGACGCATGACGACACGGCCGAACGCCCCCGCTAGGAGACCCTTGAGCCCGAGCTCGCACCGCCTGAGGTACGCGACGTACGCGGTGCTGCTGACGGCGACCGCGGCCGCGGTGCTGTCCGGCTGCGGCAACGAGGGCCGGATCAAGAGCGCGGGCGCGACCCCCACGGCCATCGGCCCGGTCCGCCTCTGGCCCGATCTGCCGCCCGTCACCGCACCTCCCAACGACTTCGGCGAGACGGACACGGAGCGCGTCCCCGGTATCAAGGTGCCGGGCGACGGCGACGGCGTCCGCGCCCTGGACCCGGTCGCCGTGGTGCAGGCCGAGGCCGACGCCTACCCCGACGAGTACGCCGGTATGGACGGGCGCTACCAGGAGACCGTCGCGAAACTCCACACCTGCAAGGACAAGCCGAAGTACTGCCCGGTGCTCAAGCCGTACTACCGCGATCTGACCGGTGACGGCCGGGAGGAGCTGATCGTCGGCATCAGGATGCCCGAGCAGCAGACGTCGGTGCGCTGCTACATGCCCGCCAAGGGCGGGCTGACCCGGATCATGTCCACCTCGGACCAGCTTGTCAGCGTGAATCTCGCGGGCCGTGACGTGATCCTGCGGTCGGTCTCGGCCGGCATCCCCGGATACGAGTACCGGACCGCATGGTCCTGGGACGGCCAGCAGGGTGCGATGCTTCCCGCCAGCGACGAGATCGTACGGGTCAAGCCGCCCCGCTCCCCCGCGCACAAGGCCTCGGCGGGCGCGTCGTGAGACGGCTGCGGCTGCCGCGCTGGGCCGCGACCCTCACCTGGAAGGCCGCGGTCTTCATCACCGTGATGTGCTGCGCACTCGCCGCGATGCTGGGTGCGCTGGTGCATGTCGCGGTGACCCGGCAGACGGTGGATCAGGCGCGGGAGAAGGCTCTCGGCCGGCTGGTCGACGTGACACGGGCCTACGAGGCGGGCGAGCCGATGCGCCCGCACGCGGGCGTGGATCCGCCGGGCCTGCCCCCGTCGCTGCGTGAGCTCGCCGTCGCCGGGAAGCGCGGCACGATGGTCGCCGACTTCCGGGGCCGCCCCACCATGTGGGCGGCGGGGCCCGCCGACGGCCGGGCAATCGCCGTCCAGGTCGACTACACCCTCAGCGCCGACACGATCACCGGTCTCGACCAGGCGATCGTCGGCTCGTCGGTGCTGGCGATCGGCGCGACCTTGCTGGTGGGCGCCTTCGCCGTCACCCGGGTCACGCGGCGGCTGCATCTGACCGCGCAGGTGGCGCGGAGGATCAGCGCCGGCGATCTGGACGCCCGCGTCAACGACCCACGTACCAAGGACCCTTCGCGCCCCCAGGACGAGGTGGCCACGGTCTCCGGCGCCCTGGACACCATGGCATCGTCCCTGCAGGGCAAGCTGCTGAGCGAGCAGCGCTTCACCGCCGATGTGGCGCACGAGCTGCGCACTCCGCTGACCGGACTGTCCGCCGCGGCCGAGCTGCTGCCGGAGGGCCGCCCGGCCGAGCTGGTACGGGACCGGGTCCGGGCGATGCGTTCACTGACCGAGGATCTGCTGGAGATCTCCCGGCTGGACGCGGGCAGCGAGACGGTGGACCTGGACGTGCACGAGCTGGCGCATCTGGCCGAGCGGGTGGTGCGGGCCTCCGCGACGGACACGGAGGTACGGGTCGTACGCGATGCGACGGTCGAGACCGACAAGCGGCGTCTCGAGCGGGTGCTCGGCAATCTCGTCGCCAACGCCCACAACCACGGGCAGCCGCCGGTGGTGCTGACCGTGGACGGCGGGGTGGTGACGGTCGGCGATCACGGGGCGGGCTATCCGGAGTATCTGCTGGAGCACGGGCCGCAGCGGTTCCGTACGGACGGCGGCAGCAAGGGGCACGGGCTCGGACTGACCATCGCGGTCGGGCAGTCGGCGGTGATCGGCGCGGAGCTGCGCTTCCTGAACGCGCCGGAGGGCGGTGCGGTCGCCCGGCTCACGCTTCCCGAGTACATACAGTTCGTGAGCGACGGCGAAGCCGCCGCTCAGCCGTGCGCGGAGTGACGCGTCGCCAACATCGGCTCTGTGCCCCGCTGGTATCCACACGCTGACGCTCCGTCGACTCTTCCGCACACTCTTCCTCGACGCCCTATGACATAAAGGGACATAAGGCTTGCGTCTTGCTACGTTGCGTGGCATGACCGCAACGACGGCGGACGCTCCCCCGCCCGATCTACGCCTCCCCAAGCGGCGGGGTGTCGAGCTCTCGCTCCTCGTCTGCGCCGTCCTCATCTCCGTCTACGGCTATATCGACGTGGGCCTGACGAAGAGCGGCGCCGTGCCGCCGGACGCCGCGCACTACGGAGCGGGCCTCGGCGTGCTGGCCCTCCTGGCCCACCTCGCCGTCCGCTACCGCGCCCCGTACGCCGACCCGCTGTTCCTCCCCATCGCGGTCCTCCTCAACGGCCTCGGCCTGGCGCTCATCTACCGTCTCGACCTGGAGACCCCGAGCAACGCGGCCGCGCCCACCCAGCTGATCTGGTCCACGCTCGGCGTCGCCCTGTTCATCGCCGTCGTCGTCTTCCTGCGCGACCACAGGATTCTGCGGCGGTACGCGTATCTCTCGGTCGTCGCTGCCCTTGTGCTGATGCTCGTACCGATCCTCTTTCCCGCCGTGAACGGCGCCAAGATCTGGATCCGGATCGGCGGACTCTCCTTCCAGCCGGGCGAGTTCGCCAAGATCCTGCTCGCCGTCTTCTTCGCCTCGTATCTCGCCGCCAACCACAACGCCCTTGCGTACACCGGCCGCAGAATCTGGAAGCTCCAGCTGCCCACCGGCCGCGTACTCGGCCCCATCGTCGCGATCTGGCTGCTCAGCGTCGGCGTTCTGGTGCTCGAGCGGGACCTCGGCACCTCACTGCTCTTCTTCGGGCTCTTCGTGATCATGCTGTACGTGGCGACGGGCCGGACCGGCTGGATCGCCGTCGGGCTGCTGCTCGCCGCGGCCGGCGCAGTCGCCGTCGGCTCCTTCGAACCGCATGTCCACAGCCGGGTCGAGGACTGGCTCGACCCCTTCGCCTCCATCGACGCCGGCGAGGGCCCGGGCCAGCTCGCCCAGTCACTCTTCGCCTTCGCCGCCGGCGGGATGCTCGGCGCCGGGCTGGGACTCGGCCACTCCATCCTCATCGGCTTCGCCGCCAAGTCCGACTTCATCCTCGCCACCGCGGGGGAGGAGCTCGGCCTGGTCGGCCTGACCGCGGTCTTCATGCTGTACGCGCTGATGGTGGCCCGCGGCTACCGCGCCGGACTGGCACTGCGCGACCTCTTCGGACGGCTGCTCGCCATCGGCTTCGCCTCGATCCTCGCGCTCCAGGTCTTCGTCATCGCGGGCGGCGTGATGGGACTGATCCCGCTCACCGGGATGGCGATGCCCTTCCTCGCGCAGGGCGGTTCGTCCGTGGTCACCAACTGGGTCATCGTGGCGCTGCTCATCCGGGTCAGCGACTCGGCCCGCACACCGCAGCCCGAGCCGGTCGAACCAGGTGTCGTCGCACCGGTCCTGGAGGTCGAGCGGTGATCCGCTACATCCGGCGGGCCGCCGTCCTGTGTCTGCTGCTCCTGGTCGCACTGCTGGTCAACGCGGCTCGCGTGCAGGTCATCGAGGCCACGTCGCTCGACAAGAATCCGGCCAACCGCCGACTGGTCATCGACCGTTACGACGAGCCGCGCGGCGACATCCTGGCCGGCGGCGGACCGGTCACCGGCTCCCAGGACACCGGCGAGCAGCTGCGCTACGAACGCACCTACCCACAGGGGCCGTTGTACGCACCCGTCACCGGTTACGCCTCGCAGACGTACGGCACCTCGCTCATCGAGAACGCCGAGGACTCCATCCTCTCCGGTGCGTCCTCGCTGCTCACCCGGATCCCGTTCTGGAACGACCTCAGCCGCACGCAGCGCCCCGGCGGCAATGTCGTCACCACCATCAAGCCCTCGATGCAGCAGGCCGCGTTCAGCGGCCTCAACAACAGAAGGGGCGCGGTCGCGGCGATCGAGCCGTCGACCGGCAGGATCCTCGCACTGGTCAGCAGCCCTTCGTACGACCCCGGTCTGCTCTCGGGAACCGGGAAGCAGGTCACCGACGCCTGGACCAGGCTCAACGGCTCGAGTGTCCAGCCGATGCTCAACCGGGCCATCCGGCAGACCTATCCGCCGGGGTCCGCCTTCAAGATCGTGACGGCCGCGGCCGCGCTGGAGGCCGGCGTGGTCACCGACGTCGACGCGCCGACCGGCACGCCCGATCCGTATGTCCTGCCCGGCACCTCGACCACGCTCCCCAATGAGGCGAAGGGCTGCGGCAACGCCTCGCTCGCGTACGCCATCCAGTGGTCGTGCAACACCGTGATGGCACATCTCGGAGTGCAGGTCGGAATGCCCGGAATGCTGGACGTGGTCGACAGGTTCGGCTTCAACGACCGCGGGCTGACGATTCCCTCAGGTGTGGCCGCGTCCAACTTCGACAGCCGGATGACCGTCGACCAGCTGGCGCTCTCCTCGATCGGGCAGTTCGACACCGCGGCAACGCCGCTGCAGATGGCGATGGTCGCGGCCGCGGTCGCCAATGGCGGCGACATCAGACGTCCCTTTCTGGTGGACCGGGTGACCACGTCGGACGGCCACACCGTCTCCCGGCACAGCCGGAAGTCGTACCACCGGGCGATGAGCCCCTCGACGGCGCAGCAGCTCCAGCAGCTGATGGTCGATGCCGTCGAGGAAGGCACCGGCGCGAAGGCCGGGATCGACGGGGCGAGGGTCGGCGGCAAGACCGGTACGGCACAGCACGGCATGGGGAACTCCGGTACGCCGTACGCCTGGTTCATCTCCTGGGCGCAGGGGGACCGCGCGGCCCGGCCGGCGGTCGCGGTCGCGGTGGTCGTCGAGGAGGCAGCAGCGGTGCGCGGCGAGATCAGCGGCGGTGGCAGCGCGGCGCCGATCGCCCGGGCGGTGATGGAGGCGGCGCTGCGAGACTGATCCCATGACGGTGGTGGAAGCGCTGGAGCGGATCGCGCGGCTGGACCCTGGCCTGTGCGCCTTCGTCGAGGTGTGGCCCGAGCAGGCGCTCGCGCGCGAGGTGGGCCCCGAACTCCCGCTGGCCGGACGCCCGTTCGCGGTCAAGGGACCGTCCGGCATCCATTCGTACGCGGCCCGGCGGCTGATCGCGGCCGGCGCGGTGGCGGTCGGCTCGACGGCGGTGCCGGGCCCCGGCACGTACTGGCAGACCTGGGGTCTCGGCGCCCACGGCCGTACGGTCAACCCGTGGCGTGCGGACCGTACGCCGGGCGGTTCATCGGCGGGCTCGGCGGTGGCGGTCGCGGCGGGGATGGTGGGGCTCGCCACCGGCAGCGACGGGGCCGGGTCGGTGCGGATCCCGGCGGCGTGGTGCGGGGTGTTCGGCCTGAAGACGACGAACGGACTGCTGCCGTCCCCGGACCGGACGGGTCTGGCCTCGGCGGGCGTGCTGACCCGTTCGGCGGCGGACGCGCGGGCGTATCTGCGCTGTGTGCTCGACGGGTACGAGGACGTGCGGGTGGAGTTGCCGGTACGGGCGCGCTGGTCCGCGGACCTGGGCTTCGCGCGGACGGAACCTGAGGTGGAGTCGGTGGCGCGGGCGGCGGCGGAACGACTGGCGGCGGCCGGAATCGTACGCCTCGACGAGCGGCCGCTCGCCCTGCTCGACCCGCGGGGGGCCTGGCAGGCGGTGCGGCGCGGGGAGCCTTCGGCGGGGGCGGCGGTGCGCGGCGAGAACGACCGCCGGCTCGATGCGCTCTTCGCGGACACCGAGCTGCTGCTCACTCCGGCGACCCCGAACCGCCCGCATGGCCACGACGGCCCTGGCGAGCTCTACTCCACCGCACTGACCTGGGCGTTCAATCTCAGCGGCCATCCGGCGGCCAGCATCCCGGCCGGCTTCACGAGCGACGGCTGCCCGGTCGGCCTGCAGCTGGTGGCGGCGCGCGGCGCGGACGTCTCGCTCCTCGAAATGGCGGTGGCGGCGGAGCAGGGCACGATTATCGTGCGCCCATGACCTTCGAACTCGCCCAGGTGAACATAGCCCGACTCAAATTCCCGCTGGATTCCCCGGAGTTGAAGGATTTCGTCGACGGCCTCGAGCCGGTGAACGCGGTCGCGGACGCGGCGGACGGCTTCATCTGGCGGCTGAAGAGCGACACCGGCAATGCCACGGACGTGCCGGTGTTCGGGGACGAGTGGCTGATCGTGAACATGTCGGTGTGGCGGGACACCCATGCGCTGACGGCGTTCATGTACCAGGGACAGCACCGGGAGCTGCTGGGCCGCCGCTACGAGTGGTTCGAGCGGATGCAGGAGATCATGACCACCCTGTGGTGGGTGGAGCCCGGCCACCGCCCGACGGTGGAGGAGGCGGAGAGGCGCCTGCTGCACATACGCGAGCACGGGCCGACGCCGCACGCGTTCACGCTGCGGACGTCGTTCCCGCCGGGAGCGGAGTGATCAGCCGGCCTCGGGCCCCGCGCCCCCGGGAGTGGTGCCCCTGAGTCGACGGCGGTTGACGGCGGTGAGGTCGACGTCGACGGGGAACGGGAGGTCCAGCTTCAGCTGCTTGTGGTGGACGCCGGCTACTGCGTAGGTGCCCGTGGCGGGGTCGAGCTGGTAGACGTAGACGACAGGAAGCCCGCCGTCCTCCTCGACCCGCCAGAAGTGCCGGATGCCTGCCCTGGCGTACTTGTGGGGCTTGACCTCACGGTCACGTTCTACAGAGTCGGCGGAGACGATCTCGACTGCCAGGAGGACGTCGTCAGGGTCGTAGCAGGTCTGCCGCGGGCCGGTGGTTGCGCTCCCGGAAACCACCATCAGGTCAGGCTCAGGCCGATCCCGCTTGGCGAGTTTGGTAGTCATCTCACGGATGACGTCGAGGTCCTCAGGCGCATGGTCCAGCAGGGCGTTCTCCAGCAGGCGCAGGGTGGCCATGTGGAAGTGGGTCTGCGGACTCATGAAGACGAGGCTCCCGTCGATCAGCTCCGTGTGCGGAGGAAGATTCGGAAGCTTGTCGAGGTCATCCGCCGTCCAACCGCCGACCGGCGGACGGGCCCACTCGTACTGCTCGTCCAGCCCGTACTCGCGTGCGGCGCTCATGATGGCTCCCATGCGACGGAGTCTGCCTGGCACAGCCAGCGTACCCAGCGGGAACGCCGGAACGCCCCTCCAGTGAGTGAACCGCTCTCCGGCGTTGACCAGCTGCACCGCGTGCCGTGCCCGCTGCTGGTGGTGGTCCTGGCCCTGCGGTCGCAGCCGCCGATGCCCGGCATGGAATGGTTCGACGAGCTGCTGGAGGCGTATGCCAAGGGCCTCGACCAGGAGCTGGCGCGGCTCGCGGACGAGCGCCCCACGGCGACGGTCGAGGACATCGACGCCACGCACGCCACGCTGCTCGAGGAGCCGACGGCGGTGGCCGCGCTGGGGCGCCGGTTCCTGGGCCCGCCGGCCTAGGAGGGCTAGGCGGACTAGGCGGGCTGCGCGCCGTCCGCGATCCCTCCTGGGCCCGCCGGCTTAGGAGGGCGCGCCGTCCGCGATCGCCTCCTCGACCTCGGACACCCGTGCCTGCTCCTCCGCCGCGAAGCGCTCGCGGTCGAGCTGTTCGGCGATCTCCTCGTCCTGGGACATCAGCAGGTCGAGGTTGGCGTCGCCCATCTCGAAGACGCCCATGTCCAGATAGGCCTTCTGCAGCCGCTCGCCCCACAGCCCGATGTCCTTGACGCACGGCACGATCCGGCTGAACAGCAACTTCCGGAACAGCTGCAGGTATTCGGACTGCTCGGACAGCTCGGCCGCCTCCTGCTTGGGGATGCCGAAGTTCTCCAGGACCTCCACTCCGCTCAGCCGGTCGCGCATCAGGTAGCAGCCCTCGATGACGAACTCCTCGCGCTCACGCAGCTCCGCGTCGCTGAGCTCCTTGTAGTAGTCGCGCAGCGCCATCCGCCCGAAGGCCACATGGCGGGCCTCGTCCTGCATGATGTACGCGAGGATCTGCTTGGGCAGCGGCTTGTCCGTGGTGTCGCGCAGCAGGCCGAACGCCGCGAGCGCGAGGCCCTCGATGAGGACCTGCATGCCGAGGTACGGCATGTCCCAGCGGGAGTCGCGCAGGGTGTCGCCGAGCAGGCCCTGGAGGTTGTCGTTGATCGGGTAGAGCATCCCGATCTTCTCGTGCAGGAAGCGGCTGTAGATCTCGGCGTGCCGGGCCTCGTCCATGGTCTGGGTGGCGGAGTAGAACTTCGCGTCCAGATCCGGGACCGATTCCACGATCCTCGCCGCGCACACCATCGCGCCCTGCTCGCCGTGCAGGAACTGGCTGAACTGCCAGGAGGTGTAGTGCTTGCGCAGCTCGCCCTTGTCCTTCTCGGTGAGCTTCGCCCAGTGGCGGGAGCCGTAGAGCGTGAGCGCCTCGTCGGGGGTGCCCAGCGGATCGTACGGATCGACCTCCAGGTCCCAGTCGATGCGCTTGGCGCCGTCCCACTGCTTGTCCTTGCCCTTCTGGTACAGGGCGAGGAGACGGTCGCGGCCGTCCTCGTACTCCCAGCTGAAGCGGGCCGCGCCTGAGGCCGGGACCTGCCAGAGGGAGTGTTCCGGGGCGCGTGTATAGCGATCGTGCGTCGACACTGACGGCTCCTTCGCCTCATATCCCGTGACAACCAAGGACAGTTGGCAGGCTCACACGTTGGTAGACGAAGAGTCAACAAGTCGCGCGCAAGGGATTGACGACCTTGCTGACATGGAGTCTCATAAGGCGTGCCCCGGGCCTCGGCCTGCCCGGGGGCAATTCCCGGACCCGATGCCGACTCGTGAGGTGCCCTCCGCCATGACGACCGTGACCGAACGCGATGTGCAGCTGCTCCGCGACGCACTCGGCCCGCTCCGGGACCGCGAACAGGTCGCCGAGCGGCTGCTCGAGTCCTCCGCCAAGCACTCCTTCGACCCCGACAAGGAGCTCGACTGGGAGTCTCCCATCGAGGAGGGCAAGTGGTTCTGGCCGCCGGAGCTGCTCTCCCTCTACGACACCCCGCTCTGGCACAAGATGTCCGAGGAACAGCGGCTGGAACTGGCCAGGCACGAGGGCGCGTCGCTCGCCTCGCTCGGCATCTGGTTCGAGATCATCCTGATGCAGTTGCTGGTGCGCCACATCTACGACAAGTCCGTGACCAGCAACCATGTGCGCTACGCGCTCACCGAGATCGCGGACGAGTGCCGGCACTCGATGATGTTCGCCAGGATGATCCAGAAGAGCGGGGCGCCCGCCTATCCGGTACCGCGGATGTACCACAATCTGGCACGCGTGCTGAAGACCGTCTCGACCACGCCCGGTTCGTTCGCGGCGACGCTGCTCGGCGAGGAGATCCTCGACTGGATGCAGCGGCTGACCTTCCCGGACGAGCGCGTGCAGACGCTGGTGCGCGGCGTCACCCGTATCCATGTGGTGGAGGAGGCACGGCACGTGCGGTACGCCCGCGAGGAGTTGCGGCGCCAGATGGTGACCGCGCCGCGCTGGGAGCAGGAGGTCACCCGGATCAGCAGCGGAGAGGCGGCGCGGGTCTTCTCCGTCTGCTTCGTCAATCCGCAGGTGTACACGAACATCGGCCTGGACCGGCGCGAGGCGGTCGCGCAGGTGAAGGCGAGCGGACACCGGCGCGAGGTGATGCAGTCGGGCGCGAAGCGGCTCACCGACTTCCTGGACGACATCGGGGTGCTGCGGGGGCCCGGCCGACGGCTGTGGAAGGCGTCCGGCCTGCTGGCGTGATACTCGTCGCCGGCCCGTACGGTGGCGAACAGTGCGGTTACGCTGCGGAGCATGACCAGTCCCGCTCCAGCGACCCGTGCGTACCGACGGCTCAGCGTCGAGGAGCGCCGTAAGCAGCTTCTCGCCGCCGCCCTCACGCTCTTCGCGCACCGGCCGCCGGACGAGATCTCGCTCGACGACGTGGCGGAGGCGGCCGGTGTGTCCCGGCCCCTCGTCTACCGCTACTTCCCCGGCGGCAAGCAGCAGTTGTACGAGACGGCACTGCGGTCCGCCGCGGACCAGCTGGAGCAGTGCTTCGCCGAGCTGCCCGCCGGTCCGCCGACCGAGCGGCTCTCCCGGGTGCTCGACCGCTATCTCGTCTTCGTCGACGAGCACGACGCCGGGTTCAGCGCACTCCTGCGCGGCGGCAGCGTCGCCGAGACGTCCCGTACGACCGCGATCGTCGACGAGGTGCGGCGGGCCGCGGCGGAGCATGTCCTCGTCCATCTCGGGGTGGCCCGTCCCGGACTGAGGCTGCGGCTGATGGTGCGCACCTGGATCGCGGCCGTCGAGGCGGCGTCGCTGATCTGGCTGGACGAGGGCAAGCAGCCGTCGGCCGATGAGCTGCGCGACTGGCTGGTCGACCATCTCATCGCGCTGCTGGTGGCGACGGCGGCGACGGATGAGGAAACGGCGGGGGCGATGCGGGACCTGGTGGCGCTGGAGACGCCGACGGGTCCGGTGGGAACGCTGGCGAGGCGGGTGGGGCCGGTGGTGTCGGCCGCGGACCACCTGCGATAGCAACCGTCGGGGGTGGGTCGACGCCTGCGGCGGGCCTGTTCCCCCGCCCGCCCTTTCCCGCGGCGCCGATGTGCGGCTCCGCCGCGGGGTGGGCTCTCCGCCCCGGACCCCGCGCCTCAATCGCCGGCGGGGCTCAAAGTGAGCCCGTCCGGCTGGGGAAGGACCGCCGCAGGCGTTACAGGTCGTGGCCCAGACCCGGCCCCACCGGCACGTCCATCCACCCCGTGTCCCCCACTCCCGCAAACGCCGTAGGAGCCAGCGGCTCCGCGTCCACCAGCAGCGGCCCCACCAGATCCGCCGGAACCGTGGCATGCGGAAGTGCGGCGGCCAGATGGGCGGCGGCCAGTGTGGCGACACCCAGTTCCGGCATGGTGCCGATCTTCACGGCGAGGCCCGCGGACTCGGCGAGCGCGGCGACCTGCCGGGCCCGGTGGAGCCCGCCCACCTTGAGGATCTTGATGTTGAGGACATCGGCGGCGCCGCCGCGGACGATCGCCAGGGCGTCGTGCAGCGACTGCATGCTCTCGTCGGCCATCACGCGCACACCGCCACTGCTGCGCAGCGCGGCCATGCCGGCCAAGTCCCAGCGGGGCAGCGGCTGTTCGACCAGGTCGAGGCCGGCGTCGGCCAGCCGGGCCACCGTCCTGGCCGCGGTGCCGGGGTCGTAGCCCTCGTTGGCGTCCAGGGAGAGCTCGACGGAGTCCGGGACCGTCTTGCGCACGGAACGGACCAGTTGCTCGTCGAGCTCCGGGTCCTCGCCGCCCTTGACCTTGATGTGGGTGAAGCCCTTCGCGGCGTACACGGTCGCCTCCTCCGCCATCTCCTCGACCGTGCCGAGGCCCACCACCCAGGTGGTGGGGACGCGCGGGCGGGCGCAGCCGCCGAGCAGCAGGTGCACGGGCCAGCCCGCCGCCCGCGCCGCCACGTCGTGCAGCGCGATGTCGAGGGCCGCCTTGGCGAGGTGCTGGCCGCGGATGGCGGTGTCCATGGCGGCGTGCGCTCCCGCCAGGTCGCGGGGGTCGCGGCCGATGAGCGCGGGTGCGGCGTGCTCGGTGAGGGCCGCTTCGAGTCCGGCGAGGGTCTCGCCGGTGTAGGCGGTCATCGGAGAGGCCTCACCGAGGCCGTAGTCGCCGTCGGCGGTACGTACTTCGACAACCAGGCTGATGAGTTCGGGGCTGGTTCCGCTGCTGATGACGAACGGGCGCCGGTAAGGGGCCCTGACGACACGGGTGTTGATCGAGGCGATCTTCACGCGCGGCTCCTTCGACTTACGGCCCGGACCGTAAAACCGGGCTCAGATGCGTACGCGGTAGACGATCGGGGGGCGGCCGGTCTGGCCCTGCTGCCGGTCGGCCGTGGGGACGGCCAGGCCCGCCCGTTCAAGACGTTTGAGGATGCGGCGGGCCGTGCGCTGCTGGACGGAGAGGTGCTCGGCCACGCGGTGCGCGGTGATGCCCGACTCCGGGTCCCGGCCGGCCAGTTCGCGCAGCCGGTCCAGCGTCCCCGGGTTCAGTCCGACGCGGCGGGCGAGCGTCACCGTGCTCTCCGGGCCCGCCGGCGGTCCGGGCGGCGCGTCCGCGGACCGTTGGCCGTCGATCACGATGTCGACGTCGTCGGCCATCGAGACGACTCCGGCCACCGCGCCCGCCGAACGGGCCCGTTTGACCGCGCGCCTGGCCAGCGACTCGGCCTCCGCGGCGGTACGGCCGAGACCGAAGCCCACATGCGCGGTGCCGTGCCGGGCCGCCAGGTCGTCGAGGAACGGCAGCCGGGTGAACTGCTCGCTCACCGTCTCCAGCACTCCGCGCGTGGTGACGACCAGCCGCTGCCCGTCGGGCAGGTCGACGAGGCTGCCGCCCAGCACCCGCAGATCCGCCGCCAGCTCCTGGTCGGCCGCCGGGAGATCGATGATGCCGAGAGCGACCTGCGCGTCTCCGCTGTGCTGTCCCGCGGTGGCGAGCGTCAGGGCCAGGAGCGTGGAGCGTATGGAGTGCCGGGACGGCGCCAGACGTACGGCGTGCATCTCGTGGTCGAGCAGTTGGAAGGCCGAGCCGAGACAGGTGATGGCGACCCGGGTCTCCTTCTCGTCGCGCGCGGCGAGATGGAAGTCGGCCAGGTCCCGCGAGGTCAGTCCCGGCCGGTACGGCAGTACATGCACATGCTCGGTGGGGAGCTTGGCCTCGGTGAGCGTCTCCATGACCTCACTGCGGCGCAGCGTGTCGATGGAGATACGGGAGACGTCATGGCCGAGGCGGAGCAGTTCGACGAGCGCGCGCAGCAGGGTCGCGCCGTTGTACGGCACGTACATCGCGGGCAGGTCGACCAGGCCCGCGGCCGTGGCGAGCGTATGCGGTACGACGCCCGTGAAGAGAAGAGCGTCGACCTCCGACCGTGCTTTGGCGACCACCTCGAGGGTCTCGTCCTCGTGCCGGTACGGAAGGGCCACCAGCCGGACCGCTCCGGCCGGGTCGCCGACCGCGATCACCTTGTGCACGAGGTCGTCGGGGCCGATCACTCCGACCGTGAGAGCCATCGGCCGGTCTCCGTTCTTCTGGAGTGGTTCCGGGGGTGCTTCTTGACGCCTGCCAACGGCCGTCCTAATTTCGGCCCAGTCCATAACTGCAGGCTTGCCGAGAGGATAGTGCCCCGATGCCCGAACGGGAAATGCACCTGCCAACAGTTCTCGGTCCGCGCGGCCGCACCTTCGGTGAGGAGGAACGGGCCGCGGTCCTGCGCGTACTGGACTCGGCGGTGCTGTGCAGCGCCTTCGGCAGTGAAGCACGTTCCCTGGAAGCCGAGATGGCGCAGCTGTACTCCCGCGCCGAGGCGGTGGCTTCCAGCTCGGGGACGGCGGCCCTGCATCTGGCCGTCGCGGCGGCAGGCGTCGGCCCGGGGGACGAGGTGATCACTACGCCGCTCTCCGACTTCGGGACGGTCGCGCCCGTACTGGCGCAGCAGGCGCGCGTGGTGTTCGCCGACGTACGCCCCGAGGACGGCAATCTCGACCCGGAGGCCGTCGAGGCCGCCGTCACCCCACGTACGAAGGCCGTCATCGCCGTGCATCTCTTCGGCGGTGCCGCGGACGTCGGCGCGCTGCGCGCGATCTGCGACCGGCACGGACTCGTACTCATCGAGGACTGCGCCCAGGCCTGGCTCGGGGAGGACACGGCGGGCGAGCTGCTGGGCACGCGGGGGGACATCGCCTGCTTCAGCCTTCAGCAGTACAAGCACATCACCGCCGGCGACGGCGGTCTCTCCGTGACCGACGACCCCGCCCTCGCCCGCCATATGCGGCTGTTCATGGACAAGGGCTGGGACCGCACGGAGGGCCGGATCCACCGCGAAGCGGGCCTCAACTACCGGATGACCGAACTCACCGCCGCGGTGGCCAGGGTCCAGCTCACCCGTGTCGCCGAGGTCGTCCGGCTGCGGCGGGAGCGGGCCGAACGGCTGGCCGCCGCGATCGCCGGGCTCGACGGCGCCCGGATGCCCGCGCAGCGCGCGGGTCACGCCTGGTGGGTGGTGCCGCTCCTGGTCGAGGACAACTCCCGCTGGGCGAAGAGCCTCCAGGCCGCGGGCGTACCGGCGCTGCCCGGCTATCTGGAGCGGCCGCTGTACGCCAATCCGGCACTGCCCGGGTATCCGCCGGGCCTGTGTCCCCGCGCGGAGCGGCTGATCGACCGTACGCTGCTGGTGCTGCAGTGGAACGAGGCGTACACCGAGGGCGATGTTGACCGGATCGCCCGGGCCCTGGGCGAGGCGGGATCACGATGAGCGCGTATGAGTGGCTGAACGCGTACGAGTGGCTGCATCCGACGCCGGCGGAACAAGTCGGCTGGGACGTGGATGTGCTGTACGGGGCATGGCCGCGGCACCACCTCGATGTCGGGCTCGAGGAGGTCCGGGCCCGGCTGGCCCGTTCTCCCGTCGCCGGCGCGCTGGCGCTGTCCACCCGGGGCCCGCTCTTCGACGACGAGGCAGGCAACGCCGAGACACTGCGCGATCTCGCGGGCTGCCCGGAGCTGCTGCCGGTCGGCACGGTCGACGTACGGGACGCGCTGACCGCGGAGGCCCGGCTGGACGAACTTTCCGCCGCCGGCGTGCGATTCCTGCGGCTGTTCACCGTCGAGCAGGCGGCCGAGCCCGGCTTCCCCGGATACCGGCGGGTGGTCTCACTCGCCCTGGACCGCGGCATGGCGCTGCTGCACGACGGCGACCCGCGCCGCTTCGGACCGCCACTCGCGGGCCGCGGCGCCGATGTGGTCTTCCTCGATCTGCACGCCTATCTGCTGGCCGACTTCCTGCTGCTGGCCCAGGAGGAACCCGGCTTCCGGGCCACCACCCGGATGCTGTCCGGGCCCGACTCCATCGAACGCGTGGTGGACTCGGTGGGCCCGCGGCATCTGGTCTTCGGCTCGCGCACGCCCTTCATGGACATCTCGCCGCAGACACTGCGGCTGCGGTACGCGGACATCTCGGACGACGACCGTGCCGCGATCACCACCAAGAACGTCGAGGAGCTGCTGGCCTGATGCCGATCATCGATGTGCACGCGCATGTGGGCCGCTGGCAGTTCCATCTGACCACCGGGGATGCGGACACCAATCTGCGGCAGATGGACCGGTACGGCATCGATCTGCAGCTCGTGTCGTCCGCCGAGGCGGTGGTGTACGACGCGGTGGCGGGCAACGCGGCACTGCGCGAGGTGCTGGCGCACCAGCCGCGGCTGTACGGATACGCGGTGGTGAACCCCAACCGGCCCGAGAGGAGCGCTGCGGACCTGCGGCGCTGTCTGGACACCGGGAGGTTCGTGGGAGCGAAGATCCACACCCACTATCCGGGACGGCTGCCGGGGTCACGGGAGATGGCGGAGGCCTTCGACGTGGTCGCGGAGGCCGGTGTGCCGCTGCTGCTGCACACCTGGGGCCGTGAAGTCACGCTGCTTCCCGAGTTGCTGGCGTCCCGTCCCGGACTGCGCGTGATCATGGGCCATGCGGGCGGCGACGCCTGGCGCGAGGCGGCACACGCCGCGGCCGCGTGCGACCGGCTCTACCTGGAGCACTGCCGTACGGCGACGGACGCGGGCCGTGTGGCGTACGCGCGCGAGGCCGGGGTGCCGGTGGAGAGGCTGCTGTTCGGGACGGACGCGACGCTGATCGACCCGTGTGTGTCGCTCGGCGTGATCCGCGACGCGGGGTTCACCATGGCGGAGCTGGAACGGGTGCTGTGGCGCAACGCGGCGGAGCTGTTCGGGTTGGGGGCGGTTCCGTCCCCTACTCGCCCCTGCCCGTAACGAGAGGCTGCGCCCCGGACTCCCCGTACGCCCGTCGGGGCCTCAGTCGCCGGACGGGCTGACGTTCTCCTTCGCGAGCGCCTCCAGGCACGAGACGACCGCCTGGCGCTCGCCGGCGGGCAGCGTCGGGCCGTACGGATCGTGCGCCGCCTCCTCCGGGATGAGCCCCTCCCAGACCGCCGCCCACAGCATCCGCTGCACATAGCCCTCGATGGGCGCCAGGAAGGTCGCTTCCGCGAACCGGTCCAGCCGGGCCGACGCCCGTACGAACCCGGTGTGGTCACCCGCCCGCCAGCTGTCCAGGACCGCCGTCGTCAGGGACACCCGCGCCGCCGCGATGCCCACCAGCGCGGAGTCCGCGCCCCACATCAGCGAGGGACCGAACATCCGGTCCTCGCCGGTGATGACCAGCTTGCCGCTCTCGCCTGCCGCGCGGATCGCGTCCTGGCAGGCCATCGCCCGGTCCAGCGTGGCGAGTTTGACCCCGGCGGCGGACGGCAGCGCGAGCAGCCGGCGGATCAGCTCGGGCGGGTAGGGATAGCCGCCCGCCTCGCCGTGCAGAAAGAAGCCGAGCACCGGCAGCCCGCTCTCCTCGGCCACCCGCTCATGCAGCCGTACCGCCTCCGACTGGCCCCCGGGGCGCTCGGCGAACTGCGCCAGCGGATAGACCATGACCGCGTCCGCGCCGAGACCGGCCGCCTCCACCGCCATCGCGACGGTGGCGTCCCATGCCTCCCGCAGGTTGCTGGGGCGGACCGAGCGTGGCACCCCCGCGCCTGCCACGATCGGCCCCTCGACCACGTCCCGCCAGATGCGCAGCACCTGATGACGGTCGGGCCCGGAGAGATGAAGACCGCGGCCGGTGTGTGCCCAGACGGCGACGCCGCCGATCCGCTCGGCCGCGATCCGCTCGGCGTAACCGCGCAGCGCGTCCAGGTCCACGACTCCCCGGGGATCCATGGGAGTGGCCACCGCGGGCAGTACGGTGCCGCGCAGCCCGCGTACCAGGTCCTCCGTCGCAGACATGGGCGATCTCTCCCGTCTGTTGCGGTCGTTGGCGACACGCTAGCCTTTACGGTCCGGACCGTAAAGGAAGGGCCAGCGAGAATGTCACAGCGCTCCATGCGTGTCGGCCTCTACGTCAATCTCTACGCGGACAAGGCCGACCGGCCCCGGCTCGCCGATGCGGTGGAGCAGGTCCGGCTGGCCGAACAGGCCGGATTCGACTGGGTGGTGCTCGGCGAACGCCATCTGCACCGGCCCGGCTACCACGAGGCCCTCACCTCTCTGGCGTATCTCGCCGCGCACACCGAGCGGATCGGGCTCGCCACGGCGGGGCTGATCGCCCCGGTCTACCAGCCGGTGTGGCTGGCCGAGACCCTCGCGCACATCGATGTGCTCTCCGGCGGGCGGCTCACCGCCGGTTTCGTACTCGGCTACCGGCCCGAGGAGTTCACGCTGTACGGCACTCAGCCGCGCGAGCGCGTGTCCCGCTTCGAGGAGTGCCTGGAGCTGGTCACCCGGCTGTGGACCGAGGACGAGGTCACCCACCACGGCCGCTGGACGTCGGTCGACGATGCCTTTCTCGCGCCACGCCCGGTGCAGTCGCCGCGGCCACGTATCTGGAACGGCGGGCGGGTCTCCGCCGCTCTGGAGCGTACGGCCCGGATGTGTGACGGCTGGACGACCTCCTTCAACGAGCTCGACTCCGAACTGCCCGACAAGATCGCGGAGTACCGCTCCTACCCACGCGGCGCGGCGAGTCTCGGCGCGGAAGTCATCGTCTGCCGCGAGGGCTACGCCGCCGCCACCTCGAAGCAGGCGCGGGCCGCCCTGGAGGGCCCGCTGCGCGGGCTGTACGACGCCTACGGCGACTGGAAGCGCACCTCGGCCGACGCCGCGCGCTATGCCCAGCAGTGGGACGACATCGAGGCGCGCTCCGTGATCGGCTCGGTGGACCAGTGTGTGCAGCGGCTCGGCGAGTACGGCGAGATGGGCGCCGATGGCGTAGTGCTGCGCATCCAGCCGCCCGGCATGCCGCAGACGGACGCTCTCAGCGCAATCGAGTCGTTCGGGACCGAGGTGCTGCCGGGCCTGGGCGGCTGAGCCGGCGCCGCCGGATGGCGTAGCGCCGACGGTGTCAGTTCTTGAGACCGGTGGTGGCGATCGAGTCGGTCAGATACCGCTGGAGCAGTCCGAAGACGAGCAGGCAGGGCAGCACGGTGATGGTGGCCCCGGCCATGATCTGGTTGACGGCCATGTTCTCGCCCTGCAGCGTGGCGAGGCCGACGGTGAGGGTGCGCATCTGCTCGGACTGCCCGATCACCAGCGGCCAGAGGAAGTCGTTCCAGTGCCACAGGAAGACGAACACCCCGAGGGTCGCCAGGATCGGCCGGATGAGCGGAATGACGATGGTGGTGTAGATCCGCCACTCCGACGCCCCGTCGATCTTCGCCGCCTCGAAGAGCTCGTCGGGCAACTGGTACATGAACTGCCGCATCAGGAAAACCGCCTGGGAGTTGGCGAGCGTCGGCACGATCAGCCCCCAGTACGTGTCGACGCCGCCCATCTTCGACACCAGGATGTAGTACGGGATGAGGGTGGCCTGAAAGGGCACCATCAGCGTCGCGAGGAACGCCCAGAACAGGATCTCGCGCCCGGGGAACCGCTTCTTGGCGAAGGCGTATCCGGCCATCGACGAGAACAGCAGGATCAGCACGACCGAAACCAGCGAATACACGAGGGAGTTGAGCGCCCAGCGGCCGATGTCCGCACCGCTGAGGACGTCGGAGAAGTTCTGCCAGGTGGCGCGGGTGAGGTCGAAGGCACCGGGGAGGGTCTGACCGCCCGGCGGGGCGAAGGCGACCAGCACCATCACCAGGAACGGCGTGACGGTCACGAACGCGACCAGGATCAGCAGCACGGGGAGTCTGAGCCGCGCCATCAGTCCGCCTCCCTTCCGATGAGCCGGCGCTGGATGAGCGAGAAGATCAGGACGACGAGGAAGAGCATCAGGCCGACCGCGCTGGCGTACCCGAAGTCGAAGTACTTGAAGCCCGAGTCGTACAGGAAGTAGACGAGCGAATAGCTGGCCCGGATCGGTCCGCCCGCGGTCATGACATACATCGCGTCGAAGACCTGGAAGGCCTGGATCGCCTCGATGACGAGCACAAAGAAAAGCACGGGCCGCAGCAGCGGCAGCGTCACCCAGCGGAAGCGCTGCCAGGCGCCGGCGCCGTCGATGGTGGCCGCCTCGGTGATCTCGCGGGGGATGGACTGGAGCCCGGCGAGAAGGATCAGCATGGTGTAGCCGAAGCCCTTCCAGGCGGAGGTCGCGGCAATGGAGGGCAGGACAAGGGACTCATCGCCGAGGAAGTCGACCGGGCCGAGGGAGAGGGCGCCGAGTGCGGCGTTGAGGAGCCCGTCGTCGACCTGGTAGATCCACTTCCAGATGACGGCGGCCAGCACGATGCTCGTGACGTAGGGCAGGAAGAACAGGCCGCGGAAGAAGCCGCGCAGCCAGAGGGTGCGGTGCAGCAGCACGGCCGTGCCGAGTGCGAGCAGCACGGTCATCGGGACATAGACCGCGGTGTAGACGGCGGTGACGCCCAGGCTCCCCCAGAACAGGTCGTCCTCGAACAGGCGGGTGTAGTTCTCGGCCCCGATGAACCGCCATTCGCCGCTGAGCCGGTAGTCGGTGAGCGAGAGGAACACCGCACCGATGGTCGGGCCGAATCGGAAGACGATGAACAGCACCAGCATGGGGGCCACGAACGCGAGGCCCACGAGGGCCTCGCGCCGTCGTGCGGGGGTGCCGGGCCGGCCTTGGTGACGGCCCGCCTTGCGAACCTCCCGCTTGCCGGTGGCCTGTACGCGGACGGTGGCCACCTCGCGCGTGACCGGTTCGCCTGTGGCCGGTTCACCTGTGGCCACCCCGTGCGAGGCCACCTCGCGCGTGGCCGGTTCACCTGTTGCCGCCTCGCGCGAGGCCGTTTCGCGTGTGATCTCCTCGCTCAACGCTGCCGCGCCAGCAGGTCGTCGGCCGCCTTGGCCGCCGAGTCGAGCGCTTCCTTGGGGCTCTTCTTCCCCGCCAGCGCCGCCTGGATCTCCGGCGCGAGCAGACCCATCAGCTGGCGCGCGGCCGGGTTGGGTTCACCGGGACTGACGTCCGCCAGCGCGGCCTGGTACTGCTTCGCGTACGGAGATGCGTTCGGCACGGTGACGTCCGTACGCGGTGAGAAGTAACCGCTGGCCCTGCCCAGGGACTTGACCTGCTCAGGCTCCGTCATGAAGGCGAGGAACTTTTCCGCGCCCGCCGCATTCCCGGACTTGGCGTTGACGCTGAGCGCACCGGGGATGCCGAACGCGACCTCCTTCGCGGGGCCCCTGAGCGGCGCTCCCACCACGACGTTCTCCGGGCCCCAGGTCTTCGCGGCCAGTTCGGCGTCGGCGAGGACGACGGAGAAGCCCATGGCAGCCTGCTGCTTGCCGAGTGCCTGGTCTGCGAGGAGGTTGGTGTTCGTCATCGACGACCTGGGGACCGAGCCCGCCTTGTAGAGGTCGGTGAGGAAGGTGAGCGCCTCGACGCCCTCGGGACTGTTGAAGGCGGCCTTCTTGCCGTCCTCGGTGAAGACGCTGCCGCCGGCCTGCCACAGCAGCGGATAGAAGTTGAGGTTCAGCGAGGCCTCGTTGCTGGCGGAGTAGTCGAGGAGGGCGACGCCGTTCTTCTTGAGCTTGGGGGCGGCGGCCTTGATCTCGTCCCAGGTGCCGGGCGGCGTGGCGATACCGGCTGCGGTCAGCAACTTCTTGTTGTAGACGGTGGTCGTGATGGTCTGGTAGATGGGCGCGCCGTAGATCTTGCCCTTCTGTTTCATCGCGTCAAGGGTGGCGGGCAGGAACTTGCCGACGCTGGCCCCCAGCGCCCCGTCCACCGGGCTGATGGCGCCGCTGGCGGAGAACTGCGGAATCTGGTCCGGCGTCAGCAGGACGACGTCCGGCCCCTTGCCGCCGCCGAACGCCGTGGCGATCTTCTGGTCGCGGTTCTCCCACGGCTGCTGCTCGATGGTGAGCGAGGTGCCCGGCGCGGCCTTCTCGAAGTCCGCCTCGATCTGCGCCCAGTAGGCGGAGCTGGCCTTGGGATCGGCAATCACCGGGTACATCCAGACGGTGACCTTCTTCGACCCCGAATCGCTGTCTCCGCCACAGCCGGCGAGCAGGGCGGCGAGCGTGAACAGGGCGAGAGGTGCGGCGGCGCGCTTGAAGCCTGTCTTCATGGGGGCCTCCGGAAGGCCTGAGAAGGGAGCCAGAGCCCGGCTAGTTTCGGCCTGGGCCGAAAGTATCGGGGCGGATTTGGCGTGTCAATGCCACAAGCCGAGCGGATCGGCCGGAAGTGCCGCCCGGACCCTGCCGGGCACGTCGGCAGACGGGTTCTTCCGGACGGCGGGCGCGCCCGGTGCGGACGGTGTGTGGGGCCTGCGTGACACTGGCTCACGTGAGAAGCGAGAACACCCCCTTCGTGGGCGGGCCACTGGACGGGCGTGTGCTGCCGGTCCTGGTCGGGATGACGGGCCATCCGCCGAAGTGGTACGAGATCCCCGTACCGAACGAGGACGGCAGCCCGCCGACGGTGTACGCGTACCGGCGCGTACCGGCCGGTTACACCAAACGGCTGAGGCTGCAGCGCGGCTGGAAGTACGAGTACGTCCCGGAGGGCGTGGAACGCCGCGCGCTGAGGTGGCCCTGGTCCAAGCCGAACGGCGCGCCATAAGATCACGGGACCGTGTCGCCAGGGGGGATGCACTCGATGGAGCCGCTGCAGCAGGACGATCCGCGCCGGATCGGCCCGTTCACCACCCTGGCGCGCCACGGGGATTCGGCGGTCTGCGTCCGCTACCTCGCGCACGGGCCGAACGGCGCGATCGCGGTCGTCTCGGTGGCCAGGCCGGAGCTGGCGGCGCTGACGGCGTTCCGGCGCCGCTTCCGGTCGGAGACGCGGCGGACGCAGCGGCTGGCCGGGGGCTGGGTGGCACCGATCGAGTCCAGTACGGACGGCACGGACGGGACCGAGGGTGCTGAGGCCACGGGCGGGGAGCCGCTGTGGACGGCGAGCCCGTACGTCCCGGCGCTGACGCTGCGCGAGGCCATCGCGCTGGCCGGCCCACTTCCGGAACGGGCGGTACGAATACTGGGCGCGGCTCTCGCGGAGATCCTGTCGCGCGTGCATGCGACCGGGACGGTGCTGCACGGGCTGGCGCCCGACACGGTGCTGCTCGCGGCGGACGGACCGCGGCTCACCGCGTTCGGGGCACTGGGCGCGGCCGCCGTCGCGGAGGCGCGGCCGGACGGGCAACTGACGGTGAAGCTCGGCTATCTGACCCCGGAACAGGCGACGGGCGCGAAGCCCGGACCGGCGTCGGACATTTTTGTCCTGGGCCTGCTGCTGGCGTACGCGTCGACGGGTACGACCCCACTGGCGGACGCGGACGGTATCGCGCATGGAGAGCCGGAACTGGGCGGAGTACCGGGTGAGTTGCGCCCCTTGGTGGCCCGCTGCCTGTCCAAGTCTCCGGAGGACCGCCCTTCGGCGAGCACGGTGGCGGCGGACCTGGCCCTGGAGGGCGCGGCGGCACTGGCCCGGGAGGGCTGGCTGCCCCCGAGCCTGGTAGCTGCGGTGGAGGGGCAGGCGGCGCGGGTGAGGTCGCTGGGGCAGGGGGATGCGTGGGGGGCCGGTCCCGGCTCCGGCTCCGGCTCCGGCTCCGGCTCCGGCCAATCGGAGGCGGGCCTCCAACCGGCAGACGCGAAGCCGGCGGATGCGGTGGCGGCACAGCACGCGGGCGCCGTCGGCGCGGGGCCGGGCTCCCTGCGGGACACGGACACCCTGCTCGTGGGCGGCAGCCGCAACGCGCCCGGGGCGAGCGGGCTCGGGGCGGGCGTTGACCGGGTCACCGCCGCGCTCGCCGTACCTGCGGCGCGGAGCGCGCCGACCAGCACCGCAGCCGCAGTCGCGCGGCCGGCCGTCGCTCCTGCGACCGCAGCGCCCCTCCCCACCGCCGTCCTTCCCACCGCGGCCCTCCCCGCAGCACTGCCCCCCGCCCCCGGCGCGCCCCTCCCCGGCGCTCCCGCGCCCGATCGGCGTGCGCTGCTCACCGGCATCGTCGGCGCGGCTGCCGGGCTCGTGGTCGGCGGCGCCGCGGTGTACGCCGTCGCCGCCGGGGACTCGGACAGGAAACCCGCCCAAGCCGCCCCCGCTCCGCGCCGCGCCCGGATGGCCGGGCTGCCGCCGGAGCCGGTGTGGCGGTACGAGCATCCGGCGACCGCCGCCGAACCGCTGTCCGCCACCGTCTGGCAGGACCGGGTGCTGGTCCTGACCGGCAAGGAACAGTCCACCGGGGTCGATCTCCGTACCGGAAGACCGCTCTGGCAGCGCAAGGAGGCCGCGTCGGCCTCCCGCGCCGTACCCGTCGACGACGCGCTCTGCTTCGTGGACAGCCCCGACGCGTTCCTGTGGATCGCGGCACAGGATGGACAGGTCAAGCACCGGATCGCCAAGGCCGCACTGGCCGGTCCCGGCGAGGTCCTGACGCTCACCGGCAGGACCGGCCTGGACGGGACGACGCTCTGGGTGACCGGCCAGGTCAAGAAGGGCGCCGCGCTGGAGTCGTACCTGCTCGCGTACGACCTCGTCGCCCGGAAGTGGCTGTGGCGCACCCGGATCCCGGGCGCACCTGCCCCGTATGCGCCGCAGTACCAGCTGATCGGTGTGCGCCCCGCCGAGATCGTCGTACGGCAGTACGCGTCCACCCTGACCCCCGCTCAGCAGAAGGTCGCCAAGGGCGCATCCGTGCTGCTGGCCTTCGACCGGAAGACCGGCAAGCAGCTCACGTCGCTGCGGCTGGCCGGCGTCCATCCCGCCGCCGCCCTGGTGGGCGATGCGTCGGGCAGGCTGTTCGCCCCGGTGGCCGACCGGCTGAACGCGTACACGATCAGCACCGGCGCGCTGCTGTGGCGGCTGGCCCCGGCCGATACGGCTCCCGGCGAGAGCGGAGTCTTCGGCTTCGGCGGCGCGATCCTCCGCAGCCCCATGCTGTACGTCGCCAACCGCCACCAGCAGGTGTCCGCTGTCGACACCGCGAACGGCCGCCGACTGTGGCAGCGCTCCACCGACGCGCCGGTGTCGGACGAGATTCCGGGGACCGGCGTCAGCACGAGCGGCCGGACGGTACTCGCGTACGACAGCGGCCAGCTCACCGCGTTCGCCGCGCGCGACGGAAAGCGGCTGTGGAAGTTCCAGGAGACGGGCGCGCAGGACGGCGGAACCGGCACACCCCGCTACGAGCCGCTCGCCGGTGGCGGCCGGAATCTCGTCGTCCGGCGGGACCGGACCTTTTACGCCCTGCCGGTGGACTGACACGCCGACGTATCCCCGTACTCCGCCACAACGAGTGACCGCATTGCGCCGAATCGACCACTCGTGGGGCGGTGCGAGCGGCGCGCTCGCATCATCGGCTGCGAGGTGGACGGCGTGGACGGCACGCCCCCGGCAGCCGGAGGTGATGTGGTGTCAGACAGTTTGCTCCGTGCTGTCTGTACGGCGGCGCTGGCCGTCGCCACATTGACCGCGGCGGTGCCGGCACCACCGGCCGCCGCCGTGCCGCCCGCGCCCACGACCGTCTCCGGAATGCTGAGCGAACTTCAGAAGCTGTACCGCCAGATCGAGGAGGCCGGCGAGACGTACAACGCCACGGAGGTAAAACTCAGGCAGCAGCAGGCCGAGACGGCCAGGCTCGCCCGCGACCTGGCCACAGCGCGCAACGCGATCGACGCCGGCCGCCGCGACGTGGGCCGACTGGCGCGGGAGCAGTACCAGGGGCAGTCCGATCTCTCCTCCTACCTCCAGTTGCTGCTCGCCAAGAACCCGCGGCAAGCCCTCGACCAGGACCATCTGATCGAGCGCGCGGCCAGCGACCGGCTGGCGACGATCGCGCGGCTCGAGGAGGGCGCGAAGCGGGCGGACAGGCTGGCGAGCGAGTCCCGCAAGGCCCTGGACAAGGAACAGACGCTCGCGAACAAGCAGAAGCAGGCGCGCGACAGGGCCACGGCGCGGCTGAAGGAGGTCGAGAAACTGCTCGCCTCGCTCTCCGTCGAGGAGATCGCCGAACTGGCCGCGCTGGAGCGGTCCCACACCGCGACAGCCCAGAAGAAGCTGCTCTCCACGGGCGTGCTCAACGGCAAGCGCACCCCCTCCGAGGAGGGCGACCAGGCGCTGGAGTACGCCGTCGAACAGATCGGCAAGCCGTACGTCTGGGGCGCGGAGGGCCCCCAGGCGTACGACTGCTCCGGGCTGACCTCCCAGGCCTGGGCGCGGGCCGGACGCACCATCCCGCGTACGTCGCAGGAGCAGTGGCGGGAGCTCCCGAAGGTGTCACTGCGCCGGCTGCGCCCCGGTGACCTGGTGATCTACTTCCCCGAGGCCACCCATGTGGCGCTCTATCTGGGCGAGGGCCTGGTGGTGCAGGCCCCGCACCCCGGCACCCGCGTCAAGGTCTCGCCGATCGCCGCGAACCCGCTGCTGGGCGCGGTCCGCCCGGATCCGGACGGAGCCGCGCTGCGCAGCTACACACGGCCGGCGCTGCCGCCCGGCGCGACGGCGGGCTCGGATGCGGCGTACGGAGCGGAGTCGGCCCCGGCCGCCGACTGATCCGCACCCGGGGCAACCCCCATTGCGTCAGGCGCCGGCGCCCGCGACCTCGTCCAGGTAGGCGTTGGTCTTCTCCGGGTCGTAGAAGAAGTTCTCGAAGTCCGCCGGGTCGTTGAAGCCGTTCGCGAAACGGTCGGCGACCGGCTGGAGCTGGCCCGCGGCACCGATCAGGTTGAGGACATGCTCGGGCGGCACGCCGAGCATTGCGTTCGTCCACTTGGTGACGTGCTGCGCGGTGTCCCAGTAGCGGTCGAAGGTGGACTGCATCCACGCCTCGTCGAACGGCCGGTCGCCGTGCTCGGTGATCGAGGAGAGGTAGGCGGCCGCGCACTTGGACGCCGAGTTGGAGCCCTGGCCGGTGATCGGGTCGTTGGCGACGACCACATCGGCGACGCCGAGGACCAGTCCGCCGCCGGGGAGGCGGCCGATGGGGTTGCGGACGGTGGGCGCGTACCGGCCCGCGAGAGTGCCGCCCGCGTCGGTCAGCTCGACCTTGGTGGCGCGCGCGTACTCCCAGGGCGTGAACTTCTCCATGAGCTCGAGGGTCAGCGAGAGGTGCTCCGCCGGATCCTTGACGCCCTGGAAGACATCGAGCGGACCGCCCGGGATGCCCTCCCAGAAGAGGATGTCCGCGCGGCCGGTGGTGGTGAAGGTCGGCATCACGAAGAGCTCACCGACGCCCGGCACGAGGTTGCAGCGGACCGCGTCGTACTCGGGGTGCTCGGGGCGCGGGCCCAGGCCGTGGACGTAGGAGACGGCCAGCGCGCGCTGCGGGGCGTCGTACGGCGAGCGGGAGGCGTCCCGGCCGAACATCGAGACCAGTTCGCCCTTGCCGGCCGAGACCATCACCAGGTCGTACGTACGGGAGAAGAAGTCCAGGTCGGAGACTGCCGCGCCGTGGATGACGAGCTGCCCGCCGCGCTGGGCGAAGGTCTCCATCCAGCCGGCCATCTTCACCCGCTGGTCGACCGACTGGGCGTAACCCTCCAGCTTGCCGACCCAGTCGATGGGCCGGGAGGCGTCGGGGGCGGCGACGGAGACGCCGAGGCCCTCGATGCGCGGGGCCTGGGACTCCCAGAAGTTGATGCCGAGATCGCGCTCGTGCTGCAGCGCCGTGTCGAACATGCACTGCGTGGACATGACCCGGCCGGACCGGATCTCGTCCGCGGTGCGGTTGGACATCAGGGTGACCTCGTAGCCCTGCGACTGGAGTCCGAGGGCGAGCTGGAGACCGGACTGACCGGCTCCGACTATGAGTATCTTCCGCATCGAAGGAGTCTCTTTCGTCAGTTCAGTGCTATTCGGGGGTGGCTTCGAGAGCGTGGGCGACCAGCGCGAGCAGCGATTCGATCACCGTGATCCGATTGCGCGCGTCCATGATCACAACGGGCACATGGGGCGGGACGGTCAGGGCCTCGCGCACGTCCTCGGCCTCGAACACCTCCGTACCCTCGAAGTGATTGACGGCGACGATGTACGGCAGCCCGGAGCTCTCGAAGTAGTCGAGCGCCGGGAAGCAGTCCGGCAGCCTGCGGGTGTCGGCCAGCACGATCGCGCCGATCGCGCCGCGCACCAGGTCGTCCCACATGAACCAGAAGCGCTGCTGGCCGGGCGTCCCGAAGACATACAGCACCAGATCGTCGTCGAGCGTGATCCGGCCGAAGTCCATGGCGACGGTCGTGGTGAGCTTGTCCGGCGTCCCGGTGAGATCGTCGGTCTCCTCGCTCGCCTGCGTCATCAAGGCCTCGGTCTGCAGCGGCGTGATCTCGGAGACCGCCCCGACAAAGGTGGTCTTGCCGACGCCGAAGCCGCCCGCGACCACGATCTTGGTGGCGATGGGGGCCCGGGTGCGGTCCAACTGCCATGCCTGCAGCTCCTCTTCGGGCTGCGGGTGGGGCCGGGCGAGGAGCGTGTCAGAGGCGGCGGAGTCCACTCAGCACCCTTTCGAGCAGCGCGCGGTCGGGCTGGCCGGCGCCGTGCCCGGTCCCGTACACACGGATCTTTCCCTGGTCGGCCAGGTCGCTGAGCAGCACCCGGACAACGCCCAGCGGCATCTTCAGCAGCGCCGATATCTCGGCGACGGTACGCATACGGCGGCACAGCTCGACGATGGCCCGCAGTTCGGGCATCACCCGCGAGGAGAGGTCGCCGTTCGGCAGCTCCCTGCGCTCGGCCGGAGCTTCGAGCGCGGCCACGAAGGTCTCGACGAGCAGCACATGGCCGAAGCGGGTGCGGCCGCCGGTGAGGGAGTAGGGGCGGACCCGGGCGGGGCGTCGGCCGTCGCCGCGCACCGGCAGTTTGGGGGGCGTCACTGGGCGCTCTCCATCGATTTGCGCAGTTCGCTGCGGAGTTCGGGGGTGAGGACATGTCCGGCACGGCCGACGAAGAGGGCCATGTGGTAGGCGACGACACTCATGTCGCAGTCGGGAGCGGTGTGCACGCCGAGCAGCGAGCCGTCACTGATCGACATGACGAAGACGCTGCCTTCGTCCATCGCGACCATCGTCTGCTTGACGCCGCCGCCGTCCATCAGCTTGGCGGCACCGATGGTGAGGCTGCCGATGCCGGAGACGATCGTGGCGAGGTCCGCGCTGGAGCCTCTGGGGCCTTCCGGGCGGCTCCTGGCGGCCGGGACGGCGTTCTGGGCGGGGTCGGAGGAGAGCAGCAGCAGTCCGTCGGACGAGACGACAGCGACCGAGCGGGCTCCTGGTACCTCCTCCACGAAATTGCTCAACAACCAGTGCAGATTGCGGGCTTCGCTGCTCAGGCCGAATGTGCCGGTCGCAGTCAACTGCGTGCCTCCTCGACTGTGTCCCCCGCTTCTTCTGTTGTTGTCCGTGTATCGGCCGCGGTCTGTTCCGCGAGCTCCGCCTCGACGTCGCGGCGGCCGTCCTTTGCGCCCTGGTGGAATCCGCCGAGTCGGCGCCGCAGGGCTTCGGCGTCGACGCTGCCGGTGCGCTCGGTCGGTGCGCCGGTGGCGGGCTTGACGACCTTCGGGGTGCGCTTGGGCAGGCCCTTGTCGGTGACGCGCTCCCACTTGGGACCGGCTGCCGGCTTTTCGGCCTCGGGTTCCGGCTGCGGGACGGGCTCGGGCCCGACCGCCGACTCGGGAACGGGCTCGGGTCCGACCGCCGACTCGGGAACGGGCTCGGGTCCGACCGCGGACTCGGGGCCGGGCTGCGGGTCCGCCTGGGCCGTCGGCTCCGGGCCCGCCGGGGCCTCCGGCTGCGGGCCCGCCGGAGCCTCCGGCTGCGGCTCGGGCTCCGGCTCCGGCTCCGGCTCCGGCTCCGGCAGACGCATCTCGAACGTCGCCTCGTCGACCCCGGTGCCGGTGGTCTCCGGGTCGCCGTCCGCCGTCCGCTCGTGCGTGTCCGGCTCCGCCGCGCGGATCGCCTGCTCGGCCGCCAGCACCAGTGGGTCGACCCGCCGCGGGCTGCCGGGCAGCGCATTGGAGTTGGCCTCCGCCACCGATCCGGGCAGATGCTGCGTGGGCGCCGCGCCCGCCACCGTCACGGTGTGCGACTCGGCGGCCGGCGGTCCGGCCGGAAGCAGCGACTGCGACAGCACGACGACCGCGGTGATCCCGCCCTGCTTCTGCTCGCGCAGCTGGACCCGTACGCCGTGGCGGGCGGCGAGCAGCGCCGCCACCCGCAGTCCGAGGCCCTCGCCGTCGCTGCCCGCATGTGTCTCGTACGCCTCGGGGTCCTCCAGCCGCGCGTTCAACTCGGTGATGCGCCCGCTGGTCATCCCTATGCCGGTGTCCTGTACGGAGAGCATCACCTCGCCGCTCTCCAGCAGCCAGCCCGACAGCTCGACCTGGGCGTCCGGCGGCGAGAAGGCGGTGGCGTTCTCGAGGAGTTCGGCGATCAGATGGCTGAGGTCGTCCGCGGCGAACCCGGCGACCTGGGCGTGCGGCGGCAGGGACTGGATGACGACTCGCTCGTACCGCTCGATCTCACTGACGGCGGCGCGCAGTACGTCCACGAGCGGGACGGGTCCCGCGTGCGCATGCCCGTGCTCGGCGCCCGCGAGGACCAGCAGGTTCTCGCTGTGTCGGCGCATGACGGTGGCCAGGTGGTCGAGCTTGAAGAGGGTGGCGAGCCGCTCCGGGTCCTGCTCGCGCTCCTCCAGCTTCTCGATGACGCCGAGCTGCCGTTCGACGAGGCCGAGCGTGCGCAGCGAGAGGTTGACGAAGGTGTGGTGGACGGTGTGCCGCAGCCGCTCGAGGTCGGCGGTGATCTCGGCGGTGCGCTCCTGGAGTTCGGCGCGTCCGGCGGCCAGTTCGGCGGCGAGCGCGTCGCGGGCGCCGGTCAGGTCGACGCGGTCGTTGTCCAGCCGCTCGACCCGTACGCCGAGGTCCCGCAGCTTGCCGTGCAGGGTGTTGAGGGACCGTACGACCTGAGCGAACTCGTCATTGCGGCCGGTGAAGCGGACCTGCTCCTCCGCCTCGGGGGCGGCGGCGAGCCGTGCCGCGCCGATCCGCAGGACGGCGAGCGGGCGGGTGAGCGTACGGGCGACGGCGGCGGACACGCCGATGGCGACGATCAGCAGTCCGCCGAGCAGCGCGATCCGCAGCTCCAGCGCGGTGACATCGTCGTCGCGCAGCTGCGCGAAGCCCTCGGTCCGGTCGGCGGCGAGGGAGGACTCGACGCCCCGCATCTGCTCGATACGGGCGGTGAGCGAGGACTCGAGCTTCTCGCGGTTGGACTTGCGGTCGCCGGTGGAGAGCTCGGGCTGGTCGGTGAGGCGGGCGAGATAGAGCTCGGCGGTCTTGACCTCGGGTCCGGTGACGGTGGCGGCCAGCTTGTCGCGGGCGTCCTTGCCCGCGGCCTGGTCGAAGTCGGCGAGCGCGGCGAGTTCCCGCACCCGGGACTGCTGGGCGGCGGCGCTGAGTGCGTTGCGCGTACGGTCGGCGGCCCCGTCGTCCTGGCCCTCGTCCTGGACGGGGAGGCCGGTGACCGGGTCGATGCTCTGGGTGCTCCGCTGCCGGGGCACGGAGAGTGCGGCGAGCAGCAGCCCGCGGGTGGCGGAGGCCTGCTCCACGGCGAGGCTGAGGGCGGCGGGCGCGCGGGTGCGGTCGGCGGCGCGCGGCGGGGTCTTCTCGGCGAGCTCGTCGGAGAGGGCCTGGAGGTTCGCCATGACGGCGGAGTAGGCGCGGTGGGCCTCCATCGCCGTGCCCTTGCCGGTGAGGGCGGTACGGCGGACGGAGGGGACGGAGGCGAGGTCGCGGCGCAGCTCGGCGTGGTCGCCGGGGACGCTGCCGCGGATCTCGTCGATCTGCCGGTCGACGCGGGCGCTGCGGCTGCCGGAGATCTCGCGCCGGGCCTTCTTGTCGCCCTTCTGGTCGTCGCGGCCCGCCGCGATGTACGCCGTGACCTCGTCGCGCTCGTCGGCGAGTGAGTGGGCGAGGGTGACGGCCTGGCGGTCGAGCCCGGCGAGGGTGACCAGGTGCTGCGACTCGGTCAGTTCGGCGGAGGTGGCGAGGATGCCGGGGGTGCCTGCGGCGATGACGACAAGGCTGACGGCGGCGACACCGGCGACGAGCCGACTGCGTACGCGCACGGTGCGCCCGCGCGCGGCAGGGCCGTTCGAGGCCTCCTGCGGAGGCTGGATGCCCTGAGGGACCTGAGTGGCCAGGGCCGGGGGGAATCCCGGGGTTTCGGAGGGCCTGCCGCCTTTGCCCCGAGGCCGCTTCTTCTGCACCGGTGCTCGCAATCTTGCTTGACTCGTCCACCCATGAAGCAGAGATGACGACCGGTCACACACGAGAGCCCCACCCCTGGCACGGCTTCCGACCATTCCAGCGCTTTTGGGAGGGAGGCGCGCATCGGCCGCTCCGCCACCCGAACGAGTGAACAGCACTCCGGAGTTGGCAAACAACTCGCGGCGGCGGCCGGTCGGCCGACATGTGGGCCAACGGCTGGATCTTCCGGCCGGGCTTTGGCAGGATGCGCGCCCGCAGCTTTCCGGCCCCGCATCCCTCGACCTTGGGATCCCCCCTGACCTGCTGGTATGCGCCAAATGTACGGTGATGTGGGCCATGTGAAGGAGTCATGCAGACTGGATCTCATGCGTATCGAACTCGCCACCGCCCCCGGCACTCCCGAACGCCCCAACGAGGACTGGGCGTCCGTGACCCTGCCCGCCTCGGGCCAGGGCGGAACACTGGTCGTGCTGGACGGCGTGACCCCTCCGAAGGGGGATGACGGATGTGTGCACGGAGTGCCCTGGTTCACCGCCCGGCTCGGCGGCGCGCTGGTCGAACTGTCCGGTTCGCGACAGGATCTGACGCTGACGGAGATCCTCTCCACGGCAATCCGGCGCACCGCTGACACCCACCGCGAAACCTGTGACCTTTCTCACGTGCGCACGCCTCAGGCAACGGTGGTCATGGCGCGCTGGGGTGCCGCGACGGAGGCGGTGGAGTATCTGGTGCTCTCCGACTCCACGCTGCTGCTGGAGTCACCGGGCGGTGAGGTGCGGGCGGTGCTGGACGACCGGATCGACCGACTGCCCCGGGCCTCCCTGCGTACGCACGCCTCGGCGGACGCCCTGCGCAATGCGGAGGGCGGGTTCTTCACCGCCGCGGCCGATCCGGCTGTGGCGGTCCGTGCGGTGACGGGCAGTACGCCGCGTGCCGAGGTACGGGCGGTGGCCGCGCTCACGGACGGCGCGTCCCGCTGGGTCGACATGTTCGCGGAGGGCAGCTGGGCCGAGTGCCTGGGCCTCATCCGCAAGGAAGGGCCGCAGGGGCTGATCGACCGGGTCAGGGCGCTGGAGAAGTCGGCCGAAGAGCGCACGGCCGTGATCCGCTGGAAGCTGCACGACGATGCGGCGGTCGTCTTCGCGGAGCTCTGACCCCGCTGCCGGCTCCCTCAGCTCTCCGCTCGCGCGTTCAGCTGGTGCAGCAGCCGGGCCAGCTCCGCGATCTCGCCGCGGTCCCAGCCGGCCAGTTTGTTCACATAGCTGTCGCGGCGCGCGTCACGCACCCGGCGGAAGCGGGCCAGGCCCTCGTCGGTGAGCCGGACGAGTGAGGCCCGTCCGTCGGCCGGATCGGGTTCGCGGGTCACCAGACCGAGCTCCTCGAGGGCGCGCAGCTGGCGGCTCATGGTCGCCTTGCCGACGCCGAAGTATCCGGCGAGCGCGGTGGCGCGCTGCTGCCCGACCTCTTCCAGACGTACGAACAAGCCGTAGGCGGCGGGCTCCAGCTCGGGGTGGACCTCGCGCGCCATTTCGCCCGAGGACGCCCGGGCCCGGCGCAGAAAGACGGCCAACTCCCGCTCCAGGGCGAGGAATACGTGGTCCACACCACTCTCACCCTTGGGGTCCGCTTCACTCCCCGTACCGCTTTCGTGCACGTCAGCACCCCTCGCACGCTTTCCGGATCCTGAAAGTTTCTTCCGGCGGCATCCATTGCCGCAGCTCGGCCAGTATTTCGCAGGCGTAGACCAACGGCAGCACCCCGCCCCCCTTCCACTGCGCGGTTCTACGTGCGTAGCTTCATGAATGGCATGTCCACACCATATTCCGCCACGACATGTCGATTCATCGCCAGATCCCCCCACCGAGGTCTTCGGAGGCACGCCATGCCCGTGCACAGATCCGGAACGACCGGCCGCTCACGCCTCGCGACAGCCGCCGGCACTCTCCTCGCAGTCCTCACCCTCCTCATCACGCTCCCCGGAGCGGCCGGCGCCACGGACACTCCCCCGCGCGGTTCGGCCCACCTGGGTACGGGCGTCGTCGCCCACGACGGTCAGGGCGGCGCCCCGCGCGACAACCGCGCCGCCCAGACCGAAGGTGTGGACGTCTCCAGCCACCAGGGCAACGTCAACTGGGCGGCGCTGTGGAACAGCGGTGTGAAGTGGGCCTACGTGAAGGCCACCGAGGGCACGTACTACAAGAACCCGTACTTCGCGCAGCAGTACGGCGGCTCGTACAACATCGGAATGATCCGCGGCGCGTACCACTTCGCCACCCCCGACACCGCGACCGGCACCGCACAGGCCGACTACTTCGTGAACAACGGCGGCGGCTGGTCCCGCGACGGCAGGACCCTCCCCGGCGCGCTGGACATCGAGTGGAACCCGTACGGCGCCGCCTGCTTCGGCAAGACCCAGTCCGGCATGGTCACCTGGATCCGCGACTTCCTGAACCGCTACCGGGCACGCACCGGGCGCGACGCGGTCATCTACACCGCCACCAGCTGGTGGACCCAGTGCACGGGCAACTACAGCGGCTTCGGTGCGACCGACCCGCTGTGGATCGCGCGCTACAACACCACACCGGGCACGCTCCCGGCCGGCTGGATCTACCAAACGATGTGGCAGTACACCTCGTCAGGACCGATCGTCGGCGACCACAACAGGTTCAACGGCGCGTACGACCGCGTCGTGGCGCTCGCCAACGGCTGAGCAGAGCCAATAGGGCCCGCCTCGCGCCCCGCTGGTCACGACCAGTGCGCGGGGCGGGTCAGCGCGGGCGGGAGCCTCGTCGCCGCGTCGCCTTTCGCCGCGTTGAGCTGCGGCTGGGTGAGGAAGAAGCTCCCCGTCAGATCCGCACCCGCGAGATCCGCGTCCCTCAGGTCGGCCCCGATGAGATCGGCCAGTCGCAGATCGGCACCCGTGAGATCGGCGGCGATGAGATACGCGCCCCGCAGACTGGCGCCCCTGAGGTCCGCGCCCCGCAGCCTCGCTCCCATCAGGTCGGCCCCCCTGCGGTCCTTCTTCTTGCGTCCGGCCCGACCGGCTTCGGCCCGGACCAGCTCGCTCGTGCGGAGCAGCAGCACATTGACGTCCTGCCGGTGCGCCGCCACATCCAGCTTCCCGAGGGCATCGGGACCGAGCTCGGTCAGGCGTTCGGTCTCGTCGAGCAGCCGGCGGATATCGCCGTGCAGCGAGCGGGCCGGCCGCAGCGTCAGCGCCTCGGTCAGATACCGGAGCAGCTCATGGAGCTGCCGTACGACCGGGAACACCGCGAACATCTCCTGCGCGGTCTCCGGTGCCTGCCGCCAGTCCTTGCCACCGAAGGTGACCTGGGAGACCTTCTGTCCGGCGCCGAAACAGTCGTACACGGTGCAACCGGAGAATCCGCTCTGCCGCAGCCGGGTGTGGATGCCGCAGCGGAAGTCCGTCCGCAGATTGCGGCACGGCGTTCCGGCGTCCTTGTTGACCGCGAAATCGGCCGACGCGGTGAAGGGCAGCGCGACACAGCACAACCCGAAGCAGCTTTCGCAGTCGGCCTGCAGGGCGCGGTCCTCACTCTGTCCGGTCACGGTGTCCATGGAACCATTCTGAAGGACCCCCGGCGCACGGGCGCCGGGGGTCCGTCTCTCACGGAGAGACCATCACAGAACCGTCAGCCGCACAGACCCGCCGGCCGGTCACGGGTGACCAGGTCGGTCCAGCCCGTGGTGCCGTCGATCCAGACGACCTGCCGGCCGGAGACCGCGGCCGGCGAGATCTGCTCGCCACGGTTGCAGGAGACCCGCTCCCGGCGCGAGCCGTCCGTGGTCAGCTGCCACAGCTTCGGCAGCGACTCATTGCGGAGTGCCGTGCCCGGCAGCGCGCCGTTCACGGTGACCGCGTCCTCGGAGGACGTGAGGTCGGAGGAGATCAGCGCGCCCGGCTTGCGCTCGGGGCTGATGTCCACCGTGCCGGTGCCGTCCAGGTCCGAGCGGCGGACCGACATCTGGCCCTCGTCGGCAAGGTTCTCGTCCACCAGCGAGAAGACGTACGACGAGTTGATACCGGTCTGGCCGAGTACCTCCGGCTCACCGAGCTGCTCGGTGAGCGCGGGCTTGCCGGTCTTCAGGTCGTAGACCTCGACGCCGAGCTTGTACCCCGCGCTGGTCGGATAGAGCTTGGCGTACGCGAGCTTCCCGTTCTTGATCGAGGGAAGAGCGGTGAGGATCTCGAAGCCGCCGCCGTCCACGGTGGTGGGCTGACGGTCACCGGGGCGCAGATACTGGACATGCCGCTCGAAGAACCCGAGTGTCTCGAAGACGACCACGCCGTTCTCGACCCGCAGACCGCTGATGTCGCTGGACGAGGTGTACAGCTTCTTGATCGGGCCGCCCGCGATCGGACGGGAGAGGATGTCGAGACTGGTCGCGCCGTACGCCGCCCAGACGACCGTCTTTCCGTCGGTCGCCGGATAGACGTGGTAGCGGCCGTCGTTGGGGCTCATCAGCTTCGGCGCGCCCTTGCCGTCCGTACGGCCGGCATAGACGGAGTACGGCTCCGAGCCGTCGTCGTTCGACTGTGAGACGGTCCACCAGCCGCCGCCCGCCTGGGCTCCGGTGCCGGCGGTGTTGACCTTGCCGAGCAGCTGGTCGGTGTCGACGCCGAGCGCGTCCTCCCAGCCCGGCACGATGCCGTGGGCGTTGAAGGAGCGCTTCGCGGCGTTGAGCTGCTGCGCGCTGACGCCGAGGTCCTTGGCCGCGGCGAGCACGGCGTTGCGCCCGTCGGTGAAGCCGTCGAGCGGCGTCATGTACTCGGACAGCGCCTTGTAGACGATCCGGTCGGCGAGCTCCCCGCCCACGTCCTGGCGCAGGTCCCACAGCGCGCCGGAGAAGATGGTGGAGTTGAGGTGCACGCCGCCGTTGTCGGTGCCGAAGGTGATCCCGAGGAAGTTCTTCGAGGTGCTCGCGCCGTCGTTGAGGTTGCGGAAGGCGCAGGCGCGCGGCTTCGCCGTACGGCAGAGGTCCTCGCCGATCAGGCCGGAGTCCGGGTCGTCCATGGAGATACCGGAAGCGGCGGTGTCGATGGCGTTGCCGAAGTAGTCGGCGAGCGCCTCGTTCATCGCTCCCGACTGGCCTGCGTAGACCAGGTTGGCGGTGTTCTCGACGACACCGTGGGTCATCTCGTGGCCCACCACGTCGAGGTCGGCGGAGAGCGGCTTGTACTCGTCGTCCCCGCTGCCGTAGACCATCTTCTGGCCGTCCCAGAAGGCGTTGACGTACGGCGAGCCGAACTCGGTCACACCGACCAGGGAGTTGATCGTCATGCCGCGGCCGTCGAGGCTGTCGCGGGCGTGGTTGTTCCGGTAGTAGTCGTAGACCTTGCCGGCCGCCCAGTGTGCGTCGACCGCGCCCGACTCGGTGGCCCCCTTGCCGAAGTCCGCCGCCGGGTCGGCGAATTCCTTCAGCCCGCCGGGCCAGACGCCCGACACCTCGGAGACGTCGCGGCCGCGCGCGTCCCAGGTGGTGAGGGTGTTCTTGGTGGTGGCCGTCATACGCGACGAGTCGATCATCACGTACTGGTTGGCGGTGGTGTCCAGGTGGACGTCGAGGCCGACCTTGGCGCCGTCCAGCTTGACGCCGGTGCCCTTGACGCCCGCGGCCGGGTCGGCGTCGGCAGCCGCCGCTCCTGCCTTCGGAGCGGCCTTGGCGGCCGCGGAGGACGCCGCCGCCTTCGGCGCGGTGAGGGTCTTGATGCCGCTGAACTGGAGCACCGGGAAGCCGGCGCCGGCGTCGATGTAGACCTGCTGCAGCACCGGTTCGCCGGTGGAGGGGTTCGTGCCGCGTACGGTCACGTGGTACGCGAGCACACCTTCGCCGCGCGGGATCACCACGAGGCCGCCCGCGGTGCCGCTGAGTGCGGCCGCCTTCGCGGACTTGTCCCCCTTGCGGTGTACGGCGTCGGCCTTGCTCAGCGTCTTGCCGCCGAGGCGGGCGGCGGTGGCCGAGACCGCGCGGCGTACCGCCGTGTCCTCGCTGACGCTCGCCCTGGTGCCGGTCTTCAGGCCGGTGAAGTACTTGCCGGAGGTGCCAGTGACGACGCGCTTGCCGCCCTTGGACTCCATCCGTACGACGTACTCTCCGCCGAACACCGGGATGCCGTGGTGCTTCTGCTGAAGCCGTACGGTCTCCTCCGCGCCGTGCTTGACGGTCTGCAGCGGTGTGAGATCGCGCCGGGCGTCGGCGATCCTGTAGCGGCTCTCCTTGGCGGCGAGATGACCGCGGGCCGCGTCCGCCGGGCTCGCCTTGGCGTCGGCCGCCTCCCGGATGCCGTCGACGAGCGACGGAGTGGCGGTTCGGGCGCCCGGAAGAACGTCGCCGGGCGGTGCGGCGGCCGGCGGGGTTACCGCCTGGGCCGGTATCGCGGTGAGCAGCAATCCTGCCGCTCCGAGCAGTGCGGCGAGACCGGTCCCCCTGGTAATGCCCGGTCTCTGCGTGCGTGAACTGAGCTTGCGCACAGTACGTACCCCTCCCACGTGCTGGTCAGCCGTAAAGGTGGTCATGGCCATGCAACCGGTGGGACGCCAACCCGACAATGTGGTCGGCAGGTTGACAAGTGGACACGCACACTTGTGTGGCCCGTGAAGACAGAGTGAGAATCCGACGCATGAGCGAGGGGGAACTGCACACCCTCGGCCTGGGTAAGGCCGAGGAACGCACCTACGAGGCACTGCTCAAGGAACGGGCCGCCGGGGCCGAGGAGTTGGCGCGCCTGCTGGGGCTGCCACGCGAGCGTCTTGACCGGGCGCTCGGCCATCTCGTCGAGCACGGCATCGCGCTGCCCGCCGACGGAGGCGGACTGCCGCATCCGGCCGCGCCTGCCGCGGCCATCCGTACCCTCATCCACCGCCGTCAGGCCGAACTCCACTTACGGTCGGCCGAGTTGGAGCGATTACGGATGAGCGCGGACCAGCTCGCCGGCCGGCTGATGTCCGGCTCGCCCAGCGCCCCCGAGGGCGGTATCGAGGTGGTGACGGGCCCCAAGGAGATCGGCGAACGGGCGGAGTATCTGCTGGCGTCGGCGGAGCGCGAGGTCGCGATCCTGGACCGTCCGCCGTATGTGAAGGGCCCCCGCGGGGACGACAGCTCCCGCACCCCCTGCCTGGACATCGAGGCCCTCCTGGACCGCGGGGTGGAGGTGCGGACCGTCCTGGACCGGGACGGGCTCGGCCACCCGGGCCGGATGCGCTCGCTGACCGGCCTTGTCGAGCAGGGGCTGCGGGCACGCGTCGCGACCGCGGTCCCCACCAAACTGATCGCCGTGGACCGCCGGGTCACGCTGCTCCCACCGACCGACGCCGCCGACCCGACGGCATCGGCCCTGGTGATCGGCGATGGTCTGCTCGGCAACGCACTGGTGCCGCTCTTCGAGACGGTGTGGGAGCGGGCCACCCCGCTCGGCGGCTCCGCCAGCAGCTGCGGCTCGCTGCCCACGGCGCAGAAGGAACTCCTCGGACTGCTCGCCGCCGGGCTCAAGGACGAGGCGATCGCGCGCCGTCTCGGCGTCCATGTCCACACGGCGCGCCGAAGGATCAGCCGCCTGCTGGAGACGCTGGGCGCGGAGACCCGCTTTCAGGCGGGAGCGCAGGCGACCTTGCGAGGGTGGCTGGACTGACAGCCGTAAACAGGCAAGATGGCCGGATGAAGTGGATCGCTCGCCCGATGAGGCTGCTGAGGTGGCCCGCAATAGCCCTGCTCGCCGCCGCTACGGCGTGCGGCGGGCCGGTCTCCGCCGATACGGGCAGCAAGCCCGCCGAGCTGCCGGACCCGCCCGAGCCGCAGTCCTCCGCGACTCCGTTCGCGGGTCTGCCGTTCGCCGGGGTGCTGCTCGACAAGGACGGCGAACACTTCTGTTCCGCGAGCGTCGTGGACAGCCCCAAGGGCAATGTCATCGCCACCGCCGCGCACTGTGTCTTCGAGTACGGCAGCTACCTGGAGAACTTCAGCTTCGCGCCGGGCTTCACCGGGGCGGGTGCGGGCAAGGCGCCGTACGGGCGGTGGAAGGTCCGCGCCATCCAGGTGGACGACCGCTGGCGCAAGGTCACCGACGACTCCGACTCCGTGGACTATGCCTTCCTGACCGTGGAGCCGGACGCCAAGGGCCGCAACATCCAGGAGGTCGTGGGCGGCACCCCTGTCGACTGGGCCTCTGCCGTGACCCGCCGGGTCACGGTCGTCGGCTACCCCAACCCGGACCACAATCCGGCCAACAAGCCTATTTCCTGCACCACCGACACCCAGCAGGATCCGGCGCTCGCCGGGTCCGTACGCATGGACTGCTCAGGCTTCTGGGACGGCACGAGCGGCGGCCCCTGGCTCGCCGACTACCGGGATCCCAAGCATCCGGGCCATCTGATCGGGGTGACCAGCGGCGGCGACACGGACAGCGTCACCACCGCGGTCCGCTTCAACGCCGATGCCCGCAAGCTGTACGAGAAGGCTGCGAAGGGGTAGCCCGCGGCGGCGGGCGGACAGCGCTCGGCCCGGCCGGGGGACGCTGTGCTCGGGACCGGCCGGCGGACAGCGCTCGGGCCCGGTGGTGTGGCACACCACCGGGCCCTGCCGTCGGACCGTCAGGCCGCGGCCGCCACCGCCACCTCGGCCGGAGACAGCGCGATCTCCAGGACCTGGCGGACATCCGTCACCGGATGCACCTCGAGCTTGTCCAGGATCTCGGCCGGGACGTCGTCCAGGTCCGCCTCGTTCCGCTTGGGGATGACAACGGTCGTGATACCGGCTCGGTGTGCGGCAAGGAGCTTCTGCTTCAGACCGCCGATCGGCAGCACCCGTCCGGTCAGCGACACCTCTCCGGTCATCGCCACATCCGTACGCACCTGGCGTCCGGAGAGCAGCGACGCGAGCGCCGTCGTCATCGTGATGCCCGCGCTCGGGCCGTCCTTGGGCACCGCGCCCGCCGGGAAGTGGATATGCGCGCCCCGGTCCTTCAGATCAGCAACCGGAAGCTCCAGTTCCGCGCCGTGCGAGCGCAGGAAGCTCAGTGCGATCTGCGCGGACTCCTTCATCACGTCGCCGAGCTGGCCGGTGAGGGTCAGTCCCGCCGCGCCCGTCTCCGGGTCGGCCAGCGAGGCCTCGACGAACAGGACGTCGCCGCCCGCGCCGGTGACCGCGAGGCCCGTGGCCACACCGGGCACGGCCGTACGGCGCTCGGACGGGTCCTGAGCGGACTCGGGCACATGGTGCGGCCGTCCGATCAGACCGCGCAGCTGCTCGGCGCCGATCGTGAACGGCAGCTCCTGCTCGCCCAGTTCGTGCTGGGAGGCCACCTTGCGCAGCAGCCGGGCCACCGAACGCTCCAGGTTACGCACGCCCGCTTCCCGGGTGTACTCGCCGGCGAGCTTGCGCAGCGCCGAGTCGTCCAGGGTCACCTCGCCGGGCTCCAGTCCCGCCCGCTCCAGCTGGCGCGGCAGCAGGTGGTCCCTCGCGATGACGACCTTCTCGTCCTCGGTGTAGCCGTCGAGCCTGACCAGCTCCATCCGGTCGAGCAGCGCCTCCGGGATGGCTTCCAGGACGTTCGCCGTGGCGAGGAACACCACGTCGGACAGGTCGAGTTCGACCTCCAGGTAGTGGTCGCGGAAGGTGTGATTCTGTGCCGGGTCCAGGACTTCGAGCAGCGCCGCGGCCGGGTCGCCGCGGAAGTCGGAGCCGACCTTGTCGATCTCGTCGAGCAGGACGACCGGGTTCATCGAGCCGGCCTCCTTGATGGCGCGGACGACACGACCGGGCAGCGCGCCGACGTACGTACGCCGGTGGCCGCGGATCTCCGCCTCGTCCCGTACACCGCCGAGCGCGACCCGGACGAACTTCCGGCCCATCGCGTGCGCCACGGACTCGCCGAGTGAGGTCTTGCCGACGCCCGGCGGGCCGACGAGCGCGAGCACCGCGCCCCCGCGCCGCCCGCCGACCACGCCGAGCCCCCGGTCGGCGCGCCGCTTGCGCACCGCCAGGTATTCGGTGATCCGCTCCTTCACGTCCTGCAGGCCCGCGTGCTCGGCGTCCAGGATCGCCCTGGCGCCCTGGATGTCGTGCTCGGCAGTGTCGTCAGTTCGCTCGTTCCAGGGCAGCTCCAGGACGGTGTCGAGCCAGGTGCGGATCCAGGAGCCCTCGGGGTTCTGGTCACTGGACCGCTCCAGCTTCTCGACCTCCTTGAGGGCGGCTTCCCGCACCTTCTCCGGGAGGTCGGCGGCCTCGACGCGGGCGCGGTAGTCGTCGGACTCGTCCGCGGCGTCGGTGATTCCGCCGTTGAGCTCGCGCAGCTCCTTGCGTACGGCTTCGAGCTGACGCCGCAGCAGGAATTCGCGCTGCTGCTTGTCGACGCCCTCCTGGACGTCCTTGGCGATGGACTCGGCGACGTCCTGCTCGGCGAGGTGTTCGCGCAGCTGATCGGTGGCGAGCTTGAGGCGGGCCACCGGGTCGGCGGTCTCGAGCAGTTCGATCTTCTGAGTGGTGGTGAGGAACGGCGAGTAGCCGGAGTTGTCGGCAAGCTGCGAGACATCGTCGATTTGCTGAACCCGGTCCACGACCTGCCATGCGCCGCGATTCTTCAGCCAGCTGGTGGCGAGCGCCTTGTACTCCTTGACGAGCTCGGCGACCGAGCCCGGCAGGGGGTCGGGCGCGCTCTCGTCGATCTGGGCGCCCTCGACCCAGAGCGCGGCCCCGGGTCCCGTGGTGCCCGCGCCGATCTTCACGCGGCCGCGGCCGCGGATGAGCGCGCCGGGGTCGCCGTCGGAGAGCCTGCCCACCTGCTCGACGGTCCCGAGCACACCGGTCCCGGCGTACGAGCCGTCGACCCGCGGAACAAGCAGCACCTTCGGCTTGCTTTCACCGCTGGAGCGGGCGGCAGCCTGGGCGGCCTCCACGGCGGCCCGCACCTCGGTGTCGGACAGGTCGAGCGGCACCACCATTCCGGGCAGCACGACCTCGTCGTCGAGCGGCAGCACGGGCAGGGTGAGCGGTGTGGACGTCGAAGCCATGATCTCCCCTATGGCAGTCAAGTTGAGCTTTATGGACTCAATGCACAGAGCCCTGGAGATGTTCCCCCGGACCTGTTCGCTGTCAGCGATCAGCTCTCGCGAGGCGAGGCTCCTCAGGATGTAATAGCCAATCATGGAGTGTGTCTATTACTAATCCAGCTGCCCGAGGAGTACGGATGACCTTCGAGTCCACCGCCGAGACCGTCCGGGCCTGGGTCCACGGCTGGGTCGCCTCGCGCGGCGCGGCGGATCCCGTCGCCGAACCCTGGGGGTTCAGCGTCGACGTGGGCCAGGTACAACACGCCACGCGCCATGTGCTGACCGCCGACGACGAGGCGACCGTCCGCAAGATCGCCGACGCGGTCGCGGCCCCGAGCGTCTGGCTCAAGGTGTTCGCCGACCCCGAGTCGGCCCTCTCCTGGGCCGGGCCGGGCTGGAAGGTCGACGAACCGGGCTGGCTGATGTGGGCCGAGCTCCGCCGTACCGAGACCGCCGTGCCCGACGGCTACACCCTCAAGACCTGGTCCCGCGGCGGCGTCACCCGGGTCCTGGTGGTCGCCGCGGACGGTTCGTTCGCCGCCCGCGGCCAGATCGCACCGACCGGCGCCACCGCCGTCGCCGACCAGGTGGAGACCTCGTCGGCGCACCGGCGCAGGGGGCTCGGCAGCCTGGTGATGCGTACGCTCCACAACGCCGCGGTCGAGCAGGGCGCGGGCATCGGAGTGCTGGGCGCGACACCGGAGGGGCGGGCACTGTACGAGTCGCTGGGCTGGCGGACGCAGGCCCCGCTGGTCAGCCTCTCCTACGACCCGCCGGCCTGACCCGTATGCCCGACCCATGCCGCCCGACCCGTACGCGCGACCGACTGCCCCGTACGCCTGACCGGTCGGGGCTCCGGAGGCGATACTGCGGGCACGTACTGGTGCGGTACGGACGACAGGTGGGCACATGCGACTGATCACACGGGCTCGGTGCGGTACGGCGGGTGTGCTGCTGGCCGCCGCCCTGACGGCGGGGTGCGCGGGAGGCGGCGGCGCCGGGTCGCCGGGCCCGGCGGAATCAGCGAGCGCCTCGCCCGCACCGTCGCCCTCGGCGACCCCTGCTCCGGCGCGGCCGCTGGTCGGGATGACGGTCACCGGCGGCATCGCCGGCGTACATGACACGCTGGCGGTCCGGGACGACGGCACGTACACCACGTCATCGAGGACCGGACCCGCCCGGACCGGCCGGATGACACCCGCCGAGCTGACCGAGCTGCGCACGGCCCTGGAGAAGGCGGATTTCGCCCGCCTGCCCCGCGAGGCCACAGGCAGCCCGATCGCGGACGGATTCACCTACCGGCTCACGTACGCCGGTCACACCGTCACCACCGACGACACGACACGGCCGCCGGCCCTGCGGGCGGTGTTCGCCGCACTCCCGCAGGACTGACCGGGCCACCCCTTGGCGGTCAGCTGCGCTCGACGATCCGGAGTGTGTTGCCGTCCGGATCGCGGAAGACGAACATCGCCGGCACTCCCCCGCCCCAGCGCAGCACATCGGGGCCGGCGTCCACACCTGCGGCCGGCAGGGCCGCGTGGTCGGCGTCCGCGTTCCCGGTCGTGAGGCGGATGCCCGTCTCGACGCCGGCGGGCAGGTCATCGGTCGCGGCGACGAGCGCGAGCGAGGTCTCCGCTCCCAAGGGCGCGACCTCGATCCAGCGCTCGCCCGCTCCGAAGGGCGTGTCGACGCGCTTCTCGAAGCCCAGCGTGCCGACATAGAACTCAAGGGCCCGGTCCTGGTCCGTGACCGGGATCGACACCGTACGCACCTGGGTGAGGTGAGTCTTTGCGTGGTTGCTGCTCACTTCGGTCTCCTGTTCGCCGGTTTACCCATCAGGACGGCCGGCGCCGGAGAAACTCATCGGCCGTGGAGCACGGGCTCTTTCCGCCGCGCCGACCAGCGGCCCACCGCGGGCCAGCAGGCGATTCCGGCCAGCAGCGCCAGCGGATGGCCCCAGTTGGTGAGCGGATCCTCAAGGGCAAGCAGGTCCTGGACGAGGATCAGGGACACACAGCCGAGGAGCGTGCCGCGAGCCACCGGTCGGAGCAGTCCGGCCAGGGCGCCGATGCTCGCCATCAGACCGAAGCTGATGCCGTAGTCGAGGCGGTGCAGGGAGCTGACGGGCAGATGTCCCGTCACCACCGAGACCGCGACCGGTATCTCGGTGGCCAGCGTCGCCGCGACATGGCCGACCAGGAAGACTCCGGCGGCGCGCCAGCCGCCGATGCGGCGTTCCAGCGCGGTGAGCGTGAAGAGGAACGCGATCGCGTACGGGCCCAGCAGACCGCCCGCGACCCACAGCGCGCTGGCGCCGAGAACGAGCAGGGGGGTGTCCACCAAGTGGGCGACGTCGGTACTGGAGCCACGGAGCAGCGCGGAGACGGTCGCGGGGTCTCCGTACTGCGCGAAGAGCGACGTGGTGAGCAGTACGAGGACGTAGCAGAAGGTGAACGGCGTCCCGGTCGGCGTGGGCAGCAACTGGAGCGCCTGCCGCCACAGGGGCAGTCGCGGGCACGGGACGGGCCCGGGTGCGGACGGGAGGGCAGGCGTCGCGACCCGCGCCGGCGCCGTGGGCTGGGTTGGTATACCGCCCAGCAGCTCCTGGCCCTTGACCGGATCGCGCGTCGTCAGCTGTTCCACGCGTGAGGCCCCTCTCGTCAAGCCCCGAACAAACCCCCACCCAACGCGATCACCATCACCCCCGTCTATGACCTGCGCCACACGAGGCAACCTTGATCCCGCCTCGAGCGTCGCGCACATGTCAGGTCTTGCCGGGCGGGCTGTGATCCCGCTGTGGCCCGGCTGTGAATCGGCGGTGAACCCCACCGGCCCGCACAGCATTTGTCCCTCTCGCCCCATGGCGCCACTATGGCCACCGCAACGCGTCCGACCGCTCCCCCGCCTCCGGCGGGGGCCCATTGCCCGGAGGTCACCGCCATGCCGCTCCATACCGACGGCCCCGTCACCCTGGACCGGCGCGAGGGGCCGTACGGGGAGGTCGTGCTGCGGCAGCGTGGCGAGCAGCACGAGATCATCGCCAACGGGTGCTTCCTGATGGACACCTCCGACGGCCGCTCCGAGCGTCTGCTCGTCGACGCGGCCCTCGACGCGCTCGCCGGCCACCCCGCACCGTCGGTGCTCATCGGCGGTCTCGGCGTCGGCTTCTCGCTGGCCCGGGCCGCGGAGAACCCCCGCTGGCGCCGTATCGCCGTCGTCGAGCGCGAGCAGGCGATCATCGACTGGCACCGCACGGGCCCCCTCGCCGCGATCACCCGCGACGCCCTCGCCGATCCCCGCAGCGTGATCCTGCACACGGACCTCGTCACGTATCTCCGCACCACTACGGACCGCTACGACGCCCTCTGTCTCGACATCGACAACGGACCCGACTGGACCGTCACCGACGACAACGAGAACCTCTACTCACCGTCCGGACTCGCCGCCTGCCAGGGCCGGTTGGAGCCGGGCGGAATCCTCGCCGTGTGGTCCGCGCAGCCCTCCTCCGCGTTTGAGGATGCGTTGCGGAATGCCGGATTCACCGGGGTTACTACCGAAGAGATCCGGGTTGCCCGAGGAGTCCCCGACGTGGTCCACCTCGCTGTTCGCCCTGCGTAGCCGGGATGCCGTAACTGCCCTTACGCTGCTCACCTACACACGGCATCTACTTCGGCATCCACATCAGCATGCAGCTCGCGAGAACGCGTACAGGGGCGGGGCGATGGAGCAGACACACACCACGCACAACGGCGTCGCGGCCACGCCCGGCGCCCAGCGCCGGGTGCTGGTCGTCGAGGACGACGCGACGATCGTCGACGCCATCGCCGCCCGTCTACGGGCAGAGGGCTTTCTGGTGCAGACGGCCGTGGACGGCCCGGCCGCCGTCGACGCCGCCGAGGCCTGGCAGCCCGATCTGATGGTTCTCGATGTGATGCTGCCGGGCTTCGACGGCCTCGAGGTCTGCCGCCGGGTCCAGGCGACGCGTCCCGTCCCCGTGCTGATGCTCACAGCGCGCGACGACGAGACGGACATGCTGGTCGGCCTCGGTGTCGGCGCGGACGACTACATGACCAAGCCGTTCTCGATGCGGGAGCTCGCGGCCAGGGTGCATGTGCTGCTGCGCCGGGTGGAGCGCGCCGCGCTCGCCGCCGTGACGCCGCGCAGCGGGATCCTCCGCCTCGGCGAGCTGGAGATCGACCACGCCCAGCGCCGGGTCCGGGTGCGCGGCGAGGACGTACATCTCACCCCCACCGAGTTCGATCTGCTGGTCTGCCTGGCGAACACGCCGCGCGCGGTCCTCTCCCGCGAGCAGCTGCTCGCGGAGGTGTGGGACTGGGCGGACGCCTCGGGCACCCGGACCGTCGACAGCCACATCAAGGCCCTGCGCCGCAAGATCGGCGCCGAGCGGATCCGTACCGTCCACGGAGTCGGCTACGCGCTGGAGACGCCGGCACCATGAGGCGGCGGCCATGAGACGGCGGCGGCCCTGGAACGGGCTGCGCAGCTGGCGGACCCGGATGCGCTCCGTTTCCATCTCGATCAAGACCAAGCTCGGGACGCTCGTCGTCGTCTCGGTCTTCATCACCACCGGTCTGCTCGTGGTCGCTCTGCGCACCGAGACCGAGCTCCGTTTCATCACGGTCTTCTCGGTGATAGCGACCCTTCTGATCACCCAGTTCGTGGCGCACAGCCTGACCGCGCCGCTGGATGAGATGAACACCGTCGCCAAGGGCATTTCGCACGGCGACTACACCCGCCGGGTGCGCGGTGCCGACCGCCGTGACGAGCTCGGCGACCTGGCCTCCACCATCAACCGCATGGCCGACGATCTGGAGGCCGTGGACCAGCACCGCAAGGAGCTGGTCGCGAACGTCTCGCACGAGCTGCGCACGCCGATCGCCGCGCTGCGCGCCGTGCTCGAGAACGTCGTGGACGGGGTGTCCGCCGCCGACCCGGAGACGATGCGCACCGCGCTCAAGCAGATCGAGCGCCTGGGCCGCCTGGTGGAGACGCTCCTCGATCTGTCCCGGCTCGACAACGGCGTGGTCACGCTGCGGGCGCGCCGCTTCGAGGTCTGGCCGTACCTCTCCGGTGTGCTGAAGGAGGCCAATCTGGCCGCCGCCCAGCGCGGTCTGACCTCCGGGTCGGGCAACCACACGCGTACGGACGTACATCTGCACCTGGATGTGTCGCCGCCCGAGCTGACCGCGCACGCGGACGCCGAGCGACTGCACCAGGTGGTGGCGAATCTGATCGACAACGCCGTCAAGCACTCCCCGCCGCACGGCCGCGTGACAGTACGGGCCAGGCGCGGCCCGCAGCCGGAGTCCCTCGACCTGGAAGTGCTCGACGAGGGCCCCGGTATTCCGGAGCCGGAGCGCCACCGGGTCTTCGAGCGCTTCAACCGCGGCAGCGTCACCTCACCGCACGGACCCGGCAGCGACGGCGGTACGGGCCTCGGCCTGGCGATCGCGCGCTGGGCGGTCGATCTGCACGGCGGGCGCATCGGGGTGGCCGAATCCTCCCGGGGATGCCGGATCCAGGTCACCCTTCCGGGCCTTCGGGCGGCACGCGGTTGACGTAGGGTTCGAACCGGAAGCACGCATTCTGCGTGTACGGAGTGAGGGCGTGGCCAATAGCGGGCCAGTACGTCGTCAGGGGTGCGGGCCGACGGGCCGCAGCCACGGTGTGGCCTACCCGCGGCGAAGCGGAACCGCGCTTGTTTCCCGCCATTCACAGCCCCGAAACCCGCCTTCCGGTGTGACTTGCGCGACGATGGCCCGCCCCGCCTGCACCTCTCGGCCAGGGAGGCGTAGCCTTTATTTCCGCTGTCCATCACCTTGTGAAGCGGAAGAGGGCGGTTACCGCCGTGTCGTCTCAGTCCCCCAGTAACGCGAGCATCTCGACCGACCAAGGCGGGCAGGGTAAGAACCCTGCCGCCGCGTTCGGCCCCAATGAGTGGCTCGTCGACGAGATCTACCAGCAGTACCTCCAGGACCCCAATTCGGTCGACCGTGCCTGGTGGGACTTCTTCGCCGACTACAAGCCGGGTACGTCCGGCACGGCGGACAAGCCCGAGGGTGCCGCAGCCGCGGGGGCTGCGGTGACCACTCCGCAGGCCGCGCCATCGGCCGCCCCGGCCGCGAAGCCGGCAACCCCGGCACCGGCCCCGGCACCGGCCGCTCCGGCCCCTGCCGCTCCGGCCCCTGCCGCAGCCGCGCCCGCCGCCCCGGCGAAGCCC
>NZ_JBHWWF010000017.1:0-180152 GCF_042736455.1 Streptomyces sp. NPDC060064
CCTGTGCTCACAGCTAAAACACATAACCCTACCGCAGCCCAACCACCGCGCTAACTAATAACCCCGTCCCCCCCACTTCGGTCTTGTGTGCGGGGACCGGCTTCAGTACGCGAGACCCGCGGCTGCCGTCAGATTCAGACGGAAGCCGGGTCCTCCTCGACGAGGAGGTTGCGGGTGCGGTTGGAGTCCAGCGGGATGCCGGGGCCCATCGTCGTGGTCAGGGTCGCCTTCTTGATGTAGCGGCCCTTCGCGGCGGACGGCTTGAGACGGAGGATCTCCTCCAGCGCCGCGGCGTAGTTCTCGACCAGCTTCGTCTCGTCGAAGGAGACCTTGCCGATGATGAAGTGCAGGTTCGAGTGCTTGTCGACGCGGAACTCGATCTTGCCGCCCTTGATGTCGTTCACAGCCTTGGTGACATCGGGGGTGACGGTGCCGGTCTTCGGGTTCGGCATCAGACCACGCGGACCGAGCACGCGGCCGAGGCGGCCGACCTTGCCCATGAGGTCCGGGGTGGCGACGACGGCGTCGAAGTCCAGCCGGCCCTTCGCAACCTCGTCGATCAGTTCGTCGGAGCCGACGATGTCGGCGCCCGCGGCTTCCGCGGCCGCAGCACGGTCACCGGTCGCGAAGACCAGGACCCGGGCGGTCTTGCCGGTGCCGTGCGGAAGGTTGACGGTGCCACGGACCATCTGGTCGGCCTTGCGCGGGTCAACGCCCAGGCGGAAGGCGACCTCGACGGTGCCGTCGAACTTGGTGGCGGCGGTGTCCTTGGCGAGACGGACGGCCTCGAGCGGGGCGTAGTTGCGCTCCCGGTCGATCTTGGCGTCCGCAGCGCGGAGAGTCTTGCTGCGCTTCACTTCTGCTCCTGAGGTTCAGGGGTGGAGTCGTGGTGCGGACCAGCGCTTGGTCCTACCACTGAGAGGTCGTACGGGGAGCTGAGCTGTCAGCCCTCGACCGTGATGCCCATGGAACGGGCGGTGCCGGCGATGATCTTCGACGCGGCGTCCAGGTCGTTGGCGTTCAGGTCGGGCATCTTGACCGTGGCGATCTCGCGGACCTGGGCGCCGGTGAGCTTGGCAACCTTGGTCTTGTGCGGCTCGCCGGAGCCCTTGTCCACACCCGCGGCCTTGAGGATCAGCTTGGCGGCCGGCGGAGTCTTGGTGATGAAGGTGAAGGAACGGTCCTCGTAGACCGTGATCTCCACCGGCACGACCATGCCACGCTGCGACTCGGTCGCGGCGTTGTAGGCCTTGCAGAACTCCATGATGTTGACGCCGTGCTGACCGAGCGCGGGGCCGACCGGCGGAGCCGGGTTGGCCGCGCCGGCCTGGATCTGGAGCTTGATAAGCCCCGTGACCTTCTTCTTCTTGGGAGGCATTGCTCTCTCCGGGTCCTAGTGAGAGTTTTCAGCGCTCCATCCAGTCATCCGGATGGAGGCATACCGCACAACGATAACGGGTACAGCTGCGCGGCCAAAAACCGAGCAGGTCAGAGCGGCTGCGAGAGCCGTTCTGACCTGTTCGGAGGCGTATGTTCCAGAACGAACTAGTTCTTCTGGATCTGGTCGAAGCTGAGCTCGACCGGGGTCTCGCGGCCGAAGATCTCGACGAGGCCCTTGACCTTCTTCGAGTCGGCGTTGATCTCGTTGATCGTGGCCTGCAGCGTCGCGAACGGGCCGTCGGTGACGGTGACCGAGTCGCCGACCTCGAAGTCCAGCACCTGGACCTCGACCTTGCGGGCCGGAGCCGGCTTGCCCTCGGCCTCTGCGGCCTCGCGGGCGGCCTTCTCCTCGGCCTCCGGGGCGAGCATCTTGACGATCTCGTCCAGGGTCAGCGGGTACGGGTCGTAGGCGTTGCCCACGAAGCCGGTGACGCCGGGGGTGTTGCGGACGACGCCCCAGGACTCGTTGGTCAGGTCCATACGGACCAGGACGTAGCCGGGAAGCTTGTTCTGGCGGACGTTCTTGCGCTCGCCGTTCTTGATCTGGACGATCTCTTCCTCGGGCACTTCGGCCTGGTAGATGAAGTCCTCGACGTTCAGCGAGACGGCACGCTGCTCCAGATTCGCCTTCACGCGCTTCTCGTACCCGGCGTACGTGTGGATGACGTACCACTCGCCGGGCAGTCCGCGAAGTTCGTCGCGGAGAGCGGCGACCGGGTCGGCAGGGGCCTCGGGCTCCGCGGGCTCTTCGTCCTCGGCGCCGGAGGCCTCTTCGGCGTCCTCGTCGACGTCGGCTGCGGCGGCCTCGTCCTCTTCGACCTCGGCCACCGCGGCGGCCTCGTCCTCTTCGACCTCGGCCACCGCGGTGGCCTCGTCCTCGACGTGCATCGCGGCCTTCTCGGCCGGCTCACCCACAGCGGCGTCGGCAGCCTCGGCGAGGTCGACCTCGTCGGCCCCTTCGACGATGTCGAGCGCGTCGTCGTCGAGCGCGTCGATGTCGACCGTGTCCGGCGCAGCCTCGGCCGCCTCGGCCGTCGCCGCAGTCTCTTCGCCCTCCACGGGCTCGACGGCGTCGTTCAGGTTCGGGTCAGACACGGTGGCTGCTTCTTCCTGGATACAGATGGGGTGGAACATGCGAAAGGGGCGCCGCTGCCGGCGCCCTCCGCGGGATCAGCCGAAGACGTACTTGACGGCTTCCTGGAACCCATAGTCAATCACGGTCACCAGACCAATCATGACGACTACGAAGACAATCACCACTGTGGTGTACGTCGTCAGCTGGCTACGAGTGGGCCAGACGACCTTGCGCAGCTCGGCGACGATCTGTCGGTAGAAGAGCGCGAGTCGGCCCAGAGGGCCCTTCTTCCCGCGCTTGCCGCCCTTGCGGCTCCGCTTCTTCGACTCCGGCGCCTCATCATCGGCATCAGGCATGTCGATGGAGCCCACGGCGTCCGTCACGATCTTTCACCTGATTCCGGGTCGTGGCCGCGCCGCGCCCGGTGGAGCCGCACGGCGGTTCATTTAATGTACGTACATGCGCACACAACCTGGCGAAGGTGTGTGTAGCAGGGCCGGAGGGACTTGAACCCCCAACCGCTGGTTTTGGAGACCAGTGCTCTACCAATTGAGCTACGACCCTTTGTGGTTTCCCCAACCTACCCCATCCGTAGATGTGGTTGGTGAGGGCCAACGACGAGTGAGTGTACGTGGTTGCAGGCCCGGCGTCGAACAGATAGCTCCTGGCCGGTTCCTGTCCGCTACTCGAAACACGTGTGCCGGGTCCGTTTGCTGTCTGGGACGATGGCCCGTATGAGCGCTGCAACCCCTCCCACCGAGCGCCGGGTCTCCGCCCGCATCGGCGCGATCTCCGAGTCCGCGACCCTCGCCGTCGACGCCAAGGCAAAGGCCCTCAAGGCCGCCGGCCGTCCGGTGATCGGCTTCGGCGCGGGTGAACCGGACTTCCCGACACCCGACTACATCGTCGAGGCCGCGATCGAGGCCTGCCGCAACCCGAAGTACCACCGCTACACCCCGGCCGGAGGGCTCCCCGAGCTCAAGGCCGCCATCGCCGCGAAGACGCTGCGCGACTCCGGCTACGAGGTCGACGCCTCCCAGATCCTGGTCACCAACGGTGGCAAGCAGGCGATCTATGAGGCGTTCGCGGCGATCCTGGACCCGGGCGACGAGGTCATCGTGCCGGCTCCCTACTGGACGACCTACCCCGAGTCGATCCGCCTCGCGGGCGGTGTGCCCGTTGACGTCGTGGCCGACGAGACCACCGGTTACCGGGTCTCCGTAGAGCAGCTGGAGGCGGCGCGCACGGAGCGTACGAAGGTCGTCCTCTTCGTCTCGCCCTCGAACCCGACGGGCGCGGTCTACAGCGAGGCCGACGCCGAGGCGATCGGCCGCTGGGCCGCCGAGCACGGCCTGTGGGTCCTCACCGACGAGATCTACGAGCACCTGGTCTACGGCGACGCGAAGTTCACCTCGCTCCCCACGCTCGTCCCCGAGCTGCGCGAGAAGTGCATCGTCGTCAACGGTGTCGCCAAGACGTACGCCATGACCGGCTGGCGCGTGGGGTGGATGATCGCCCCCAAGGACGTGATCAAGGCCGCGACCAACCTGCAGTCGCACGCCACGTCGAACGTCTCCAATGTCGCGCAGATCGCGGCGCTGGCCGCGGTCTCCGGGAACCTGGACGCGGTCGCCGAGATGCGGACCGCCTTCGACCGGCGCCGCCAGACCATCGTGCGGATGCTCAACGAGATCGACGGTGTGCTCTGCCCGACCCCCGAGGGCGCGTTCTACGCGTACCCCACGGTGAAGGCGCTGCTGGGCAAGGAGATCCGCGGGAAGCGTCCGCAGACCTCGGTCGAGCTGGCCGCGCTGATCCTGGACGAGGTCGAGGTGGCGGTGGTTCCCGGCGAGGCCTTCGGTACGCCGGGCTATCTGCGGCTTTCGTACGCACTGGGCGACGAGGACCTGGTCGAGGGTGTCTCGCGGATCCAGAAGCTGCTGGCCGAGGCGCGCGACTGAATCTGCTCACGTGAGTGGGCTGACGGGCTCCCGGCTTCGGCCGGGGGCCCGTTTCCGTTCCGTTTCTTCGTTCGGGCAAGGACCCGATCGGGGAAAGGGGCTGCCGGACGGCGGGCAGGTGCGGCAAGATCCTTCAATGGAGCAAGTTCGTGCCCGCGGCGGAGCCGCTGAACGAGACCTCAGGCTGTTGCCCAAGGCCCACCTGCATCTGCACTTCACCGGGTCGATGCGACCCACCACCCTGCTCGAGCTCGCCGACAAGTACGGCGTCCATCTGCCTGATGCCCTGACCAGCGGCGAACCGCCCAAGCTACGGGCGACCGACGAGCGCGGCTGGTTCCGTTTCCAGCGGCTCTACGACATCGCCCGGTCCTGTCTGCGCTCGCCCGAGGACATCCAGCGGCTGGTGCGCGAGGCGGCCGAGGAGGATGTACGGGACGGCTCGGGGTGGCTTGAAATACAGGTCGACCCGACCTCGTACGCCCCCATGCTGGGCGGTCTGATTCCGGCGCTGGAGATCATCCTGGACGCGGTGGAGCGCGCCGGACGGGAGACCGGTCTCGGTATGCGGGTGCTGGTCGCGGCGAACCGTATGAAGCATCCGCTGGACGCGCGCACGCTGGCGCGGCTCGCGGTGCGGTACACGGACCGAGGGGTCGTCGGATTCGGTCTCTCCAACGACGAACGCCGGGGCATGGCACGGGACTTCGACCGCGCCTTCGCGATCGCCAGGGACGGCGGCCTGCTGGCTGCGCCGCACGGCGGCGAGCTGACCGGACCCGCGTCCGTACGGGACTGCCTGGACGATCTGCGCGCCTCCCGGATCGGTCACGGCGTACGGGCCGCGGAGGACCCACAGCTGCTGCGGAAGCTGGCCGAGCGCGGGGTGACCTGCGAGGTGTGCCCCTCGTCGAATGTGGCGCTGGGCGTGTACGAGAAGCCGGCGGACGTACCGCTTCGGACGCTGTACGACGCCGGGGTGCCGATGGCGCTCGGGGCGGACGACCCGCTGCTCTTCGGCTCCCGGCTGGCGGCGCAGTACGAGCTGGCGCGGACGCACCACGGTTTCACCGACGCGGAGCTCGCGGAGCTGGCCCGGCAGTCCGTGCGCGGCTCGGCGGCGCCCGAGGAGATCAGGGACAAGCTGCTGGCCGGCATCGACGACTGGCTGACCGACGGGCCGGCTAACTGATTCCGCGCAGCAGCGTACGGGCGAGTCCCGCGGCGAACTCGTCGAGCGGCTGCGGAGGCTTTCCGTCCGCGGTCATGTCGTACGCGAAGGCCCGTTGCGTACAGGCACCGAGAAGCAGGGACGCGCCCGCGTAGGTGTCCGCGTCGGCGCGCACCCGGCCGGCGTCCTGCTCGGCGCGCAGATAGGCGTCGAGGTCCCGGATGGGCATGTGCGGGCCTGCGCCCAGCTCGCGCAGGGCCGCGTCGTGGCGCTGCTTGAGCCGGGGGTCGGCGTAGAGCGAAGCGGCGATCGGGAAGCTCTGGGCGTAGAAGAGCGCGGCCTCGCGGGCGATCTCGGTGAGGTTCTCCTCGACGGTGCGCCGCGCCGGGTCGGCGATGAGTGTGTCCAGCAGCGGGGTGAGCCTGGGCAGCCGCTCCTTCAGCACGGTCACGAAGAGCTCCTCCTTGCTCGCGAAGTGCTTGTAGAGCGCCGCCTCCGAGCAGCCGGCCGCCTTGGCGATCTCCTTGGTGGTGGCACGGGCGAGGCCGATGGTGAGCAGGAGCTCATGCGCGGCGTCGAGGATGCGGGCGCGGGCCGGTCTCTGCATGGAACCTCCGAAAGGCACTTGACGGGTGAGTGAGTACTTACCCACTCTAGAGGTGAGTGAATACTTACCCACCATGGAGGTGCGGGCCATGAGACTCACCGTTTTCGGCGCGACCGGCGGCATCGGGCAGGAGATCGTCACGCAGGCACTGGCGGCGGGGCACGAGGTGACGGCGGTGGTTCGCGATCCGGCGCGGTTCACGGTCACGGGCCCCGGCCTGCAGGTTTTCCGTGCGGATCTGAAGGAGGGCGAGTCGCTGCGGGAGGCCGTCGCCGGGCGCGACGCGGTGCTCTCGGGTCTCGGCGCACGCAAGCGCGCGGACGCCGGGATCGCGGCGAAGCTGACGCGCTCGGTGCTGTGGGCGATGGAGGCGGAGGGGACACGTCGGCTGCTGGTGGTGAGCGCGGCCCCGCTCGGCCCGGTCCCGGAGCGCCAGCCGCTGCTGGACCGCGCGATGCTGGCGGCCATCAACACAGCGCTGAAGGCTGTGTACGACGACCTCCGGACGATGGAGGAGGAGCTGGCACGCAGCACGACGGACTGGACTTCGGTACGCCCGCCGCGGCTGCTGGACAAGCCGCTGACGGGCTCCTACCGGACGGCCGTCGGCGGCAGTCCGCGCCGCGGCAGGATGATCGGCCGGGCGGATGTGGCACACGCGATGCTGGCGATGGTCGACGACCCGGCGACGGTGAAGCAGGGAGTCGGGGTGGCGTACTAGCCCTGGGGGGAGATCGAGGACGAACCGGCTGCCGGGCGGACCCGGGCAACGCTGGAACCCGGCGGGTTCCAACAGCTTTTACAGGCTGACGCCGACCGTCAGCTTCACAGGCTGACGCCGACCGTCACCGGCTCGTTGACCAGCGTGACGCCGAAGGCCTCGCGCACACCCGCCACGACCTCGCGGGCGAGCGCCAGCAGGTCCTCGGTGGTGGCCTCGCCACGGTTGGTGAGGGCCAGCGTGTGCTTGGTGGAGATACGCGCGGGCCCGGTGCCGTATCCCTTGGTGAAGCCGGCCTTGTCGATCAGCCAGGCCGCCGAGGTCTTGGTACGCCCCTCCCCCGCCGGGAAGGCGGGCGGCGCGATGTCCGGGCCGAGGCGGTCGTGGACGCGTGCCAGGAAGGACTCGTACGCGGCCTGCTCGAGGATCGGATTGGTGAAGAAGGACCCGGCGGACCAGGTGTCGTGGTCCTCGGGGTCCAGCACCATGCCCTTGCCTGCACGCAGCTTGAGTACGGTCTCGCGGGCCGCTGCGGCCGGGACGCGGTCGCCGGCCTCGACGCCGAGGGCGCGGGCTGTCTCGGCGTACTTCAGAGGCGCGGACAGGCCGTCCGCGTCCTCCAGCTCGAAGCGGACGCGCAGCACGACATAGCGCTCGGGGTGCTGCTTGAAGCGGCTGTGGCGGTACGAGAAGGCGCACTCGGCGTTCGGGACGATGACCGTCTCGCCGGTGCGACGGTCGTAGGCGACGACCTCGGTGATGGTGCTGGAGACCTCCTGGCCGTACGCGCCGACGTTCTGGATCGGCGTCGCACCGGCCGAACCGGGGATGCCGGCCAGGCACTCGATGCCCGCGAGCCCCGCCTCGACGGTGCGGGCGACCGCGTCCGTCCAGACCTCACCGGCCGCCAACTCCAGCTTGGTACCGGAGAGTTCGAAGCCCCGCGTGGCGATACGGAGCGCGGTGCCGTCGAAGCCCTTGTCCCCGATGACCAGATTGCTGCCGCCGCCGATGATCAGCAGCGGGGTGCCGGCGGCGTCCGCCTCGCGTACGACGGCGACCACCTCGTCGTCGGTGGTGGCCGTGACGAGGCGCGTCGCGGGGCCGCCGAGCCGGAAGGTGGTCAGGGGGGCGAGGGGAGCGTCGTGGAGTTCCTGCACGGGGACAAGGGTACGGTCCGTGGCCCACCGCTCGGGCGGGGCCACGGACCGTCTGCGCACTCCGGCCGTCATACGGCGATGGGCTCGCGCTCCTCGGCGGCCGGGGAAGCCTCCTGGGGACCTGCTTCGACCGTGCGGCGGCGGCCCGGGATCAGCAGGGCGATCAGTGCCGCGAGAGCCACCGCTCCGGCGCCTATCCACAGTGCCGGGACGGTGCCGTCGGTGAAGGCGTCGGCGGACTCGTAGCCGCCCTGGGCCGCGAAGACCGCGCCGAGGACCGCCACACCGAGGGCTCCGCCGACCTCGCGCAGGGCGTTGTTGGCACCGGAGGCGATGCCCTGCTCGGCGGGACTGACGCTGGACATGACCACACTGGCAGCGGGGGCGAAGTAGAGCGCCATGCCGATACCGCCGAGGATCAGGCCGGGAAGCTGGGCCGGGTACGAGACACCGGGCTCGATGACCAGGGCGAAGAGGCCGAGGCCGATCGCCTGGAGGGCGAGTCCGGTGACGACGACCGGGCGGCCGCCGATCTTGTCGGAGAGGTATCCGGCGATGGGCGCGACGATCAGCGGCATACCGGTCCAGGGCAGCATCCGCAGGCCCGCCTCGGTGGGCGAATAGCCGGCGACGCCCTGCAGGAACTGACTGAGCAGGAAGATCGAGCCGAACATCCCCAGGAACATCAGCAGGCTCGCGATATTGATCCCGAAGAAGGCGCGGCTGCGGAAGAGCCGCATGGGGAGCATGGGGTTCTTGTTGTTGAAGCCGTGGTGGACGAAGCCGGCGAGGAGTGCGGTGCCCACGATCAGACCGGCGAGGATCGGGGTACTGGTCCAGCCGTCGGCGTTGCCGTTGACCAGCGCGTAGACGATGCCGAAGAGGCCGCCGCTGACGAGGAGGGTGCCGGGGACGTCGAGCCGGGCGTTCGGGGCGTACGACTCGTCGAGGCGCAGCCGGGCGAGCGGCAGCAGGGCCACGCCTATCGGGACGTTCAGCCAGAAGATCCACTGCCACGAGATGTGTTCGGTGAGGCTGCCGCCGATGAGAGGGCCGCTGGCGACGGCGAGGCCGGTGACGGCGCCGAAGATGCCGAGGGCCGCGCCGCGGCGTGCGACGGGCACGGCCGCCGTGAGGAGGGTCAGGGTGAGCGGCATCATGACCGCGGCGCCGACGCCCTGGACGGCGCGGGCGGCGATGAGGGCGTCGATACCGGGTGCGAGCGCGGCCGCGGCGGAGGCACCGGTGAAGATCGTGAGGCCGACGATGAAGAGCTTCCGGCGGCCGAAGCGGTCACCGAGGGCCGCCCCGAACATCAGCAGTACGGCGAAGGTGAGGGTGTACGCGCTCACCGTCCATTCGAGGTCCTCCAGCGCACCGCCGAGATCCTTGCGGATGGAGGGGAGGGCGGTGGTGACGACAAGGTTGTCGAGGGCCGCCATGAAGCTGGCGACGCTGGTGATGACGAGGGCCCAGGCGGCGCTGCCGCGGCGGGCTGTTTGCTGGTTCACTGCTCCCCCAGAGGGTTAGTTATTGATGACTAACTTTCACGGGCAGAACTCTCCCCACCCCCCGAGGAAGCGGGATCCTGCAACTAGCGCGAAGCCCTGATGTCGGACATGTCGAGCCCGGCCCACACCCGGTGATCCTCCGGGAAGCCCAGCGCCACCAGGACGTTGATCAGCATGCCGCAACCGAGGAAGTCGGTCGTCTCGTTCACGTCCCCGGCGAAGGCGGCCTGCCCCTGGTCCCAGATCTCGGCCCAGGCGGCCCTGATCCGCTCACCGAACTCGTGGTCCCCCGCCGCCTCGGCGGAGGCCACGGCGACATACGTCTGCATCTGCATCAGCAGCTTGTCGCCGTCACCGATGAGCTCCATGTACGCCGCCGCCATCGCCTCCAGCGGTGAGCTGTCGGGACGCCGCTCCAGGGCGTCGGCGAACGCCTTCGGGGTCTCCTCCAGACAGCGGAGCGCCGCTGCGAGGAAGAGCTCCCGCTTGTTCTTGAAGAGACGGAAGAGGTACGGCTGCGATACGCCGACCCGCTTGGCGATCGCCTCGGTGGAGGTGCCGTTGTAGCCGCCGCGCGCGAATTCGGTGATCGCGGCGCGGATGACGCTCTCGCGTCGCTCGTCTGCGCTCATCCTGGCCATGCGAGTAAGTTAGTGTCCAATCACTAACTAAGTCAAGAAGCGGCGCGGGCGAGGCGGCGCGGGGCACCGGACGAAGACAAAGTAAGGGGCACCCGCCATGGCGGGTGCCCCTTACACATCTCTCCTACCGGTCTTCGTACCTCAGGCGAGCCGGACCACGGCCCGGGACATCCCCAGCACCTTCTGCCCGGCGCTCATCGCCGTCAGGTCGACGCGCACCCGGTTGTCGTCCAGCTTCGCCGCGACCTTGCCGCTGACCTCGATCAGCGCGCCCTGCTCGTCGTTCGGAACGATGACGGGCCTGGTGAAGCGAACGCCGTACTCGACGACGGCGCCCGGGTCGCCGACCCAGTCCGTCACCACCCGGACCGCCTCGGCCATGGTGAACATGCCGTGCGCGATCACATCCGGAAGCCCGACCTCGGTGGCGAACTTCTCGTTCCAGTGGATCGGGTTGAAGTCCCCGGAGGCGCCCGCGTACTGCACCAGCGTGGCGCGCGTCACGGGAAAGTTCTGGGCCGGCAGCTCGGTGCCGACCTCGACGTCCGCGTAAGAGATCTTCGCCGTCATCACGCCTCCTCGGCGGCGCGCGCCACCAGCTTCGTCCACGCGGTCACGACATGCTCGCCCGACTCGTCGCGCACCTCACCGCGGATATCCACGATGTCGTTGCCGGCAAGGGACTTGATGGCCTCAATGGTCGAGGTGACCGTCAGCCGGTCCCCCGCCCGCACCGGCCGCGTGTACGCGAACTTCTGGTCGCCGTGCACCACACGGTCGTAGTCCAGTCCCAACAGCGGATCCTGAATGACCTGTTCCGCAGCCTTGAATGTGATCGCGAAGGCGAAAGTCGGCGGAGCGATCACATCGGCGTGGCCGAGCGCCTTGGCGGCTTCCTGGTCGGTGTACGCGGGATTGGCGTCACCCACCGCCTCGGCAAACTCCCGGATCTTTTCCCGGCCGACCTCGTAAGGCGAGGTGGGCGGATAGGTCCGCCCCACGAAGGACTGGTCAAGCGCCATGGACTGGCTCCCTCCTGATGGATTGACCCTGCTGGGCCGGATTGGATTGGCCCTGCCGGGATTTGGCCACTACAAACGACACGAGGCCGCCCCCAGTGGGGGCGGCCTCGTGTACGAGCCTGATTCAGCGGGTTTCGCGATGCGCCGTGTGCGAGTTGCAGCGCGGGCAGTGCTTCTTCATCTCAAGTCGGTCCGGGTTGTTACGCCGGTTCTTCTTGGTGATGTAGTTCCGCTCCTTGCACTCCACGCAGGCCAGCGTGATCTTCGGGCGGACGTCGGTGGCAGCCACGTGAGTGCTCCTTGGACGGATGGACGGATGAACGCATAAAAGAGTAGCCGATCGGAGGACCGACCCCACAATCGGCTACTGTATGTAGCGGTGACCGGACTTGAACCGGTGACACAGCGATTATGAGCCGCTTGCTCTACCGACTGAGCTACACCGCTTCGATACCGGATCCCCTCACCCGAAGGTGAGGATCTCCGACATCAGAGCCCCAATACGGAATCGAACCGTAGACCTTCTCCTTACCATGGAGACGCTCTACCGACTGAGCTATTGGGGCGAGCGATGAAGACATTACACGGTCGGTCGCCGATCGCCCAAATCCGTTTCGTGGCCCGCTGCCCGGTCCTCAGCCCGGCTTCCGCACCGCCCGTCCCGTACGCCACTCGTGGCCACACCGGTACGACTATTGCGCTCCTCCTCGAAGCGCGCTCCGAGCGCCCCTAGGCTCGACTCACGCTGCGTGATCCTGCCCTCGTCGCGCCGCCCGAGCCCCACCGCCCCACGCAGGAGCGCGATGCCCGACAGCCAGCCGCAGCCCCCCGACGGCGCCACCGCGGACACCACTGCGCTGCTCCTGTGCAGCGCCCGGCTCACGGACGGCCGCACCGTCGACGTACGGCTCAGTGGCGGACGCATCGAGGCGGTCGGCACCGCGGGCAGCCTCACCCCGCGCTCCGCCCGCGTGGACCTGCGCGGCTATCTGCTGCTGCCCGCCCCGGCCGAACCGCACGCCCATGGCGACACCGCGCTCACCGCCGACTCCCCCGGCCCCGTCTCGTACGAGACCGAAGATGTCCAGCGGCGGGCCACCGAGGCCGCGCTGCTGCAGCTCGGGCACGGCGCGACGGCGCTGCGCTCGCACGTACGCATCGGAGATGTGCAGGGTCTCGGCCCGCTGGAGGCAGTGCTCCAGGCTCGGCGCTCACTGCGCGGGCTGGCGGATCTGACGGCCGTCGCGGTGCCCCGGCTACTCACGGGCGTCGCCGGGGCGGACGGTCTGGCGATGCTGCGCGACGCGATGAAGATGGGCGCCGGGGTGGTGGGCGGCTGTCCGGACGCCGACCCCGATCCGACCGGGTACGCGGAGGCGGTGCTGGAGGTCGCCGCCGAGCACGGCTGCCCCGTCGACCTGCACACCCACGGCGACGATCCGGCGCGGCTCGCACGGCTGGCGGCCATGGCGGGCGGGCTGCGCTCGGGAGTGGTGATCGGGCCGTGCGCGGGGCTCGCTCGACAGCCGCGCGAGTCGGCATCCAGGGCCGCCGACCAGCTCGCGGCGGCCGGCGTCACGGTGGTCTGTGTGCCGCAGGGCGGCTGCGGGGCCGTGGAACACCGGGGCAACGCACCGGTGCGGCTGCTGCGCGCGGCGGGAGTGCGGGTCGCGGCGGGCAGCGGGGCGCTGCGGGACGTGTCGAACCCGGTGGGCCGCGGGGATCCGCTGGAGGCGGCGTATCTGCTGGCCTCGCAGGGCCGGATGCGGTCCAAGGACGCTTACCGGGCCGTGGCCGGGGCCGCCCGGGAGGCGATGGGGCTGCCCGAGGTGCGGGTGGAGGCCGGTTTCCCGGCGGAGCTGCTGGCGGTGCGCGGCGAGCGGATCTCGGGCGTGCTGTCGCTGGCGTACAGCCGGATCGTCATTCACCGCGGGCGGGTGGTGGCCCGTACCAGCGCGGTGCGTGAGTACTGCGACTCGGCGGTCGCCGTCGCGCTCGAACTGCCGCGGCAGGGGCGGCCGGACACCGGTCCCTGAGCCGCGACCGGACGCCGGTCCGTGAGCGAGCGGCGCGCTTCGGACGTACCGTCGTAGTCATGCGCATTGTCATCGCTGGAGGACATGGTCAGATCGCGCTCCGTCTTGAGCGTCTGCTCTCGGCGCGCGGACACGAGGTCGCGGGCATCATCCGCAAGCCGGAACAAGGCGCCGACCTGCGGGAAGCGGGGGCCGAACCGGTCCTCCTGGACCTGGAGTCGGCCTCGGTCGAGCAGGTCGCGGCGGTGCTGCAGGGCGCCGAAGCGGCGGTGTTCGCGGCGGGCGCGGGCCCGGGCAGCGGCACCGCACGCAAGGAAACGGTGGACCGCAGCGCCGCGGTGCTCTTCGCGGACGCGGCGGAACGAGCAGGCGTACGGCGGTTCATCGTGGTGTCGTCGATGGGCGCCGACGCCCAGCACCCGGGCGAATCGGAGTTCGACGTCTATCTGCGGGCGAAGGGCGCCGCAGACGACTACGTACGGTCCAAGTCCGGCCTCGAGTGGACGATTCTGCGGCCTGGCATGCTGACGAACGACGCGGGCACCGGTCTCGTACAGCTGAAAGCCTCGACGGGCCCTGGCACAGTGCCGCGTGACGATGTGGCGGCCGTGCTCGCGGAGCTCGTGGAGTCGCCGGCAACGGCAGGGCTGACGCTGGAACTGATCAGCGGCTCGGTGCCGGTGACCGTCGCGGTCAAAGACGTCGCCGGAAACTGACCGGCGGGGCGCTGTTCCGATGAATTCCCGTTCACCGCACAGTCCTTGATGCCATGAGGAAACAGATGTCCGAGATCCAGCCGACGGTCGTGGAGCGCGGGGAGCAGCTGTACGCCTTCGTCCGCGGGGCCGTACGAATGGACGCCTTCGCCGTGATCGCGGACCGACTGCCGGAACTGATCGGCTGGCTGACCAGCCGCGGTGCGGAGTTCAACGGGGCCCCGTTCTTCCGCTTCAACGCCATCGACATGGACGGGGAGTCGGAGGTCGAAGCGGGGATGCCCGTCGTCTCCGCGCCGGAGCCGGAGGGCGACATCGGCATCGCGGTACTGCCCGCGGGCCGCTATGTGACGGTCACCCATACCGGCCACCCCGACCGGCTGTTCGCGACCATCACCGCGCTGCGGGAGTGGGCGGCGCGGGAGGGCCTGGAGTGGGACATGACGGTGGTGGACGGCGTTGAGCGCTGGGCCTGCCGTATCGAGTCGTATCTGACGGACCCGCGGGTGGAGCCGGACATGTCCAAATGGGAGATCCAGCTCGCGTTCCGGCTGGCCGACTGAGGGGGCGTGGTCGCCGAGCAGCCTGCCGTCCACGGGGAGGTGTCCCGGGGTGAGCGGCTGACCGGCGTACGCCGGGCTGCTGCTTCGGGCTCGATCCTGTATACGTCGATGGCCCCCGGTCCGCGTTTCCGCAGATCGGGGGCCATCGTCATCACGTGGCGGCGCCAGGATTCGAACCTGGGTAGGCAGAGCCGACGGATTTACAGTCCGTTCCCATTGGCCACTCGGGCACACCGCCATGGGATGTCGCCGTGAAAGTCACCCTCTGTGGGGTGGTGCTCCGTGGCAACGACGTAAACGATACCTGATGCCCGGGGGTGCTTCGCCACCGGATTGATCAGCACTCGGGGCGGGTGCGGGTGGCTAGGCTTGCGGGAGCGGCCCGGGCAGTTCTGGCCGCGCCTCCACGCACCCGATACAAGGAGCCACAGGACATGGCCGACTCCAGTTTCGACATCGTCTCGAAGGTCGAGCGGCAGGAGGTCGACAACGCCCTCAACCAGGCCGCGAAGGAGATCTCGCAGCGCTACGACTTCAAGAACGTCGGGGCGTCGATCGCCTGGTCCGGCGAGAAGATCCTTATGCAGGCCAACTCCGAGGAGCGGGTCGCCGCCATCCTCGACGTCTTCCAGTCCAAGCTGGTCAAGCGCGGGATCTCACTGAAGGCGCTGGACGCGGGCGAGCCGCAGTTGTCCGGCAAGGAGTACAAGATCTTCGCCTCGATCGAGGAGGGCATCTCCCAGGAGAACGCCAAGAAGGTCGCGAAGATCATCCGCGACGAGGGCCCGAAGGGCGTCAAGGCGCAGGTCCAGGGTGACGAGCTGCGGGTCAGCTCGAAGAGCCGGGACGACCTGCAGGCCGTGCAGGCGCTGCTGAAGGGGCAGGACTTCGAGTTCGCGCTGCAGTTCGTGAACTACCGCTGACTCCGGCGGGGCGCGCCGGGCGGACCGGGGGCGGAGCAGCTCGGTCGCTCCGCCCCCGCCCTGCGCGGTGTGACGTCCGAATCCCGCCAGCTTCGGCGGGACCGGGGTCGCAGACTCGTAGGCGTAGGGCGTAGGACACGCTGCGAGGGAAGGAACAAGCCATGACGGTCTACGCGACCATCGACAGCCCGCTGGGCGCATTGCTGCTGGTCGGCGAGGCGTCCGCGACGGCGAAGGGCGGCACCGCACTCGCCTCGCTCTCCCTGCCCGGACAGAAGGGCGCCGCCGTCGTCCAGGACGGGTGGCGGCGTGCCCCGGAGTCCTTCGAGGAGATCGGCACCCAGCTCACGTCGTACTTCGAGGGCCGGCTGACGCACTTCGAGATCGAGTACGTCGACGGCGGGACGGCGTTCCAGCGGCGCGTGTGGCAGGCACTGGAGGAGATTCCGTACGGGGAGACGGCGACGTACGGGGAGATCACCGCGCGGGTCGGCACATCGGCGGTGGGCGTGCGCGCCGTGGGGACCGCGATCGGTCGCAATCCGCTGCTGGTCGTACGGCCGTGCCACCGGGTGATCGGGGCGGACGGGGCGCTTCGGGGGTACGCGGGCGGGCTTGAGCGCAAGGAGCGGCTCCTCGGGCTCGAAGGCGCCCTGGCGGCATCGTGAGCGGAACCCTGTTCCCGAGGGAACGGGCGGTCGTCGCCCCCGGCGCCGTGCATGTGCCGGGGTGGCTCCCCGTGGACCGGCAGCGGGAACTGGTCGAGGCATGCCGGAGCTGGGCGCGCGGTCCCGTACCGCTCCGGCACACCGCGCTGCCGGGCGGCGGCGTGATGTCCGTACAGACCGTGTGCGTCGGATGGCACTGGCAGCCGTACCGGTACTCCCGTACCGCGGACGATGTGAACGGCGCACGGGTCGCCGAATTCCCGGACTGGCTGGTGGACTTGGGGCGTAGGGCGCTGGTCGAGGCGTACGGGGAGGATCAGGGTTACTCCCCCGCCGAGTACAGCCCCGACACCGCACTGATCAACTTTTATGACGGCGCGGCGAGGATGGGCATGCACCGGGACAGAGAGGAACGGTCCGGTGCGCCGGTGGTGTCGCTGAGCATCGGCGACAGCTGCGTCTTCCGGTTCGGGAACACCGAGACGCGGGGGCGGCCGTACACGGATGTGGAGCTGGCTTCCGGGGACCTGTTCGTCTTCGGAGGTTCGTCGCGCTTCGCGTACCACGGGGTGCCGAAGGTGTACGCGGGGACAGCCGACCCGGCGACGGGGATGAGCGGTGGACGTCTGAACATCACCCTGCGGGAGACCGGACTGCCGGACTGAGCGGACCCGGGGCGGGCTCCGGTTCGAGCCGGGTCCGAGTCCGCGGTGCGCGTCCGCGTCCGGGCCCAGGTCCGGGTCCGTGTCCGGACGCGGACCATGCAGGGCCCGGGCAGCGCCGGCTAGCGCGAGCGGGAGTGGCCGAACAGGATCCGGTAGGCGATCAGCAGGACGAGCGCGCCGCCGATGGCCGCGGCCCAAGTGGCGCCGTCGTAGAACTCATTGGTGATCGGCCGGTCCAGGAAGCGGGCCGATATCCAGCCGCCGGTGAAAGCGCCGGCGATACCGATGAGAGTGGTGCCGATCAGGCCGCCCGGGTCGCGTCCCGGGAGCAGGATCTTGGCTATGACCCCGGCAAGCAGTCCGAGGATGAGCCAGCTGATGATTCCCATGCCGTGAACCTGCCTTTCGTACGGTGTTGTCGTGGAGGACGCAGGCCGGATGCGGCGTGGTTGCGGAGATCAGTAGCCTGCGACGCATGGCACAGGGGTTGCGGCGGTCACTGGGGGTCTTCGACGCGGTCGTGATCGGGCTGGGGTCGATGGTCGGGGCGGGCATCTTCGTGGCGCTGGGCCCGGCGGCCAGTGCTGCCGGGTCGGGGCTGTTGCTCGGCCTGGCGCTGGCCGCGGTGGTCGCGTACTGCAACGCCATGTCGTCGGCAAGGCTCGCCGCCCTGTATCCGGCATCCGGCGGGACCTACGTGTACGGACGGGAGCGGCTCGGCGCGTTCTGGGGGTATCTGGCGGGCTGGGCGTTCGTCGTGGGGAAGACGGCATCGTGTGCGGCGATGGCGCTGACAGTCGGGGCCTACGCGTGGCCGGGGCAGGCGCACGCGGTGGCGGTCGCCGCGGTGGTGGCGCTGACTGCCGTGAACTACGGGGGCGTTCAGAAGTCGGCGTGGCTGACGCGGGCGATCGTGGCTTTGGTGCTGGCGGTCCTCGCTGCGGTCGTGGTGGTCTCCCTCGGGTCGGGGGCTGCGGACTTCGGACGGCTGGACGTGGGCGCGGACGCCTCGGCCGGCGGGGTGCTGCAGGCAGCGGGGCTGCTGTTCTTCGCCTTCGCCGGGTACGCGCGGATCGCCACGCTGGGCGAGGAGGTGCGCGATCCGGCACGTACCATCCCGCGCGCCGTCCCGCTGGCGCTGGGCATCGCTCTGGTGGTCTATGTGTGCGTCGCGGTCTCCGTCCTCTCTGTGCTGGGAGCCGGTGATTTGGGGCGGGCGACAGCTCCGCTCGCCGATGCCGTACGGGCGGCGGGCGCCCAGTGGCTGGCGCCCGTCGTTCGAGTGGGGGCCGCGGTGGCGGCGCTCGGGTCTCTGCTCGCGCTGATTCTCGGCGTCTCCCGTACGACGCTGGCGATGGCCCGGGACGGCCATCTGCCGGGAGCGCTGGCCGCCGTGCACCCGCGGTTCCAGGTGCCGCACCGTGCGGAGCTGGCCGTGGGGGCGGTCGTCGCGGTGGTGGCGGCGACGGCGGATGTGCGTGGGGCGATCGGCTTTTCGTCGTTCGGAGTGCTGGTGTACTACACAATCGCCAACGCCTCGGCCTGGACGCTGAGTTCCCGGGGCCGGGCAGTGGCGAGTACTGGCCTTGTGGGTTGCCTGGTGCTGGCTTTCGCGCTACCGCTGTCGTCCGTGGCCGCGGGCGCGGCAGTGCTGGCGGTGGGCGCGGCGGTGTACGGGGTGCGGCGGCTCTGAGGCCTCACGTTCGGGCGCGGAACTCCGGCCGGCACAGCCCGGGCTACGAGGGCGGGTCGGCGAAGGGCCGTTCCGCGGCCTACCGAGAGATGAACGGCTGGTCCGTGCGGACGATCTCCTTGCCGAAGGGCAGCAGGGAGACCGGGATCAGCTTGAAGTTGGCGATGGCCAGTGGGATGCCGATGATCGTGATGAACAGGGCGATGCCGGTGACGATGTGGCCCAGCGCCAGCCACCAGCCGGCCAGGACCAGCCACAGCACATTGCCGACGCAGGACGGCGCGCCGGCGTCGCGGCGCTCGACCACGGTGTAGCCGAAGGGCCAGAGTGCGTAGACACCGATACGGAACGCGGCCAGGCCGAAGGGGATGCCGATGATGGTGATGCACAGCAGCAGTCCGGCGAACAGGTAGCCGAGGAACATCCAGAAGCCGCACAGGATCAGCCATATGACGTTCAGGATTGTCTTCACGGGCGGTGACCTGCCATTTGCTCGAGTCTGGCGATGCGCTCCGCCATGGGTGGGTGGGTGGAGAACATTTTGGAGAGCCCCTGGCCTGGACGGAAGGGATTCGCGATCATCATATGACTCGCGGTCTCCAGCCGCGGCTCGGGCGGCAGCGGCAACTGCTTCGTACCGGCGTCGAGTTTGCGCAGGGCGCTCGCCAGGGCGAGCGGGTCGCCGGTGAGCTGAGCGCCCGAAGCGTCGGCCTCGTACTCGCGCGAACGGCTGACGGCGAGCTGGATCACGGAAGCGGCCAGCGGGCCCAGGATCATGACCAGCAGCATGCCGACAAGGCCCGGGCCCTCGTCGTCGTCGGAGCGGCCGATGGGGATCAGCCAGGCGAAGTTCACCAGGAACATCACCACGGAGGCGAGCGCACCGGCGACCGAGGAGATGAGAATGTCGCGGTTGTAGACATGGCTCAGCTCGTGGCCGATGACGCCACGCAGCTCGCGTTCGTCGAGGATCCGCAGGATCCCCTCGGTGCAACAGACCGCGGCATTGCGCGGGTTGCGGCCGGTGGCGAAGGCATTGGGGGCCTGGGTCGGCGAGATGAAGAGGCGGGGCATGGGCTGGCGGGCGGCGGTCGACAGCTCGCGGACGATGCGGTAGAGCGCGGGTGCCTCGAATTCGCTGACGGGGCGGGCACGCATGGCCCGCAGCGCCAGCTTGTCGCTGTTCCAGTAGGCGTACGCATTGGTGCCGAGCGCGACGAGGAGCGCGACGAGCAGGCCCGTACGGCCGAAGAAGCTGCCGATGACGAGGATGAGTGCGGACAGTCCCCCGAGGAGTACGGCGGTCTTCAGCCCATTGTGCCGGCGGTGCACGGTACGCCCTCCAAATGGTGCGGCAGGGGACCCTTTGCGTGGTGCTGCTCCACTCTTCAGTGGACCCTTCTCTACTGGTCAACGCCAGGCGAAGGAGGCGAGTTCCCTTGTGCGCTCGGCCCTGGGCTGGGCCGTTCGGGTGGCGCTCAGAACAGGCTGCTCGCAGCGAAGCGAAGAACCAGCTGGGGGTAGCCGGAGAGGACGACACCGACGACGGCGGTCAGGACGATGGCGACAGTGACCAGCGTCGGGGCGCCGCCGCGGACCGGTTCGGCCGTCTCGGCACCCTCTTCGGCGGTCTCCGCGACAGCCTCCGGAGCGCGGAAGAGGATCGCCGTCCACTGCAGGTAGTAGTAGAGGGCGATCACGACATTGATGGCCATGACGACGGCCAGCCAGCCGAGGCCCGCTTCGACGGCCGAGGAGAAGACGGTCACCTTGGCGAACAGGCCGATGATGCCGGGCGGCAGACCGGCGAGGCAGAGCAGGAAGAAGCCCATGGCGAGGGCGACGAGCGGTCGGGTGGCGTAGAGGCCGCGGTAGTCGGAGATCCGGTTCAGCGGCTTCGTACGGGCGACGAGCGCCGCGACCGCGAAGGCCCCGAGGTTCACCACGGCGTACATCAGGGCGTACGCGACGGTCGCGCCGATCTGGTCGTCGCTGGAGTAGGCCGCGGCCGCGATCGGCACCAGGAGGTAGCCGGCCTGCGCCACGGAGGACCAGGCCAGCAGGCGTACCGCGCTCCACGCGCGCGTGGCCGACTGGCGCAGCGCCGCGACATTGCCCGCCGTCATGGTGAGACCGGCGAGGACGGCGATGGCCGGACCCCAGACGTCCGCGTAAGCGGGGAACGCGATGACCGTCACCAGGATGAGGCCGGAGAACCCGACCGCCTTTCCGACGACGGAGAGATACGCCGCGACGGGCAGCGGGGCGCCCACATAGGTGTCGGGGACCCAGAAGTGGAAGGGAACGGCGGCCGTCTTGAAGGCGAAGCCGACGAGGGTCAGGGCAACGCCTGCCTTGGCGAGGGTGCCCAGCTGACCGGGGACGTTGTCGAGTCCGGCGGCGACCTGCGTGAGGTGGAGGGTGCCCGTCGCGGCGTACACGAAGCTCACGCCGAGGAGCATCACAGCAGTCGCGGTGACCGAGGAGAGGAAGAACTTCAGGGCTGCTTCGCTGGAGAGCCGGTCTCCGCGCCTGAGGCCGACGAGCGCGAAGGCGGGCAGCGACGCGACCTCGAGGGCGACGACGAGGGTGGCGAGGTCGCGCGAGGCGGGCAGCAGGGCGGCGCCGGCCGCGGAGGAGAGCAGCAGGAACCAGAACTCCCCCGCGGGAAGCTTCCTCCTGGTGTCGTGGAACGACAGCAGCCCGGTGAGCAGCGCGCCCCCGAGCACCAGGAACTGGATGACCAGCGCGAAGTGATCGGCGGTGTAGCTGCAGGCGTCGGGGTCCGTCGTGAGGCAGAACGTCGCGCGGTTGCCCTTGCGCAGCGGCAGGAGGGTGATGAGCGCGGCGACGAGGCCGGCGATCGCGACGACGCCGAGCAGCGGCTTGCGCCTCTCGGGTACGAAGAGGTCGGCGACGAGCACGATCAGGGCGACCACCGCGGTGATGGTGGGCGGCGCGACCGTGAGCCAGTCGACGGACTGGACGAGGCTGGTGACGCTGTCGGCTGCCACGGTCACGACTTGCCTCCTGCGAGGAGCTTCTGCACGGCCGGGTCGGTGAGGCCGAGGAGGACCGCGGGCCACAGTCCGGCGAGGACGGTGAGGGCGACGAGCGGGGTCCAGGCGGCGAATTCGTACGTCTGGATGTCGGCGAGCTCCGGTGTCTCCTCGGCGGGCTTCGCGCCCATGCAGACACGGCGTACGACGACGAGGAGGTACGCGGCGGTGAGCAGTGTGCCGAAGCCGGCGATCGCCATGAAGGTGAGGAAGGCGGGGCGGCTGAGCCCGTCGGCGGGGCGGAAGGCACCGAACATCGCGAGCATCTCGCCCCAGAATCCGGCCAGGCCCGGCAGCCCGAGCGAGGCGACGGCGCCGAAGGCGAGGAAGCCACCGAGGCGCGGGGCGCGGCCGTAGAGCGCGGCGCCGGTTGCGCCGGCGAGGGTGTCGAGGTCGGCCGTGCCGTAGCGGTCCTTGAGCGCTCCGACCAGGAAGAAGAGCAGGCCGGTGATGAGGCCGTGGGCGATGTTGGCGAAAAGCGCGCCGTTGACGCCGGTGGGGGTCAACGTGGCGATGCCGAGGAGCACGAAGCCCATGTGGCCGACGGAGGAGTATGCGATCAGGCGCTTGAGATCGCCGCCCGCACCCTGCTTGGCAAGTGCGAGGCAGGCGAGGGATCCGTAGACGATGCCGGCGACGGCGAAGGCGGCGAGATACGGCGCGAAGGTCTGCATGCCGTCGGGGGCGATGGGGAGCAGGATACGGACAAATCCATACGTACCCATCTTCAGCAGCACGCCGGCGAGGAGGACGGAGCCGACGGTCGGCGCCGCGGTGTGGGCATCCGGGAGCCAGCTGTGCAGCGGCCACATCGGAGTCTTCACGGCGAGGCCGATCCCGATCGCCAGAACCGCGATGACCTGCACGGATGCGCTGAGCCCACGGCCGTTGTCAGTGGCGAGTGCCACCATGTCGAAGGTGCCGGTCTTCAGCCCGATCAGCAGCAGGCCGAGCAGCATCACGACGGAGCCGAGCAGCGTGTAGAGGATGAACTTCCAGGCGGCGGACTGCCGCGCCTCGCCGCCCCAGCGGGCGATGAGGAAGTACATCGGGATGAGGACCATCTCGAAGGCCAGGAAGAAGAGCAGCAGATCGAGGACGGCGAAGGTCGCGAGAGTCCCGGATTCGAGGACGAGCAGCAGCGCGACGAAGGCCTTCGGGGACGGGCCCGAAGGCATCTTGAAGTAGCTGTACAGCGCGCAGAGGAAGGTCAGCAGCGCGGTCAGGACGACAAGGGGGAGCGAAATGCCGTCAATGCCGAAGTGGATCCGCACATCGAGTGCGGCGATCCAGCTGATGTCCGTCGTGGCCTGCATCTTGGACGGGTGGTCATGGTCGAAGCCGAGGGCCAGGACGATCGCGGCGACGAGGATCACGCCGGTGACGGTCACGCCGTGGCGCAGGACCGCCTGGTCCGGGCTCTTGCCGCGCAGCCCGGGCGGGGCGGGCAGGAGCGCGGCCGCGGCGCCGACGAGCGGGCCGACGACGATGAACGCGAGAAGGAACTGCATCACGGACTCGCTGATATCGATCACGGCTCACGATCCGGCGTTGACGTTGGCAAGGACGACGGCGGCGATCGCCAGGGCGACGGAACCGGCGAGCAGCGCACCGAGGTAGGTCTGCACATTGCCGGTCTGGGCGCGGCGGACGGCGGCGCCGAGCCAGCGGGGGCCGGTGCCCGCGCCGCGTACGTACGTCTCGACGACCTCGCGGTCAAGGAAGCGGACCAGCTGGGCGGCAGCCCGGACGGGACGTACGAACAGAGCGGAGTAGACGGCGTCGACGTGGAAGCCGGCCGCGGCGTGGCGGTGGAGCGGGCCGAGCAGGAGGCGGCCAGGGTCGCTCGGATCGGGGGCCGCTGCGGGATCGCCGAAGGCAGCGGTGTGGGCGGCAATGGCCTCGGCCTCGGAAACGAACGGCGCGGCGTCCGGGTGGGCGGCGACGACACCCATGGGCGTACGGGCGGCGTCCTGCCGGAACTGCACGGCGCGCCAGGTGCCGTAGGTGATCAGTCCGCCGACGAGCGCGACACCGGTGCCGAGTACGGCGGTGGTGACGGTCGGGGTGAGGCTGTGGCCGTCGAACCAGTCGTCGATGTAGGTCAAGGTCAGCCCGAAACCGAGTGAGGGGATGGCGAGAACCCAGAGCACGGCGTTCATGGTGATGGGCTGTCGGCCGTGGTCGGGGGCTTCGGCTCCACGGCCGCGGAAGGTGAGCAGCCAGAGGCGGGTCGCGTATGCGGCGGTGAGGAGGGCGGTCAGCAGTCCGGCGACGAGCACCAGCCACCCCGCGGCCCCGGGTGCGATGTCGGTTTCGCCGAGCGCGGCGTGCTCGGCGGCCACGAGGACGGCTTCCTTGGAGAAGAAGCCGGCGAAGGGAGGGATCGCGGCGAGCGCGAGCAGGGCGACAGTCATCGTCCAGTAGGCGTCGGGAACGCGCTTCGCGAGGCCGCTCATCCGGGACATGGTGGCGAGCGAGTTGGTGCCGGAGGCATGGATGATCACGCCGGCGGCAAGGAAGAGCAGTGCCTTGAACGCTCCGTGAGACATGAGGTGGAAGACGGCGGCACCACGGTCACCGACGGCCAGGGCACCCGACATATAGCCGAGCTGGCCGATCGTCGAGTAGGCGAGGACGCGCTTGATGTCGTCCTGGGCGAGGGCCGCGAGCCCCGAGCCGACCATGGTGACCGCGGCCATCACGGCGAGGACGGTGAGAGCTGCCGCGGAGGCGGCGAAGACGGGAAGGAGCCGGGCCACGAAGTAGATACCGGCCGCGACCATCGTCGCGGCGTGGATCAGCGCGGAGACGGGAGTGGGGCCCGCCATCGCGTCGGGCAGCCAGGTGTGCAGCGGGAACTGCGCCGACTTGCCCGCCACACCCGCGAGGAGCAGCAGCGCGACGAGGGTGGGGTGCTGGATGCCACCGGCCGCGACGGAGCCGAGGATCCCGGTGATCTGGAACGTGCCGGCGTCGTCAGCGAGTGCGAACAGACCGATCAGAAAGGGGACATCGCCGAGCTTGGTGACCAGGAATGCCTTGAGGGAGGCGGCTCGTGCCTCGGGCGTCTCCCAGTAGTGGCCGACGAGGAAGTACGAGCAGATGCCCATGATCTCCCAGCCGACCAGGAGCACCATCAGGTCGCCGGAGTAGACGACGAGCAGCATCGCGGAGGTGAAGAGGGAGACGAGAGCCGCGTACGAGGGATAGCGCGGGTCGTCGCGGAGATAGCCCGTCGAGTAGATCTGCACACAGGACGCGACGACCCCGACCAGCACGGCGACGAGGACCGCGAATCCGTCGAGGTAGAGGGCGAGGTCGATCGGGACCGACCCGGTGGGGGTGAGCTGGGTCGAGGCCTCGATCGCCTTCCCCCCACCCTGGCGGATCGCGACGACGACGGCGATGGCGGCTGCGCCGAGTGTCGGCAGGACGGCCAGGGGCCGTACGAAACCGGGGGCGATGCGACCGAGCAGTAGTCCGGCAGCGGCGCCCAGGAACGGAAGGAGGGGGACGAGGACGGCGAGGGTCGTAGTGGTCACGCGGTGGCCTCCGCCTTCTTCGCCGTGGCGGTCGCGTCGGAGGCGTCGGAGGCGTCGGAGGCGTCAGGAGTGTCGTCGGGGCCCTCGGCGGTGTCGCGGAGTCTGTCGACGTCCGAGCTTCCGCGGTTGCGGTAGACCGTCAGGACGATCGCCAGGCCGATGCCGATCTCCGCGGCGGCGATGGCGATGGTGAAGAGGGTGAGTGCCTGGCCGGCGTGCAGGGTGTCGCGCAGCCAGACGTCGAAGGCGACGAGGTTGAGGTTGACGGCGTTGAGCATCAGCTCGACGGACATCAGGACAAGGATCGCGTTGCGGCGTGCGAGTACTCCGTACAGCCCCACGCTGAAGAGGAGGACGGCGAGCACGGCGGGATAGGCGAGGTGCATCAGCTCTTCCCCTCGAGGTCCTTGGCGTCCTTGCGGGACAGGACGATCGCGCCGACGAGGGCGGCGAGCAGCAGTACGGAGAGCGCCTCGAAAGGCAGTACCCAGTGCCGGAAGAGGATCTGGCCGGCCACCTGGGTGGAGCCCTGGGCCGGTCCGTCCAGGTCGATCCAGGTCGTACGGAACGCGTCCACGACCATCCAGACCAGGGAGCCCGCGGCGGCGACGGCCACGGAGAGGGCGACCCAGCGGTTTCCGGAGTCGGCGTCCGGGGAGCGGCCGATGGGGGCCTTGGTGAGCATCAGCCCGAAGAGAAGGAGGACGACCACGGAACCGACGTAGATCAGGACCTGCACCCAGGCGATGAACTCCGCCGTCAGCAGCAGGTATTCGACGGCGAGGCCGCCGAGCGCCACGACCAGCCAGAGGGCTGCGTGCACCAGCTGCTTTGTCGTGACGGCCATGACGGCCGCGCCGAGGGTGGCGAGGCCGACGAGGGCGAAGAGGATCTCGACGCCGGTCGGGGAGAGGAAGCCATGGGTTTCGGCTGCGGCGAGCATCATGCCGGGCCTCCCTCGCCCGCGGGCGGCGAGGCCGGCGGGGTGCCGTCGGACGGCGGGGTGCCGTCGGCCCCCCGGGTGGTGGTGCCGTCGGTCCGGGTCGTGCCGTCGGACGCGGCGGCCGGTGCCTCGTTGGCCTCCGCCTGCGCGGCCGCGAGCTTCTCGGCCGCCTTGCGGGCGGCGCCGAGCTCCTTCGGCTCCTCGGCGGCCGGGTCGAGCGCGGGCGGCGCGGGCACCGTCCACATCCACTCGCGGAGCTTGTCGCGTTCGTGGGTGAGCTCGCGGATGTCCGTCTCCGCGTACTCGAACTCCGGGGACCAGAACAGCGCGTCGAAAGGACAGACCTCGATGCAGATACCGCAGTACATACAGAGCGCGAAGTCGATGGCGAACCGGTCGAGGACATTGCGGCTGCGCTCGCGGCCGCCGGGGGCCGTGGCCGGGACCGTCTCCTTGTGGGAGTCGATGTAGATGCACCAGTCGGGGCACTCACGGGCGCAGAGCATGCAGACCGTGCAGTTCTCCTCGAACAGACCGATCACGCCGCGGGTGCGGGGCGGGAGTTCGGGCTGGGTGTCCGGGTACTGCGCGGTGACGGTCTTCTTCGTCATCGTCCGCAGGGTGACGGCGAGGCCCTTCGCGAGGCCGGATCCGGGGATCGGAGGCATTACTGGATCACCACCTTCACGATGCCGGTGAGGGCGATCTGGGCGAGGGCGAGCGGGACGAGTGTGGTCCAGGCGAGTTTCTGCAGCTGGTCCTCGCGCATGCGTGGATAGCTCACGCGCAGCCAGATGACGACGAAGGCGAGCACGGCCGTCTTGAGCAGGGTCCAGACCCAGCCCAGGCCGTCGGCCCCGAACGGGCCGTGCCAGCCGCCCAGGAAAAGGACGGTGGTCAGACTGCACAGGACGACGATGCCCGCGTATTCGGCAAGCAGGAACAGCGCGAAACGGAGGCCGGTGTACTCGGTATAGGCACCGAAGATGATCTCGGAGTCGGCGATCGGCATGTCGAAGGGCGGGCGCTGGAGTTCGGCGAGGCCCGCGACAAAGAAGACCAGGGCGCCCACGATCTGCCAGGGCAGCCACCACCACTCGAAGGCGTTCAGGATGCCGGGCAGCGAGACGGTGCCGGCCGCCATGGCGACGGAGGCGGCGGTCAGCAGCATCGGCAGCTCGTACGCCAGCAGCTGCGCGGCGGTACGGAGACCGCCGAGGAGGGAGAACTTATTGGCCGAAGCCCAGCCCGCCATCAGCGAGCCGAGCACCCCGACACCCATCACGGCGAGCACGAAGAAGATGCCCGCGTCGACGACCATCCCGACCGCGCCCTCGCTCGGGCCGATCGGGATCGCGACCAGTACGAGGAGGTACGGAAGGAGGGCGACGGCGGGGGCGAGTTGGAAGATCCGGCGGTCGGCGTTGGCCGGGACCACGTCCTCCTTCTGCGCGAACTTCACTCCGTCCGCGACGAGCTGGGCCCAGCCGTGGAAACCGCCCGCGTACATGGGGCCGAGGCGGCCCTGCATATGGGCCATCACCTTGTGCTCGGTCTGCCCGATGACAAGAGGAAGGACGAGGAACACGGCGAAGATGATGACCAGCCGGGTGGCGACGTCGAGAGCGTCGTTCACGCGTCTCCTCCGGGGCGTTCGGCCGAGTCGGGTGCGGATTCGTCGGTCTCGGGCGGGGTGGGTTCGGGCGAGGCGGGCTTGGTCGGGGCGGCTTCATCGGCCGCCGCGGGAGCCTCGGGTGCCAGGCCCTCGGGTGCGGGGCCCTCGGGTGCCGGGCCTTCAGGTGCCGGGCCTTCAGGTGCCGGGCCTTCAGGTGCGGGAGCCTCGGGTGCGGCTGCGTCGTCGAAGGCGGGGCGCGGCTTGTGCCAGGGGGCGTCCGAACTGCGGGTCCCCTGCGCCGACTGCGGGGAGGGCGCCTCGGGCTCGCTGGGCGCCGCGGGAGCCTCGCGCGTCGCGGGCTTGCCCTCCGTCGCCTCCGTCCCCTGCTTCTCCTCCGTCGTCGCAGTCCGCTGCGTCGCCGAGCCCTCCGACACGCTCCGGGCACGACGAGGCGTGGCCGGAGCCTCGGGAGTCGTCGGCGTCGCCTCCGGTGTCTGGGACGCCGAGCCCTCCGAGACGCTACGGGCGCGACGAGGCGGGCGGTCGCCGGTGGCGCCGGCGCCGGCCGTGCGCGCCGACCTCGCCGGGCGGGCAGCGGCCGGGGGGAGCTGACCCTTGAGGGGGCCCCATTCGTTCGGGTCCGGGACACCGGGCGGGAGCATCTGGCGGCGCTTGGGGCCGCCGTGCTCCGACTCCCCCGGCTCCTTCGCGCCCGGCCACGCCTTCACGACCCGGGCCGCCAGGACGAAGTCCTTGCGCAGCGGGTGGCCCTCGAAACCGTCCGGCAGGAGCAGCGGGACCAGGTGCGGGTGATCGGTGAAGGAGATGCCGAACATCTCGTGCGTCTCGCGCTCGTGCCAGGCGGCGCCCGCGTAGATCTCAACGGCGGACGGGAGTGCGGGGGCCTCGTGCGGGACCGTGGTGCGCACCAGCAGGCGGCGTACGCTCCGGCCCTCGAGAGACACGACATGGGCGCAGACCCGGAAGCCCGTACCCGGTTCGTCGACCGCGCTCAGCCAGTCGAAGTAGGTGCAGCCCAGCTTGTCGCGGGCGATCTCGAGCGCGGCGATCCAGGAGCCGACGGGGACGTCGACCGTCAGCAGGTCGTACGCCCGCTCGGCAGTGGTCTCCTCGCCGAAGATCTCGGCGGCGGCTTCCGGAAGGCGGTCATAGGCGGTGGTGGTCACTCGGCACTCTCCTCCGGAGCCGGAGCCGGAGCCGGAGTCGGCGCCGTGGCCGTGGCCGGGGACGGCGCGGCCGGCGGCCGCACCAGGCCGCTCTGCAGAGCAGCGGCAGAGGGACGTGCGGAGTACCGCTCGCCGAGCGACTCGCGCGCGATCTTCTCCTGCAGCATCAGGATGCCCTGCAGCAGCGCCTCGGGACGGGGCGGGCAGCCGGGCACGTACACATCGACCGGGATGATCTGGTCGACGCCCTTGGTCACGGAGTACGAATCCCAGTACGGGCCGCCGCAGTTGGAGCAGGCGCCGAAGGAGATGACGTACTTGGGCTCGGGCATCTGCTCGTACAGGCGCTTCACCGCAGGCGCCATCTTGTCCGTCACCGTGCCCGAGACGACCATCAGGTCCGCCTGACGCGGGCCGGGCGCAAAGGGGATCACGCCGAGCCGGATGAAGTCGTGGCGCGCCATCGAGGCGGCGATGAACTCGATCGCACAGCAGGCGAGCCCGAAGTTGAAGACCCAGAGGCTGTAGCGGCGCCCCCAGTTGAGGACCACCTTCATGGGTTCCGGGGCCAGGCGCGAAAGAACGCCCAGACGCTTCGGCTCCGGCAGGAGCTCCGGAGTCGCCGGAGTCGCCGGGGTCGCCGGGGTCGAAGCGATCTCCGGGTTCGAAGAGATCTCCGGGGTCACGCCCATGTCAGGACGCCCTTCTTCCATGCGTAGAGCAGTCCCACGGCCAGGAAGCCGAGGAAGATGAACATCTCCACGAGTGTCGTCGCGCCGTACCCGGCGGCGGCGAAGATCGTCGCCCACGGGAAGAGGAAGATCGAGTCGACGGCGAAGATCACGTACAGAAAGGCATAGACGTAATAGCGGACCTGGGTGTGCGCCCAGCCCTCGCCCACCGGGTCCACTCCGCATTCGTACGTCAGCAATTTCTCCGGCGTCGGCACCACAGGCCGCAGCAGCCGCCCCGCCCCGAAGGCCACGGCGACGAACAGCACGCCGATCAGCGCGAGCAGTCCGACGACCGAATAGCTCTCGAAATAGCTGGCGAAGTGGTCCGCCGCGAGCACGGCCACGGTCGGTTCCGGCACGTCCGCCCCTCGCTCCCTGACCTCGTTGGTGATCCAGGTGATCTAGGTGATCTAGGTGATCTATTCGACGATCTGTACGACGATCTATACGCACGCGAGTCTAGGCCCTGCTAAAGAGACCGTAAGCAGTCGCGTCTCGCATCGGGTGGGGTTATCCCTACTTCATCCCACCCATGCACCCCATGGCGTGCGGCGACCCGGCCCGGCAGGGTGGGGCGTATGACCGCAAGCATCACCGTTCCCGACAACGACCGGCTGCCACCCGCGCGCTTCGCCTTCGGCCGCCACAGCTGGACGGAGGTCGCGCATCTCCTCACCAATCTGCCGATCGCCCTGATCGGGTTTGTTTACGTGGCGTTCACGATCTTCACCGGCGTGGCACTGTCGGTGACGGTGATCGGTCTGCCGCTCCTCGCCCTCGGCCTCGCGGGCGCGCGCCACCTCGGCAAGGCGGAGCGGGCCCGGGCCCGCGCGCTGCTCGGCGTACGGATAGACGAGCCGAGCCCGTTGCACGGGTCCCTGCACGGATCCCAGCGCCGCGACGGACTCATCTCCTGGCTATGGGTGGGCCTGAAGGACCCGGTGGCGTGGCGGTCGGTGCTGTACTCCTTCATCCGGCTGCCCTGGGGTGTGCTGACCTTCACGATCACGCTGGTGAGCCTGTTCGTGCTCTGGCCCGTACTCCCCTTCGTCGCACGCGGACTGGCCAACGCCGACCGTGCGATGGTGCGCGGTCTGCTCTCCCCCTCCGACGAACTGGAGCGCCGTGTCGCCGAGTTGGAGTCGGACCGGGGTGTGGTCGTCGACACGGCAGCGGCGGATCTGCGCCGTATCGAGCGCGATCTGCACGACGGCGCACAGGCCCGCCTGGTCGCGCTCGCCATGGGGCTCGGTCTCGCCAAGGAGAAGCTGCTCGAGGATCCGGACGCTGCCGCCCGCATGGTGGACGAGGCGCACGGCGAGGTGAAAGTGGCCTTGCAGGAGCTGCGCGATCTGGCCCGCGGCATCCATCCCGCCGTACTGACCGACCGCGGACTGGACGCCGCGCTCTCCTCCGTCGCCTCACGCTGTACGGCCCCGGTGAAGGTGACCGTCGATCTGACGGAGCGACCGGCCGAGGCGATCGAGGGCATCGCGTACTTCACCGTCTCCGAGCTGCTCCAGAACGTCAGCAAGCACGCGCAGGCGAAGAACGTCTCGGTGGATGTCTGGCGGGCGAACGACCGGCTGCTGATCCAGGTCCAGGACGACGGACGCGGCGGTGCGTCACTGGACGGCGGTACGGGCATGGCGGGTCTGGCCGAGCGGCTGGGCGCGGTGGACGGGCTCTTCGTGCTGGACTCACCGGTCGGTGGGCCGACCGTCGTCACGGCGGAGCTGCCGTGGCGGGAGCGCGGCAGCGGCAGCGGCAGCGGCAGCGGCAGCGGCAGCGGCAGCGGCAGCGGCAGCGGCAAACGCTGACGGGGGCGGGGGGCGCGGCGCGCGGACGGGGGGGCAGCGCGGCGCGCGGGGGCGGCGCCGGGGTGCCGGGGGTGCCGGTCCGCCCCGCCCCCACATACCCCCATGGTGGGGAAAACCCCCGCCCCAAGACGGGAACCGCCCTCATGGTGTGCGGCCCACGGCCGCAGCAGCCTTGAGTCATGACAGCCCGCATCGCAGAACGGACGACATCGATGGCCACGGATTACCGACCGGAGACCCGGGACCACTTCATCCCCCCCGCGCTGCGCGCACCGCTCGAGGGCCGCACCTGGCGCGAGTTCGGCTATCTGCTGCTGAGCCTCCCGATGAGCATCGTGTTCTTCACCTTCGCGATCACCACCGTCTCGCTCGGTGCGGGGCTGCTCGTCACCTTCCTCGGGATCCCGGTCCTGGCCGCCGGTCTGGTCGGCTGCCGCGGGCTCGGCGCGCTGGAGCGCGCTCGGGCCCGCGCCCTGCTGGGCCTCGACGTCGCCGACCCCGCGCCCCTGCGCGGCAAGAAGAGCGGGCTGATGCCCTGGGTCGGTGCGGTCCTCAAGAGCGGGGCATCCTGGCGGCATCTGATCTACGCGGTGCTGCACTTCCCGTGGGCGGTCTTCGCCTTCTGCGTCTCGCTGACCTTCTGGGTGACCGGCTGGACCCTGCTGCTCTACCCGCTCTACCAATGGGTCTTCCCGGTGTACGCCGGCCAGGACGGCCTGCAGGTGTACGGCGACGGCACGCGCGACGGCACGCGCAACTTCTACCTGGACGAGCCCTTCGAACTCGCCGTGACCAGCCTGATCGGCCTGGTCCTCACGCTCGCCACCCCCTGGCTCATGCGCGGTCTGGTGAGCGTGGACCGGGTGTTGGTCGCCGGGCTCCTCGGGCCCTCCAGGCTCGCCACGCGCGTCGTCGAGCTGGAGTCGGACCGCGGCGTGGTCGTCGACACGGCGGCCGCCGATCTGCGCCGTATCGAGCGCGATCTGCACGACGGCGCACAGGCCCGCCTGGTCGCACTCGCCATGGACCTCGGTCTCGCCAAGGAGAAGCTGCTCGAGGATCCGGACGCCGCCGCCCGCATGGTGGACGAGGCGCACGGCGAGGTGAAAGTGGCCTTGCAGGAGCTGCGCGATCTGGCCCGCGGCATCCATCCCGCCGTACTGACCGACCGCGGACTGGACGCCGCGCTCTCCTCCGTCGCCTCACGCTGCACAGTCCCGGTGAGCGTGGAGGTGGACCTGCCCGCCAGGCCGGCCCCCGCCATCGAGGGCATCGCGTACTTCACCGTCTCCGAGCTGCTCCAGAACGTCAGCAAGCACGCACAGGCAGGCCGTGCCACGGTGGATGTCTGGCGCTCCCAGGACCGGCTGATGCTGCAGGTCACGGACGACGGCCGGGGCGGCGCGGACACCTCGGCCGGCACCGGCCTCGCGGGTCTGGCCGAGCGACTGGACGCCGTGGACGGAATCCTGGCCGTGGACTCACCGGTCGGTGGCCCGACGACCGTGACGGCCGAGCTTCCCTGGCGCGGCTGACCCCGAGAGCTCCTGCCCACGTCGGGGCTCCCCGGCCCGAGGTCCCGAGCCCCGGCCCCCGAGCCCCGAGCCCGAACCCCAGACTCCCCCAGACTTCGTCCGGGGGGTCCCCCACGAGGCTGAATACCCCGCAATCCGGTCCGAATACTGGGATGCTGGAAGGTGCAGGGGTGGGAAGCACATCGACATGGGGGCTGCAGGGTTGTGGAGGACAGAGTGCGGGTGGTCATCGCCGAGGACTCAGTGCTGCTTCGGGAGGGCCTGACCCGGCTGCTGACCGACCGCGGACACGATGTCGTGGCGGGCGTGGGGGACGCGGATGCGCTGATCAAGACGGTCGCCGACCTGGCCGCGGAGGACGCGCTGCCGGATGTGGTGGTCGCGGACGTGCGGATGCCGCCCACTCATACGGATGAGGGCGTACGGGCGGCGGTGCGGCTGCGCAAGGAACACCCCGGGGTCGGGGTACTGGTCCTTTCGCAGTACGTCGAGGAGCGGTACGCCACCGAGCTGCTCGCGGGCAGCAGCCGCGGCGTGGGCTATCTGCTCAAGGACCGGGTCGCCGAGGTGCGTGAGTTCGTGGACGCCGTGGTCCGGGTGGCTCGGGGCGGTACCGCGCTGGACCCCGAGGTGGTGGCGCAGCTGCTGGGCCGGAGCCGTAAGCAGGATGTGCTGGCCGGGCTCACGCCGCGCGAGCGCGAAGTCCTCGGTCTCATGGCCGAGGGCCGGACGAACTCCGCGGTCGCCAAGCAGCTCGTGGTGAGCGACGGCGCGGTCGAGAAGCATGTCAGCAATATCTTCCTGAAGCTCGGACTCTCCCCCAGTGACGGGGATCATCGGCGTGTACTGGCGGTGCTGACCTACCTGAACTCCTAATTGACTGACACTCTGTCAGATATTGAGTGGAGCGGCAGACCCAGAAACAAATAATGGACAGGGAGCGTCTTTACCCACGGACCCGGGGGGCGGAGCGGAGCATGGCAAACCAGGGCATCAGAGCGTCTCAAAAAGACGTCCGGCATATGAGCGGTCCAGGGAAGGCCACCCTTACGGACGTAGGGTGGCATTGGGACGGCCGGTGGGCCGGCCGGGCCCGGACAGCCGCCTCGAGGGAGGTCCAGTTCAGTGACCAGCCAGGTCAGTAGCCCAGCCGAGCAGGCCGATGACGAGTCCGATGAGGCTCTCGTCGGCGAGCAGCGCAGGCCCGCCGGCGAGAAGGAAATCCGTCGACTGGACCGGGTGATCATCCGCTTCGCGGGTGACTCCGGTGACGGTATGCAGCTCACAGGTGACAGGTTCACCTCGGAGACCGCGTCGTTCGGCAACGACCTCTCCACACTTCCGAACTTCCCCGCCGAGATCCGGGCGCCTGCCGGAACCCTCCCGGGCGTATCCAGCTTCCAGCTGCATTTCGCAGACCACGACATCCTCACCCCGGGCGACGCGCCGAACGTGCTGGTCGCCATGAACCCCGCCGCCCTCAAGGCGAACATCGCCGATGTGCCGCGCGGCGGCGAGATCATCGTCAACACCGACGAATTCGCGAAGCGGGCGATGGCCAAGGTCGGCTACGACGCCTCGCCCCTGGACGACGGCTCGCTGGACGCCTACCGCGTCCACCCGGTGCCGCTGACGACTCTCACCGTCGAGGCGCTCAAGGAGTACGGACTCTCCCGCAAGGAGGCCGAGCGCTCCAAGAACATGTTCGCGCTGGGGCTCCTGAGCTGGATGTACCACCGGCCGACCGAGGGCACCGAGACCTTCCTGCGCAGCAAGTTCGCCAAGAAGCCGCAGATCGCCGAGGCGAACATCGCGGCGTTCAGGGCGGGTTGGAACTTCGGCGAGACGACCGAGGACTTCGCGGTCTCCTACGAGGTCGCGCCGGCGAGCAAGGCGTTCCCCACCGGCACCTACCGCAATATCTCCGGGAATCTGGCCCTCTCCTACGGGCTGGTCGCCGCGAGCAAGCAGGCCGATCTGCCGCTCTACCTGGGCTCGTACCCCATCACACCGGCCTCCGACATCCTGCACGAGCTCTCGAAGCACAAGAACTTCGGCGTACGGACCTTCCAGGCCGAGGACGAGATCGCGGGCATCGGCGCGGCGCTGGGTGCGGCCTTCGGCGGCGCGCTCGGTGTCACCACCACTTCCGGCCCCGGCGTGGCGCTGAAGTCGGAGACCATCGGTCTTGCGGTCTCCCTGGAGCTGCCGCTGCTGATCGTGGACATCCAGCGCGGCGGGCCCTCGACCGGTCTGCCCACCAAGACCGAGCAGGCCGATCTGCTGCAGGCGATGTACGGACGCAACGGCGAGGCCCCGGTCCCGATCGTCGCGCCCCGTACGCCCGCCGACTGCTTCGACGCCGCTCTCGAGGCGGCCCGGATCGCGCTCACCTACCGCACCCCGGTGCTGCTGCTGAGCGACGGCTATCTGGCCAACGGCTCCGAGCCGTGGCGGATCCCCGAGATCGACGAGCTCCCGGACCTGCGTGTGCAGTTCGCCACCGGCCCGAACCACGAGCTGGCTGACGGTACGGAGGTGTTCTGGCCGTACAAGCGTGATCCGCAGACCCTGGCGCGTCCCTGGGCGGTTCCGGGGACGCCCGGACTCGAGCACCGGATCGGCGGCATCGAGAAGCAGGACGGCACCGGCAACATCTCCTACGACCCGGCCAACCACGACTTCATGGTCCGCACCCGCCAGGCCAAGGTCGACGGCATCGAGGTCCCCGACGTCGAGGTCGACGATCCGCACGGCGCGACCACGCTCGTCCTGGGCTGGGGCTCGACGTACGGGCCGATCACGGCCGCCGTACGCCGACTGCGCACCGCCGGCCTCCCCATCGCGCAGGCCCATCTGCGCCACCTCAACCCGTTCCCGAGGAATCTGGGCGAGGTTCTTGAGCGTTACCAGAAGGTAGTGGTACCCGAGATGAACCTCGGCCAGCTCGCCACCTTGATCCGGGCGAGATATCTGGTCGACGCACAGAGCTACAACCAGGTCAACGGCATGCCGTTCAAGGCCGAGCAGCTCGCCGCAGCTCTCAAGGAGGCCATCAATGACTGAGGCGCTCTCGCTGGTGCCCAAGGCCGACGCCAAGCAGTCCATGAAGGACTTCAAGTCCGATCAGGAAGTGCGCTGGTGCCCAGGCTGCGGTGACTACGCGATCCTCGCCGCCGTGCAGGGCTTCATGCCCGAACTCGGCCTGGCGAAGGAGAACATCGTCTTCGTCTCCGGAATCGGCTGCTCCTCCCGCTTCCCGTACTACATGAACACCTACGGGATGCACTCCATCCACGGCCGCGCTCCCGCCATCGCGACCGGGCTCGCGTCCTCGCGCCGCGATCTGTCGGTCTGGGTCGTCACCGGTGACGGCGATGCCCTCTCCATCGGCGGAAACCACCTGATCCACGCGCTGCGCCGCAATGTGAACCTGAAGATCCTGCTCTTCAACAACCGCATCTACGGACTCACCAAGGGCCAGTACAGCCCGACCTCCGAGGTCGGCAAGATCACCAAGTCGACGCCGATGGGCTCGCTGGACGCGCCCTTCAACCCGGTGTCGCTGGCGATCGGCGCCGAGGCGTCCTTCGTGGCGCGCACCGTCGACTCCGACCGCAAGCACCTCACCGAGGTGCTCCGCCAGGCCGCCGACCACCGGGGCACGGCGCTGGTGGAGATCTACCAGAACTGCAATATCTTCAACGACGGCGCCTTCGAGGTGCTGAAGGACAAGCAGCAGGCGGAGGAGGCGATCATCCGCCTCGAGCACGGACAGCCCATCCGCTTCGGGAACGACGGCGACAAGGGTGTCGTACGGGACCTGGCGACGGGTGACCTGAAGGTCGTCGCCATCACGCCGGAGAACGAGTCGCAGATCCTGGTCCACGACGCGCACAGCGCCAGCCCGACCACGGCCTTCGCGCTCTCCCGCCTCGCCGACCCGGACACTCTGCACCACACGCCCATCGGGGTGCTGCGCAGTGTGGAGCGGCCGGTCTACGACACGATGATGGCCGACCAGCTCGACACCGCCATCGAGCAGAACGGCAAGGGCGACCTGGCCGCGCTGCTCGCCGGGAACGACACCTGGACCGTCGTCGGCTGACGCTCCACGCACCGTCCGAGGCCCGGATCTCCCGTCAGGAGGTCCGGGCTTCGTCGTATGCCGCGCGCGCCACCAGGACCTCTTGCATCCGCCGTTCCGTCCAGCGGGCCAGCCCCCACACCTGCTCGGCGGCCTCCTTGCCGAGCGCGGTCAGCGAGTAGTCGACGCGCGGCGGGATCACCGGCTTGGCGTCGCGGTGCACAAAGCCGTCGCGCTCCAGCGTCTGGAGGGTCTGGGCGAGCATCTTCTCGCTGACACCACCGACCTCGCGCCGCAGCTCGCTGAAGCGGTACGAGCGCTCCAGCAGGGCGGCGAGAACGAGCACACCCCAGCGGCTGGTGACGTGCTCGAGGATCAGACGCGACGGGCACATCGCGTGATTGACGTCGGGATCTCTACTTACGGCCATACCAGTACCTTACTTCAAAGTGGGTACTTACGCACGGTTAGTGCCCCACGTAGGGTGAGCTCTGGAATCACATCGAAGAAGGAGAAATCCCCCATGAGCATCGTTGTCACCGGAGCCACCGGAGCCCTCGGCCGTCTCGTCGTCGACGAGCTGCTGGCCACGGTCCCCGCGGAGCGGATCGCCGCCGTTGTACGCAACAAGGAGAAGGCCGCGGATCTCGCGGCGCGCGGCGTCGAGCTGCGCATCGCCGACTACAGCGAGCCCGAGTCGCTGGCCGGGGCCTTCCGCGCCGACGACCGCGTCCTGCTGATTTCCGGCAGCGAGGTCGGACAACGGCTGCCGCAGCACACCGCGGTGATCGAGGCCGCGAAGGCGGCGGGCGTCGCGCAGCTCGCGTACACCGGCGTGCTGGGCGGGCCCGACGCCGACTTCCAGCTGGCCGCCGAGCACAAGGCCACCGAGCAGGTGATCCTCGACTCCGGGCTGCCGTACACCTTCCTGCGCAACGGCTGGTACACCGAGAACTACACCGAGCACCTCGCCCCGGTGCTGGAGCACTCCGCCGTGGTCGCGAGCGCGGGCGAGGGCCGGATAGCCTCCGCCGCCCGCGCGGACTACGCCGCGGCCGCGGCCGCCGTGCTGACCGGCGAGGGCCACCTGGCGCAGGCATACGAGCTGAGCGGCGACGTGGCCTGGTCCTTCGAGGAGTACGCCGCCGAGCTGTCCCGGCAGACCGGCCGGACGATCACGTACAACAGCGTCCCGGCCGGGACGCACCTGCAGATCCTCACCGGCGCGGGCCTGCCGGGGCCGCTCGCCGAGATCTTCGTCGACGTCGACGCGGCGGTCGGGCGCGGCCTGCTGGCCGGCACGACGGGCGACCTGGCCCGGCTGACCGGCCGTCCTACGACCCCGCTCGCCGACTCGGTCGCGGCGGCCCTCGCGGCGGTCTGAACCGCCCGGACGACACGGCATGACGGACCAGGTTCCGTCATGACCGTATAGCGATACGGACATGACAGCCTGCCCCCGCGCCGCGTACCTTCAACGAGGTGATGCACGCAGGGCAGGAGGGGCCAGTGAAGTCGGACGGTGAACAGCGGGCGGGACTGCTGTACGGGATAGGGGCCTACGGGATGTGGGGCCTGGTCCCGCTCTTCTGGCCGCTGCTGAAGCCGTCCGGTGCGGTGGAGATCCTCGCCCACCGGATGGTCTGGTCACTGGTCGTCGTCGGCATCGCGCTGCTGGCGCTGAAGCGGTGGGGCTGGATCCGTGAGCTGATACGGCAGCCCCGGAAGCTGGGGCTCATCACGGTCGCGGCGGCGGTCATCACCGTCAACTGGGGCGTCTACATCTGGGCCGTGAACTCGGGCCATGTCGTCGAGGCCTCGCTCGGCTACTTCATCAACCCGCTGGTCACCATCGCGATGGGCGTACTGCTGCTGAAGGAGCGGCTGCGCCCGATGCAGTGGGCGGCGGTCGCCACCGGCTTCGCGGCGGTGCTGGTGCTGGCGATCGGCTACGGACAGCCGCCGTGGATCTCACTCACGCTCGCGTTCTCGTTCGCCACGTACGGCCTGGTGAAGAAGAAGGTCAACATCGGCGGTCTCGAGTCGCTGGCCGCGGAGACCGCGATCCAGTTCCTCCCGGCGCTGGGCTTTCTGCTCTGGCTGGGCGCGGACGGCTCGGCCACCTTCGGCACCCACGGCACCGGCCATGCGGCGCTGCTCGCCGCGACGGGCGTGGTGACCGCCGCGCCGCTGGTCTGCTTCGGCGCGGCGGCGATCCGGGTACCGCTCTCCACCCTGGGGCTGCTGCAGTATCTGGCTCCGGTCTTCCAGTTCCTGCTGGGGATCCTGTACTTCCACGAGGCGATGCCTGCGGAGCGGTGGGCGGGCTTCGCGCTGGTGTGGCTGGCGCTGACCTGCCTGACATGGGACGCGCTGCGGACGGCTCGGCGTACGAAGGCGGCGCTGCGCCTCGCGAGCGCGGCCCGCGCGGCCGCGGCGTCCGCACCCGCACCCGCACCCGCACCGACTTCGGCTTCGACTCCCGCCCCGCAGACGGAACCCACCGCCTGACGCACGGCGGGGCTCCCGGACCGGCCGGACCGGCCAGTCCCCCGCATCGCAGGCGGAACCCACGCCTGACGCTCGGCCACGCACGCGCCGCGGCCGAGCGCCGCGTTGCCATATAACTGGTTGGCATGACACTGCACTGGAAGCTCGTCATCGATACGTCCGACCCGCACGCGCAGGCCGACTTCTGGGCCGCGGCCCTCGGCTACGAGCTCGAGGACCACAGCGCCCTCATCGAGCGCCTGCGCGGATACGGTCAACTGCCGGACGACTCGACGCTCCAGGCGCACGGCCGGGACGCCTTTCGCGATTACGCCGCCGTCCGGCATCCGGACGACCCCTTCGACAAGGACAGCGGGATGGGCCACGGGCGCAGGCTCCTCTTCCAGCGCGTACCGGAGGCGAAGACGGCCAAGAACCGGCTCCATCTCGACCTGCACGTCGGCCCCGAGCGGCGCGAGGCGGAGGTCGCACGGCTGGAGGGCCTGGGAGCGACGGTTCTGTACCACGCGGACGAGCCGGTGGGCGTCTGGTCGACCATGGCCGACCCCGAGGGCAATGAATTCTGCGTGGAGTAGTGGGGCGGTGGGGCAGTGGGGCAGCGGGGCAGTGAGCCGGCGGATCCGCCTACTCCGATTCCTCCCAAGTGAAGGACTCCAGCCCCCCGCACTCCTCCTCGGCCTCGCTCCGGCGGCGGCGAACGCGCCGTGTGGCCAGCGCAAGAACGCCCACCAGCAGACCCATCGCGCACACGGTGAAGAGCAGCGTGACCACACCGACGCTCAGAACCTGCCGGACCAAGGCCTCCAGGATGGGGAACAGGTCCACGTGCATATGCATGGGCATCGGCGCGGGCATGGGCATGCACACAGCTTGCGGCCCAACTGCGCCGTCCGCTCCTGACCTGCGAGCCTCGTACTCGAACAGCACCGCGGCATTGACCATTCCGCGATCCGTCCAGTCCGCTATACGAACGCGACTGTCCGGTTTCCGCCCTTGACGGTGAGTCAAACTCTCGCTGAACTCTCAGCACGCACTGCGCACCAACAGCTCCAACGCCCTGGGACCCGCCGTCCCAGGGCGTCTCGCACGTTCCGTCCCGCCCCCGTTCGGAATCCGGAGCCCCCACACATGAAATTCTCTGTCCCCAGACGCACGGCCGCGGCCGCCGCGCTCGCCCTCGCCGGTCTGCTCGTCAGCGCCGCGCCCGCAGCGACCGCGTCCCCGGCACCCGCCACCCCGGCGCCCGCGCTCGCCGCCCCCGACATTCCGCTCGCCAACGTCAAGGCGCATCTCACCCAGCTCCAGTCGATAGCCACCGCCAACGGCGGCAACCGTGCGCACGGCCGGGCCGGTTACAAGGCGTCCATCGACTATGTGAAGGCCAAGCTGGATGCGGCCGGATTCACCACGTCCCTCCAGCAGTTCACCTCCAGCGGCGCGACCGGCTACAACCTGATCGCCGACTGGCCGGGCGGTGACGCCAACCAGATTCTGATGGCCGGCTCGCACCTCGACTCGGTCGGCGCGGGCGCCGGGATCAACGACAACGGCTCCGGCTCGGCGGCCGTCCTGGAGACCGCGCTCGCCGTCTCCCGCGCCCAGTTCAAGCCGGCGAAGCATTTGCGCTTCGGCTGGTGGGGTGCCGAGGAACTGGGTCTGGTCGGGTCGAAGTACTACGTCAACAACCTTCCCGCCGCCGAGCGTTCGAAGATCTCCGGCTATCTGAACTTCGACATGATCGGCTCGCCGAACCCCGGTTACTTCGTGTACGACGACGACCCGACGATCGAGAAGACCTTCAAGGACTACTTCGCGGGGCTCAGCATCCCGACCGAGATCGAGACCGAGGGCGACGGCCGCTCCGACCACGCGCCGTTCAAGAACGCGGGCGTCCCCGTCGGCGGCCTGTTCACCGGCGCCGACTACACCAAGACGGCGGCCCAGGCCCAGAAGTGGGGCGGCACGGCCGGCCAGGCCTTCGACCGCTGCTACCACTCCTCCTGCGACACCTCGTCGAACATCGACGACACCGCGCTCGACCGCAACAGCGATGCGATCGCGCATGCGATCTGGACGCTGTCCGCCGGGACGACCACACCGCCGGGTGACGTGTACGAGACCACGACGGACGTCGCCATCCCGGACAACGGCGCGGCTGTCACCTCGACGGTCAACGTCACGGGCCGTACGGGCAACGCCCCGGCCACCCTCAAGGCGGGCGTGGACATCATCCACACCTGGCGCGGCGACCTGGTCGTCGACCTGGTCGCCCCGGACGGAACGGTGTACAACCTGAAGCCGTTCAGCTCCTCCGACTCGGCGGACAACGTCCAGGCGACGTACACGGTCAACGCCTCCTCCGAGGTCGCCAACGGCGCCTGGAAGCTGCGGGTCCAGGACAAGGCGGCGCAGGACACCGGCTACATCAACAGCTTCAAGCTCACCTTCTGAGAGGTCCCACGACCGCCACCCCCCACAGGCTGCATGCGTGTGCATATCTGCGCACGCATGCAGTCATCTTTGGGGTACGCGCACGGGTCGGATGGAGAGCGACACGGACGCGGCCGCCCGGGCCGAGGAGTTCTTCACCCGAGGAGCTCTTCACCCGGTGAGGTTCTTCACGCGGTGATGTCCTTCACCGTGAAGCGCGCCCACGCCGCCGACCCGAACACCGCCGCGTACACCCCCTGCAGACCGAGGTTCTTCAGCACCTCGTCCCAGTAGACCGGCTCCCGCATCACGTCCGCGAACGACAGCCAGTAGTGCGGGAAGAGATACGGATGGATCCCGTGCAGCTGCGGAATCGTGTCCAGGATCTGCACCGTGATCACCAGTCCGACCGTCGTCGCCATCGCTGCGATGCCACTGCCGGTGAGTGTCGAGATGAAGAGACCGAGCGCCGCGAGCCCGCTCAGCGAGGCGGCGACGACGGCCGCGACCAGCGCGGCGCGCAGCAGTCCGTCGCCGAAGGAGATCCGGGTGCCGGAAATGGTCGTGACATCGCCGAGCGGGAAGAGCAGCGAGCCGACGGCGAGCGCGGACACCGCCACGACCAGGGTCGCCACCAGGCAGAAGGCGCAGGCGGTGGCGTACTTGGCGAGCAGCAGCCGGCTGCGTCCGGCCGGGGCGACCAGCAGATAGCGCAGGGTGCCGGAGTTCGCCTCGCCCGCGATCGCATCACCCGCGACGACGCCGATCGCCATCGGCAGGAAGACCGGGAGGGTCGCGGCGAGCGCGGCGAAGACCAGGAACAGGCCATTGTTGGTGATCTGGGTGATGAAAGCGGGGCCGCCACCCCTGCCGTCGCCGACCGGCCCGCCGCCGCTCGTCTCGACCCTGATGGCGATGCCGATCAGTACGGGTACGGCGGCCAGCACTCCCAGCAGCGCGAGCGTGCGCCAGCGGCGGAAGGTGATGGTCAGCTCGGAGCGGAAGAGGCCGAACGTCCACAGCGGGCTGCTCGTCCTTTCGCGTACGAGAGTGTCAGCCTGCGACATCGAAGCCCTCTCCGGTCAGCGCGACAAAGGCGTCCTCGAGCGAGGCGCGCTCGATGCCGAAGCCTCGTACCCGTACGCCACCCTGCACCAGCGCGGCGTTGATCTCCGCCAGCTCGATTTCCTTGGCCGGCAGTTCGCCCGTCACCCCGTCCCCGGTCACGGCCAGATCGGTGACCCCCAGCTCCTTGAGGAGCCGGGCGGCGTCGGCGGGGTCGGGGGTGGTGACGGCCAGCCGCCCGCGCGTGCCCGCCGCGAGGTCGGCGACCGGGCCCTGGGTGAGAAGCCGGCCCTGGGCCATCACCGCGGCATGCGTGCAGACCTGCTCGATCTCGTCGAGCAGATGGGACGAGAGAAAGACCGTGGTGCCGTCGGCCGCCAGCTCCCGTACCAGGGAACGGATCTCCCGCATGCCCTGCGGATCGAGACCGTTCGTCGGTTCGTCGAGCACCAGCAGCTTCCGCGGCTGCAGCAGCGCGGCGGCCAGCCCCAGCCGCTGCTTCATCCCGAGCGAGTACGCCTTGGCCTTCTTGCCCGCGGCCTGCGTCAGCCCGACCCGGTCCAGCGCGGCGGCGACACGGGTGCGCCGTGTTCGGGGATCGGCGCTCGGGTCGGCGGAGTCGTAGCGCAGCAGATTGTCGCGGCCGCTCAGGAACCCGTACAGCGCGGGCCCTTCGATCAGCGCCCCCACCTGCGGAAGTACGGTGCGGACGGCGCGCGGCATGGGCAGACCGAGGACCGTGGCGCTGCCTGCGGTCGGCTCGATGAGCCCCATCAGCATCCGGATGGTGGTGGTCTTGCCGGAGCCGTTGGGGCCGAGGAACCCGAAGACGCTGCCGTCAGGCACGCTGAGATCGAGCCGCTCGACGGCCAACTGCCCGCCCCGGTAACGCTTGGTGAGCCCATGCGTCTCGATGACGGCTGTCATTCCGGTCCCCCGTTCACTCGGTCAGCGGTCCGCCCCACCGTACGGAGCGTACGGCGGGGCGGACGGTAAGCACGCGTCGTCATGCCTGACCTGGTGTTACTTTGCCTCGTTCGCGGCCTTCACGAGCGCGTCCTGGGTCACGGCGCCGACGTAGACCGTGCCGTCGTCCGTCATCAGGGCATTGACCAGGCGGGTCTTGAAGACCGTGCCCGAGCCGAACGTGCCGTGGACCTGGTCGCCCAGCGCGTCCAGGAACTTCTCGGCCTCCGGCGGCACATCGCCGTCCTTCTTCGGCGGGGTGATTCCCTCGCCGCCCGGCGCCTCGATCTTGGCGATGGCGTTCCAGCCCTTGCCGATGACGTTCAGCCCCTGGAAGTCCTCCAGGCCCATGAAGTCCTCGTGGTTCCTGGCTCCCTTGTCCTGCTTCAGCTCGTCGGCCTCCGTCACCTTCGCGCCCTTGGGCGGGGTGAAGTTGAAGGTCGACGCGTCCGGCTCGGAGAAGTCGACCTTGGTGAAGCCGACGTCGATCGCGGCCTTGCCACCGCTGCTGGGGGTGAGCGTGAACTTCAGCGGCACGCCGTTCTTGGCGTCCACCGCGACCTTGATCGAGCCGATCGTCGAGCCGCTCTGCTTGGGCTTGATGACCAGCTGGTACGCATCGCGGCCGGCCACCTGCGCCGTACCGCCGACGGTCACCGAGGTGGTGTCGCCCGCGGCCTTGAGCGCCTCTTCGGCGAACTGCTTGGGCGTGCTGGGGAGGTCCTTCGGCAGGGCCTGGTGCTCCTTGCCGGAGCCCTTCCTGCCGGAGCTGTCGCCCTTGCCGTCGTCCTTGGCGTGGAAGGCCTCGTTCGAGGCGCTGTCGTAAGCCCAGACCTCGTCGCCGTTGTGGATCAGGCTGTACTCGGCGGTGTCCTCCAGGATCGACACCTTCGCCTTGTCGGGGCCGTCGGCCGCGACCCGCAGGGTGTGCGAGCCGGAGGCCAGCTCCATCAGCTTGCCCTCGGGAGCGGCGGACGAGCCCGACCCGTCCTGCTCCCCGCCCTTGGGGCCGAGGGAGCCGCCGCCCAGGCCCGCCAGACCGCCCAGCGACGGGATGCCGAGGTCGGTGTTGATCTTCACCGTGCCGGAGAGCTGCTGGGTGTCCGACGCGGCCATCTTCTCGATGAGTTTCTGCGCGCTGATCTTCGGCAGATCGGGGTCACCGGAAGCAGCGAGCGCCGGGACGAGCCCGATGGTCGCCGCCGCCACCCCGGCCACCGCGACCGGGACGATGTAGCGCGCTGCCTTGCGGCGGCCCGCTGCGAGGTCCTGGGCCTCTTCGGTGGTCTGTGCGCTGTCGTTCGGTGCCATGGTGTGCCCTACCTCCGTGGTTGGTCAGGCGTGGTGTATTCATCTGACCAAACCGGGCCTGCAGAAGCGTCAGACCGCGGGAGCAACTTGGCCTACTGCTCTGGGATGACAGTAGAGGCGCGGCGCCTCCCCCAACCAGTGGGGGAAGCGCCGCAAGCCCTGTTGCAGGACCGGTTACTTCTGAATGAAGACGTAGTCCGCCCCGTAGGGGACGCCCACGATCGCTCCCTGCTCGCAGCTGCCGGCCGGGGCGACGCCGCCCACGGTGTTCAGCCGGAAGATCTCCTGGGTGTTCGCCAACAGCCCCCGCTTCTTGCCGGACTGGGTGGCCTGGAGGTCCAGCTCGGCGATGTTCTTGTCGCCGTTCGGTGTCTTGCTGATCAGCTTGCCGGTGACGGCGCTGTGGTCCGGTGCGATCCACTGCGGCGTGCCGGAGTTGGGGGCGATGAAGGAGTGGGCGATGTGCCCGCCGAGGACGGCGCGCACATCACGCTGCTGGAAGGAGAGCTTGCCGTCGTCGCCCTTCTTGCACTCGTAGATCTGCTTGCCCTTGACGACGGAGGCCTGCACGTTGTCGAGCGCCTTGTCGAAGGCGAAGGAGTTGGTCACCTTGTGGAACTGGCCGCGGACCGCGCCGCCCGGGAACTCGGCGGTGTGCAGATTGGCGTAGAAACCGCTCGGATCTGTCTTGAAGGCGTCGAGCACGGCCTTGTCCGTGACCTTGACCGTGCCGGTGACCGCGCCGGTCCAGCCCTTGCTCTTGGTCTTGCCCTTGTTCAGCAGGCCGGTGAAGTCGATCTTGATGCCGCCGTTGGTGCCCTTCACGCCCTGGTGGATGTGGAGGGCGGTCGGCTTGTCGGTGCCGCGGAACTTCACGGCGACGGACACCTTGTCCCCCTTGACCTTCACGAACTCCAGCGCGGCACCGTCGCGGTCACCGACGGCGGGCCCGCCCTGGACCGGCACCTCGCTCGCGCCGTTCAGGCTCGCCACAAAGAGGGCGGCGCCGCGGTCGGAGCGGCTGCCGGCGCCGCTCTGTACGGCGATGCCCGCGCTGCTGTCCGCGTGGCCCGAGTGCCCGGCGGCGGAGCTGTTGCTGTCGGCGAAGGCCGGCAGGACGGTGAGGGCGACACCGGCCGCGGCGGCGACGGCGGTACCGATAAGGATGGTCGTGTTCCGCTTCATTACGAAATCTCCCCGTACACGATGCCAACGCCCACTGCGTCAGCTTCTGGGCATGAGTACGGAGTGGATCCTAGGTTAGACTCAATCCAACAATGTGACCCGCGTCACAGATCGCGAGAGGGCGTGCGCACACCCGCCAGGAGGGTGTAGGGGAGGTGTCGTACAGGCAAACGGACGGGGTCAGCCCGCGCGGTGGACCACCGCGTCGCACAGCTCTTCCAGAGCGGCCTTGGCGTAGCACTCGGGCAGCGGAGCGAGCATCGCCCGCGCCTCCTCCGCGTACCGCACGGTGTCCCGCCTGGCCTGCTCGAGGGCCGGATGGGCGCGCAGCAGCCGCAGCGCCTCGGCATGCCGGTCGTCGTCCGTCAGATCCCCGTCGAGCAGCGCGACGAGCTCCAGATCCTCGGGCCGCTCGTGCGCCGCCGCCTGTGCACGCAGATGCAGCACGGGCAGGGTCGGGATGCCCTCCCGCAGATCCGTGCCGGGCGTCTTGCCCGACTCGTGCGAGTCGCTGGCGATGTCGAGCACGTCGTCGGCGAGCTGGAAGGCCACGCCGAGCCGCTCCCCGTACTGGGTGAGGATGTCCACGACACCCTCGTCAGCGCCGGACATCATCGCGCCGAACCGCCCCGAGACCGCGATCAGCGAGCCCGTCTTGCCCCCGATGACATCGAGGTAGTGCTCGGCCGGGTCGCGGCCGTCGCGCGGCCCCGCGGTCTCCAGGATCTGGCCGGTGACCAGGCGCTCGAAGGCTTCCGCCTGGATGCGTACGGCCTCCGGGCCCAGGTCGGCCAGTATGTGCGAGGCCCTCGCGAACAAGAAGTCGCCCGTCAGCACGGCGACGGAGTTGCCCCAGCGCACGTTGGCGCTGTCCACACCGCGCCTGACCTCGGCCTCGTCCATCACATCGTCGTGGTACAGCGTCGCGAGATGGGTCAGCTCGACGACCACGGCCGAGGGCACGACACCCGGCGCGTGCGGATCACCGAACTGGGCGGCGAGCATCACCAGCAGCGGCCGGAAGCGCTTGCCCCCGGCGCGTACGAGGTGCTGTGCGGCCTGCGTGATGAAGGGAACCTCGCTCTTGGTGGCATCGAGGAGCCCCGCCTCGACAGCCGCCAATCCGGTCTGGACATCGGCCTCAAGAGCCTGGTCCCGCACGCTCAGCCCGAACGGCCCGACGACGGTCACGAGGGGATCTCCTGTCTGCTGACGATCAAACGGATTGTCGATGTGTCGCTGGATTCACTCAAGTCAGCGTATCCGGTCGCGTTTCGATCACCGTGGGCGCCTTCCCGCCTCCCCCGGTATGTTCAGGATCAGCTCATACACCCATGAGTGGGCCTTTTGTACTGAACCGAGGTCCTGCCATGCGCATCCGTACCGAGTTCCCGTACGACACCGGCCATCAGGATGTCCGTATCCCGCTCCCGGACGGGACGAAGCTGTATGCGCGCGTCTGGCGGCCGCTCACCGACGAGCCCGTACCGGCACTCCTCGAATATCTGCCGCACCGGCTCAGCGACGGGACCGCGCCGCGCGACCACCAGCGTCATCCCTGGTACGCGGGCCACGGCTACGCCTCGGTACGGGTCGACATCCGCGGACACGGCAACAGCGAGGGCATGCCGGGCGACGCCTACGACACGACCGAGCCGGCCGACGGGGTCGCCGTCGTCAACTGGCTGGCCCGGCAGCCCTGGTGCACCGGCCGGGTCGGCATGTTCGGGATCGGCTGGGGCGGCCGCAACGCGCTCCGGATCGCGGCGCTCGCGCCCGAGCCGCTGAAGGCGGTCGTCACGGTCTGCTCGGCGGACGACGGGTACGACAACGACATGCACTACATGGGCGGTTCGGTGCTCGCCGCCGGCATGCACGCCTGGTCCGCCACCCTGCTCGCCTCCGTCGCCCGCCCGCCGGACCCGCTCTTCGTCGGCGACGCGTGGCGCGAGATGTGGCTGAAGCGGCTGGAAGCCGTCGAACCCCGCATCCACACCTGGCTCGCCCACCAGATCCGCGACGACTACTGGAAGCACGGCAGCGTCCGCGAGGGCTGCTCGGCGATCGACGCGGCGGTGCTGGCGGTGGGTGGCTGGCACGATCCGTACCGGGACACGGTGCTGCGACTGGTGGAGCATCTTCCGCCCGATCGTGTACGAGGGCTGATCGGCCCGTGGTCGCACGAGTACCCGGACCGGGGGCGGCCGCCCGGGCCCGCCATCGGCTTTCTGCAGGAGACCCTGCGCTGGTGGGACCACCACCTCAAAGGCCTCGAGAACGACATCATGGCCGAGCCCCTGCTGCGCTCCTGGATCAGCGAGTCGCATCCGCCCGCGACGACGTACGCCGAACTGCCGGGCCACTGGGTCGGCGACAACGCCTGGCCCTCGCCGCACATCACCACCGTCCCGTACGCGCTCCAGGGCGCGCCGGTGATCGTCGACTCGCCGCTCCACACCGGCCTGGACGCCGGCCGCTTCCTGCCCTCCGGAAACGACGGCGACCTGCCGCCCGACCAGCGCGACGAGGACGCCGGCTCGGCCTGCTTCGAGTTCCCCCTCACCGGCGACCCGATCGAGATCCTCGGCCGCCCCCGGGTGACCCTGCGGCTGCGCCTGGACGCGCCCCACGGCCAGGCGATCGCCCGGCTCTGCGACGTCGCCCCGGACGGCTCCTCCACCCTGGTGACCCGCGGCGTCCTCAACCTCTCCGCCCGCCACGGCCGCGAACGGGCCAACGCCTGGCCGCCCGGCACGACGGAGGACGTCACCTTCGAGCTCAGCGCCATCGGCCACACCTTCCCGCCGGGCCACCGCATCCGGCTCGCCGTCTCCTCCGCGTACTGGCCCTGGATCTGGCCGCAGACCGGCTCGGCCGGCTTCACGCTCGACCCGGTGGGCTCCCGCCTCGGACTGCCCGTACGCGAGACCGGGGAGAACACCGGGACCGGTGAGAACACAGCGGACAAGATCACCTTCGAGGAACCCGAACAGTCCGAACCGCTCGGAGTCAGCGTCCCGGCGACCTTCGACGAGCAGCGCCCGGAGCGGCTGGTGATCCGGGATGTCGCGAAGGGCGAATGGCGCCTCGAGGTCGACCCGCGCCACGGCGGCACCCGCGTCCATCCGGACGGTCTCGAGTTCACCGAGGACACCCTGGAGACGTACACGATCCAGGAGAACGACCCGCACTCCGCGCACACCCGCTCCGACTGGACGATCCGGCTGCACCGGCCGGAACTGGCCTGGGACGTCCGGATCGAGACGCGCTCCGAAATCAGCTGCGACGCGGCCGACTTCATCACCTCGAACGAGGTGGTGTGCAAGGACGGCCGCGAGATCGTCTTCCACCGCACCTGGGAGAAGCGCATCCCGCGCATGGCGGGCTGACGGGGTCGGGCGGGCGACCTGCCGCCGCGGGGCAACGTCCACGTAACGTGTCACTCACACCCGTGGAAAGCGAGGCAAGCACCGATGCCCGAGCAGAGCCCGCTCGATCTGGCCGAAGGCGATCCCTTCGGCCCGCACAACCTCCCGTACGGCGTCTTCACCACCGCCGACGAGCCCGACCGCCGACGGCTCGGCGTCCGCATCGGCGACCAGGTGCTCGACGCGGGAGCGGCGGCGCACGCCCTCGGCTCCCCCTACGCCGCCCTGCTGGCGCAGCCGAGCCTCAATCCGCTGCTCGCCGCGGGCCGCACCGCCTGGCGCGATGTACGCCGCGCGCTCACGGCCTGGGTCACGGTGCCCGCCCACCGGCCGGACATCGAGCCGCTCCTCCACCCGCTCGGCTCGGTCACGCTGCACCTCCCGTACGACGTCGCGGACTATGTCGACTTCTACGCGAGCGAGCACCACGCCACCAACGTCGGCAAGATCTTCCGGCCGGACGGGGACGCGCTGACCCCCAACTGGAAGCATCTGCCGATCGGTTACCACGGCCGCTCCGGCACCGTCGTCGTCTCCGGCACGGACGTGGTACGCCCCTGTGGCCAGCGCAAGACCCCCGCCGACGCCGCGCCGCTCTTCGGCCCGTCCGTGAAGCTCGACATCGAGGCCGAGGTGGCCTTCCTCGTCGGCACCCCCTCCGAGCTGGGCAGGCCGGTCGCACTCGGCGACTTCCGCGACCATGTCTTCGGACTCTCGCTCCTCAACGACTGGTCGGCGCGCGACATCCAGGCCTGGGAGTACGTCCCGCTCGGCCCGTTCCTCGGGAAGTCCTTCGCCACGTCCGTATCCGCCTGGGTGACCCCGCTCGAGGCCCTGGACGCGGCCAGGGCCGCCGCGCCTGCCAGGGACTTCGATCTGCTCCCCTACCTCGACGACTCCGCCGAGGAGGAGCCGGGCGGCTTCGACCTGCGCATCACGGTGGCGATCAACGGGCATGTGGTCGCCGAGCCGCCGTTCGCCACGATGTACTGGACGGCCGCCCAGCAGCTGGCCCATATGACGGTCAACGGCGCCTCGCTCCGTACGGGAGACCTCTTCGGCTCCGGCACGGTCAGCGGCCCCGAGGTCCACCAGCGCGGCTCGCTGCTCGAGCTCACCTGGAACGGCCGGGACGCCCTCGAACTGCCCGAGGGCAAGCGGACTTTCCTGGAGGACGGCGATGTGGTGACCATGACCGCCTGGGCGCCGGGCCCGGACGGCGTACGGGTGGGCCTGGGCGAAGTGACCGGCCGGATCGTACCGAGCGCCGGACAATGACCGGACTCACCCTGCCCGAGGAGCTCCTGCTGCTCGCTCTCGACCCCGTGACGGGCCGCCGGCACTGCAGCAGGAGCTACCTCCAGTACGGACTGGCCGGCGCCGCCCTCGCCGAGCTGGAGCTCCAGGGCAGGGTCGCCGAGGCGCGCGGCAAGGTGACGGTGGTCAATCCACTGCCGCCGCAGAACCCGCTGTCGGCGCAGATACTGGCGAGTCTCCCGGCCCCGGGCACCAGCCGGTTCGGCGACGGCGTACGCGCCCGGCCCTGGGTCAGGCGCGCCGGGCGGCACGTCGAGGAGTTGTGCCTGCTCCACCTGGTGGGACGCGGCGCGCTGCGGGTGGAGACCCATCGCTTCCTTGGCATCTTCCCGTACCGCCGGTACCCCGCGGCGGCCGAGGACTTCTCGACCCCGGCCCGCGGGCGCTACGCCCAGTCGGTGTGGGCCGGCTTCCCGGACCGCCGCAGCCGGCTGCTGGCCGCCTTCACCGCGGCGATCGGCATCGCCAAAGTGCTCCATCCGAGATTCGAGTCCTGGCGGGGGCGGGGCGCACTGCGCGTTCTCGTACGGGAGCAATGGGCCCCGTACGCCGTGCACCGCGCCATACACCAGGACAAGAAGTCGAGCAGTACCAGCATCAGCTTCGGTGGCGACGGAGACGGTGGCGGGGGCGATGGGGGCGGCGGCGGCGACGGCGGCGACTGACTCCCTCGGGGTGGCAGATCTTCCCGACTGATCCGCATCACCGCAGGTCAGCGAGGTGTCCCGGTGGCCGCTTCATGGCGCAACACTCTGGCAACACCACCGCCGACGCAGCGTCGGTATGGTCCGGGGCATGCCAGCCGAACGTACCCGTGAGCACACCGTGCCCCTCGCCGCCGCCCGACGGCGGCGGCTGCGCGCGGACCAGGCGCGGCAGCTCGCCGACCTGCTGCGCCACCAGGTGCGCACCGGCGGCTTCCCCGGCGGCGTGCTGCCGCTCGAAGGCGCGATCGGCGACGACTACCGCGTGTCCCGCAACACCGTCAGGCAGGCGCTGGATCTGCTGCGTACGGAGGGGCTGGTCGAACGGCAGCCGGGCGTCGGCACGGTCGTGGTGTCCGAGAAGTACTCGCACGGCCTCGACCGGCTGCAGGGCCTCGCCGAAACCCTGCACGAACACGGCGACGTCACCAACGAAGTCCGTACGGTCGGTCCGGTCGCCGCGCCCGCACCCGTGGCCCGGCGGCTCGGCCTCGCGGAGCACACCGACGTGCTCTACATCGAGCGGCTGCGCCGGCTGAACGGCCTGCCGCTCTCCCTCGACCTCACCTACATCCCGATGGACATCGGCACCGGTCTGCTCGGCTGCGACCTGGAGCACACCGATGTGTTCCGGCTGCTCGAGACGCTCACCGGGCAGCCGCTCGGCACGGCCGAGATCACCCTGGAGGCCGTCAACGCCGACGCGCACTCCGCCGCCGTACTCGAAGCCCCGCGCGGCGCGGCCGTACTCATGCTGGAACGGCTCACCCATCTCTCCGACGGCCGGCCCGTGGACCTGGAGTTCATCCGCTTCCGCGGCGACCGCATCACCATGAGCGGGCTGCTCCACCGCTCCCTCTGACCTTCGCCCCGTACCCCTCTCCTGGAGACAGCCATGCCTCTGGCACCCCAGCGCGCCGACGTGCCCGTGACCATCGACGAGTCGAAGTGCATCGACGGCTGCACGCTCTGCGTCGACATGTGCCCGCTCGACTCCCTCGCGATCAACCCGGACAGCGGCAAGGCCTTCATGCACGTGGACGAGTGCTGGTACTGCGGCCCGTGCGCGGCCCGGTGTCCCACGGACGCGGTCACCGTCAACATGCCCTATCTGCTTCGCTGAGAGGTACGAACTCCCATGCCACGCAAGCCAGTTGCGCTCCTCGCCGCCGCCCTGCTGCTGCCGCTCACCGGCTGCGGCGGCTCCGCGGAGGCGGGCGACGGCTCGACCGTCACCGTCACGGTCGGCTACCAGTCCAAGACCATCAACACCGTCACGGCCGGCACACTGCTGCGCTCGCTCGGCTACTTCGAGCGGGAGCTCGCCGCCCGCGGCAAGCGTGACGGCGTCACCTACAAGGTGAAGTGGCAGGACTACGCCACGGGCGCGCCGATCACCGCGCAGATGACCGCCGGAAAGATCGACATCGGTTCGATGGGCGACTTCCCGCTGCTGATCAACGCGGCCCGCGGCAAACAGCTGAACCGGCCGACGCGGCTGGTCTCGGTCACCGGCTACAACCTGCGCGGCGGGCTCAACACGGTGGTGACGGCACCGGATTCGAAGGTGGCGTCGCTGAAGGACCTGCGCGGCAAGAAGGTGTCGACGAGTGTCGGTTCGGCGGCCGACGGCACGCTCGTACGGGCGCTGCAGCGGGCGGACATCGACCCGGAGAAGGACATCCGCAAGCTCAACCAGCAGCCGGCGGTGGGCGCCTCCGCACTGCAGGCGGGCAGCGTGGACGCGCTCTCGCAGTTCGTGGCGTGGCCGGGGCTGCTCGCGTTCCAGGGCCGGGCGAAGGCGTTGTACGACGGGGCGGAGCTGAACCTGCCGACGTTCCACGGCGTCACGGCGCGCGAGGACTTCGCGAAGAAGCGGCCCGCGGTGCTCGAGGACTTCCTGCGGGCGCAGGCCGACGCGACGGAGTATCTGCGTGCGCACCCGGTGGCGGCCGCGGAGTCCGTGGCCAAGGCGACCGGACTGCCGCCCGAGGTGGTCTACCTGTACAACGGCGCGAACGGCATCGCCACCTTCGACCCGACGCTCAAGCCGCGGCTGGTGGACGCCCTGAAGAAGGACGTGCCGGTGCTGAAGTCGGCGAAGCTGGTGGGCGACGTGGATGTGGACGCGTTCGTCGACGACCAGTATGTGAAGCGGGCGTACGGCGACGGCTATGCGAAGGCGCTCACCGCCACGTCCGCTGCCGCGAGGAGTGAGGTGTGGCTGACGGGCAAGACCGTGACGCAGCCCTTCAACTCCCCTGCGGAGCTGCTGCGTTATGTCTCCGCTCATCGGGATGCGGTGCGGGCGGCGTATGTCCCCGACGCCTCCACCGGAACGCTCTGGTTCGCCGAGAAGGCGGTATGGGTGGCGGACGGCACGACACTGCGGCCCTTCGTCGCGCCGTCCACGGCCGCCGCGTTTGTCGCGGGGCACCCGGGTGCCCGTACCGTCCCGTACGCCGATGCGCTGAAGCAGGCGTCGGCGTCATGACCGCCGCCTGGCCGCGGTACGCCCTGCGCGCCCTCTCGCTCGCCGGCGCGCTCGGCCTGTGGCAGCTGCTGACCGCGTTCGACGTGAATGTGTGGCTGCGTTTCGAGCAGTTCCCGACGGTCCTGGACGTCGCGCGAGAGTTCGGGGAACGGATCGGCAGCGGCCCGTACTGGCAGGACCTGACCGACAGCCTCACCCGTATCGTCACGGGCTTCGCACTGGCGGCGGTCGCGGGAGTAACGGTGGGCACGGCGATCGCCCGCTCCCGCCTCGCCGCCGACCTGCTCGGCCCGGTCCTGGAGGTGCTGCGCCCCATCCCGGCGATCGCCCTGGTCCCGGTGGCGATCCTGCTCTTCCCCAGCAATGAGCAAGGCATCGTCTTCATCACCTTCACCGCGGCCTTCTTCCCGGTCATGGTCTCCACCCGCCATGCGGTACGCGCCCTGACCCCGGTCTGGGAGGAGGCGGTCCTCACGATGGGCGGCGGCCGGTGGCGGGTACTGGGCTCGGTGGTCCTGCCAGGCGCGCTGCCGGGGATCCTCGGGGGTCTTTCGGTGGGCATCGGTGTCTCGTGGATCTGTGTGATCTCGGCGGAGATGATCTCCGGGGAGTACGGGGTGGGGTACCGGACCTGGCAGGACTACACGGTCGTCGACTACCCGGGCGTGTTCGTCGGCATGGCGACGATCGGCGTCCTGGGCTGGCTGACGTCGACGGCGGTGGAGCTGGCGGGGCGCCGGGTGACGCGATGGCTCCCGCGCACGGAGCACGGGCCCACGGCCCGGCGGACCCGGGGGGGCTTGATTTCCGCCGGTCGGCCTGAGGGTTCAGGCCGACCGGCGGCACATTCCAGCCCCGCCGGCGATTGAGGCGCGGGGTGGTCCGGGGCGGAGCCCCGAAATTCAGCCCCGCCGGCGATTGAGGCGCGGGGTCCGGGGCGGAGCCCCGTGGCCCGCCGCAGGCGCCCCCACCCGCACCCGCACGCACGCACGCACGCACAAGGAGGCGTAACCCATGACCACCCCCTCCCACACGCTCTCCCCCGCCACCAAAACCCCACCCCGCGGCGCCCGTCTCACCCTCTCCCGCGCAGCCCTCGGCCGCCCCGGAGCCACCGTCCTCGACAGGCTGGATCTCGACATCGCGCCCGGGGAGATCCTCACCGTCGTCGGGCCTTCCGGGTGCGGCAAGTCGACCCTCCTGCGCACCCTCGCCGGGCTGCTTCCCCCGCTCGGAGGGGCGGTCGAGCAGGACAGCGAGCCCATCACCGCCCCCCGCGCCGAACGGGCCCTGGTCTTCCAGGACGACGCGCTGCTGCCCTGGCGCACCGTCCGGGCCAATGTCGAACTGCCCCTCGCGATCAAAGGCGTTCCGCGTGCCGAGCGTCGCCGCCGCGCCGAGGCATGGCTGGAGCGCGTCGGGCTCGACGGGCACGGGCCCAAGCTCCCGCACCGGATGTCCGGCGGGCAGCGGCAGCGCGTCCAGCTCGCCCGCGCCCTCGCCTCCGAGCCCCGCGCCGTCCTCATGGACGAGCCCTTCGGCGCGCTCGACGCACAGACCCGGGCCGGGATGCAGCAGCTGCTCGTCGACGTGCTGCGCGGCACCGGCGCCACCGTCGTCTTCGTCACGCACGACGTGGACGAGGCGCTCTTCCTCGGCGACCGCGTCGCGCTCCTGGGCACCGGCCGAGTCCTCGACGTACCGAAGCCGCGCGAACGCGCCGCGCACTCCGACCCCGCCACCGTCGCCCTGCGCCGCGAGGTCCTCGAATCCCTCGGCAGCACCACCACCGACTGAAAGGCACGACCGTGCAGATTCCCGCTCTCTCCGACGCCGAGGAGCTCACCTGCGACGTCCTCGTCATCGGCGGCGGCACGGCCGGCACCATGGCGGCGCTCACCGCGGCCGAGCACGGCGCAGACGTCCTCCTCCTGGAGAAGGCGCACGTACGCCACTCCGGAGCTCTCGCCATGGGCATGGACGGCGTCAACAACGCCGTGATCCCCGGCCGCGCCGAACCCGACGACTACGTCGCCGAGATCACCCGCGCCAACGACGGCATCGTCGACCAGTCCACCGTCCGCCAGACGGCGACCCGCGGCTTCGGCATGGTCCAGCGGCTCGAGTCGTACGGCGTGAAGTTCGAGAAGGACGAACACGGCGAGTACGCGGTGCGCCAGGTGCACCGCTCCGGCTCGTACGTACTGCCCATGCCCGAGGGCAAGGACGTCAAAAAGGTCCTCTACCGGCAACTGCGCCGCCGCGAGATGCGCGAACGCATCCGGATCGAGAACCGGGTGATGCCGGTACGGGTCCTCACCGCGGAAGGAAAAGCCGTCGGAGCCGCCGGCTTCAACACCCGTACGGGAGAGTTCGTGAAGGTACGGGCGGGCGCGGTGATTCTCGCCACCGGCGCCTGCGGCCGCCTCGGACTGCCCGCCTCCGGCTATCTCTACGGCACATACGAGAACCCCACCAACGCCGGTGACGGCTACGCCATGGCGTACCACGCGGGCGCCGAGCTCACCGGCATCGAGTGCTTCCAGATCAACCCGTTGATCAAGGACTACAACGGTCCGGCCTGCGCCTACGTCGCCAACCCCTTCGGCGGCTACCAGGTCAACCGGCACGGCGAGCGCTTCGTCGACTCCGACTACTGGTCGGGCCAGATGATGGCCGAATTCGCGAACGAACTCGCCTCCGACCGCGGCCCGGTCTACCTCAAGCTCAGCCACCTCCCCGAGGAGTCCATCAGCGCGCTGGAAGGCATCCTGCACTCCACCGAGCGCCCCACCCGCGGCACCTTCCATGCCAACCGCGGCCACGACTACCGCACCCACGACGTCGAGATGCACATCTCGGAGATCGGCCTGTGCGGCGGCCACTCGGCCTCGGGCGTACGCGTCGACGACCACGCCCGCACCACCGTGCCCGGTCTGTACGCCGCCGGTGATCTGGCCTGCGTCCCGCACAACTACATGATCGGCGCCTTCGTCTTCGGCGATCTGGCGGGTGCCGACGCGTCCCAGTACCGGGCGTACGGCGGCGAGTTGCCCGCCGACCAGCTCCGCGACGCCCACGAACTGATCTACCGGCCCCTCCACAACCCGGAAGGACCGCCCCAGCCCCAGGTCGAGTACAAACTCCGCCGATTCGTGAACGACTACGTCGCCCCGCCCAAGTCCGGCGCCCGGCTCTCCCTCGCCGTGGACCACTTCGAGCGGATGCGCGGCGAGATAGCGGAGATGGGCGCGGAGACCGCGCACGAGCTGATGCGCTGCGCCGAGGTCACCTTCATCCGCGACTGCGCCGAGATGGCCGCCCGCTCCTCCCTCGCTCGTACGGAGTCCCGCTGGGGTCTCTACCACGAGCGTACGGACCATCCGCAGCGCGACGACAAGGACTGGCTGCACCACCTGGACCTGCACAAATCACCGTCCGGGACGATGGAGTTCACGGCGCGGCCGGTCGCTCCCTACCTCGTGCCCATCGAGGAGTACGCCCCCACCGGCGGCGCCTCACGCCACATCGGCGAGGTCCACGCGGAGCAGGTCGCCACGGCGGGCCCTCGGGACATCGCGCCGGTCGGCTCCGGCGTCCGCGCCACGGTCCGGCAGGACGCCACCGCCGCTTCCCACTCGCCCCGCATCCTGGAGCTCCTCGGCCTCGCCGAGGACGAGCCGGAACTCCCGCAGCTGCGTCCCTTCTTGACTGATCCGGATCCCGCCGTGCGCCGCGCCGCGGTCGCCGCGCTCACCGAGACCGTCCCGCCGGGTACCGGCCCGGCGCTCGCCGCGACACTCGCGGACGCGGACCCCGGCGTCCGTACCGCGGCCGCGGCGTCCCTGCGCGAGCTGGTCGAAGTCCTGCCCCCGGAAGCCGAGTTGTCCCGAGGTCTCACCGCGGCGCTCGACAACGACGACCCCCGGGTCCGCTCCACCGCTCTGGACGTCCTACGCGCGCTCCGACTGGGCGACGCCGCCGCCTACGCCCGTACGCTCGACGACCCGGACATCGAGGTCCGCATCGAGGCCGTACGCGCTCTGGTCTCGGTCGACGCCCTCGATGTCGTCGCCCGCGCCACCGCCGACCCGGCCCGCGAGGTCCGCGTCGCCGTGGCGCGCAGCCTGGACGACCCGGAGGCCCTGGAGCCGCTGGTCCAGGACCCGGACATCCTCGTCCGCGCGGCGGCACTCGCCGCGCTCTCCACCGCCGGCTGCCCCGCCCCGTACGCCGCCGCGGCCGTCACCGCGCTGGCCCATCCGTCCTGGCAGGTCCGCGCGGGAGCGGCCACCGCTCTGGGCGGCGCGGATCCCGAACTCGCCGTGCCCGCCCTGGCCAAGGCCCTCGGCGACACGAACGCCGACGTCCGGAAGCAGGCGGTGCTGGCCCTGCTCAGGCACTCCGCCCACGAGGACGCCCGCGCCGCGCTCGCCACCGCGGTCACCGACCCGGACGCGGACGTCCGCGCCTACGCTTCTCGGGCGGCTACCCCGGCCTGAGCGGCGGGAGCCCCATCGCATTGGGGAAGGGCACCCCGCCCGCCTCGACGATCCGCCGGGCGAGCGGACGCAGACAGTCAGCCAGCCGGGCGCGGGCGAGGACGGGCCGGGCAAGCCGATCGGTGGTGGCCTCGATCGCATGCCGCTCAAGGTGGCCCGCGTCGGTGAGGCTGCCGTCCTCGGCCAGCACGCCACGCTCACGCAGACGGGCCTGGTCGGCCACCTCGAGCCGGGCGGCCAGGACCGCCTCGGGTGCGCAGCGATGCCAGGCATCTGGGAGAGCGCAGGCGACCCTGGCCGGCGCGAAGTTGTAGAAGGCCGCCGTCACCACGTCCGGGGACACCGCCCCGAGGGCGGCCGCCCGGGAGGCGAAGTACCCATCCAGAAGCCGTTGAGCCCGTCCCCGGCGGCCGAATAGACGGGCCCCGTCTCCGGCGCGACGTAGACGGGGGCGTGAGTGCACTCCAGCAACTGCCAGATGTCGTCCATGGCCGCCGACGCTAGCCCACACGCCGGGCGCGTCAACGCGACGTGACGCCTTCACTTGTGTGCGGGAGCCTGATCAACTTCCCCCAGGTTCAGCGGGACAGACCCGCGAGACTCCCGCCCCATGGGAACACCGATGAGCGGCAGCCCTGGGGCCCCGGAGCCCAGCTGGCCCACCCCGCCCCTGGGCGGCTGGACCGCCGACGACCTGGACCGGCTTCCGAATCTGCCTATGCATACGGAACTCATCGACGCGAGCCTCGTCTTCCCGACTCCGCAGACCCTCTTTCATGAACGCGCGATCGGCTTCTTCAGCAGGCAACTGGAGTCGGTCTCGCCGCAGGATCTGGAAGTCGTCGCGCGATTCACTATCGACATCGACCGCTGGAACCGCCCAGAGCCCGATGTGATCGTCGTGCGCGGGGAGGTCATCGCGGACTGGGAGCAGACCCGGCTACCAGCCGATTCCGTGATGCTGGCCATCGAGATCGTCTCCACCGATTCTGTGACCCGGGATCGCGAAACCAAGCCGGTGAAGTACGCGCGGGCCAAGATCCCGCACTACTGGCGAGTGGAAGACAACCAGGGTCAGGCCGTGGTCTACGTCTTCGAGCTGGAGCCGACGACCGGCGCCTACACCAGCACCGGCATCTTCCACGACCGGATGAAGGTCTCCGTCCCCTTCCCCGTCGATCTCGACCTCACCCAGATCAGGCCACGCCGGGGGCAGGCCACCGATAAGTAGCCGGTCGCATGTGAAGGGCCCGGCACCTCACCGAGGTGCCGGGCCGTGGGTCATCCGATGGCCGTGTAGCCGGACCAGCTCGTGCCGACGCTGCTGTGAGGAGAGCCCGTGAACCACTCCGAGTGGAAGACCCGCCGGAGCAGGAAGCTCCTGGGCGAGACGGTCGAGGAGTCCCCGGCTTACATCGAGGCCGGGTATGCGTTCGCACTTGGGCAGGCCGTCTACTACCGGAGAACTGAGCTCGGCCTGTCACAGACCGAACTGGCCCGACGTGCCGAGATGACGCAGCCGCAGATCTCCAACATCGAGGGCGGCGACTCCGTACCGACACTGCCTCTACTGACGCGCTTGGCCAAGGCCCTGGACGCGTCGCTGACCATTGACCTGGACGGCGACGCCTCGGCATTTGCCTTCACCGCGCACGACACCCACCAGCCTGATGAGGCATCGCCGGATGGGCGTTCCTCGGCGGCTTGACCTGGGCTACCGGCGTCGACTGCGGACGGGGAGGACGGTAATGGATCTCTGCATCGAGGTCGATGTGGACGATACGGACGGCCCCGTCCCTATCGCACCTCAATGTTCCTGGACGTGTACGTCACGAAGGTCGCCCACTGGGCTTCGGTGAACGCGAGTCGGGGGCCCTGGGTGTTCTTTGAGTCGCGGACGTGGACCGTGCCGGGGGTGGCTGCGACCTCGACGCAATCGTTGCCGTTACTGCTGTCGCTGTAGCTGCTCTTGAACCAGTCCAGCCCGGTGCCGTCCACAGCGGAGGGCTTGTTGGTCATGTGTCTCCCAGCGCTTTCTCGATGAAGGCCAGTGACTCCCGTGGCGTGAGAGCCTGGGCCCGGATGATCCCATACCGCACTCAAGGATCCGGAGCTCCCTCGGATCGGAGATCGGACGGCTGGTGAGCTGGCCTTCGTCGTGGCCCACCGCCGAACCGTCCTTGAACTTCAGCACCTGGATCCGACCGCCCATTCCGGCGTGGTCGTCGCGGTCGGTCGGCATCACCTGGATCTCGACGTTCCGCAACTGGCCTACCTCCAACAGGCGTTCGAGCTGCTTGCGTAGGACCATTCTGCCTCCGATTGGACGGCGGATGGTCACCTCTTCTTGGACGAATGTGAGCGCGGGAGCTGGGGACCGGTCGAAGATCGGCCGACGCGCCATACGCGCAGCGACCATTCGCTCCACCTCGTCCTTCGAGTACGCGGGCCGCCACGTCTCGATCAGTGCCCGCGCGTACTCCTCGGTCTGGAGTAGGCCGTGCAGGTTGTGGTTTCCGTACGCTCCGACCTCGACCGCCTGCGCCTCCAGCTTCGCCAGGTCACGGACCTTCTTCGGGTACCGCGCCTCCGCGATGTCCTTCTTCATCGCGGCGATCTTTCCGCCCGCTCCGAGTGCCTCATCAGCTTTGTCCAGGAACTCCGGCCTCGGGATGCGCTTGCCGCTCTCCACCTTGTAGATCAGGTTCTCGCCGTACCCGATGGCCGCCCCGAACTCGGCCGGCCGCAGCCCCGCCGCCTCACGCCAGAGCCTGAGTTGGTGGCCGAGTGCCGCGACCACCGCCGCCGAGTCGTTCTCCGGATCGACGTCCCAGCCGGGCTCGTCCGCCCCTTCCGCCGCGTGCTCCGCATGTTCCCCGCCCACGCTCATCCGAGCCCACCTCCGAGAATGTCACGGTGGACAGCCTGTACAGGCCTGGACAGCCCCCTGACAGTCACCGTACGCATCGGCATCATCACTGTTCAGGCTACTCACGCACGGCCACGCTGAGTGACGTGAATCCAGAAAACGCCCAAACCAGCACCACCGTCCGCCAGTTCAGCGTCCAGCTCTCCTCCACCCGCAGAGGTGCGCGTCTCGCTCGCCTGCTGGCGACGGAGCAACTCCGCTCCTGGGGGCTGCCGTTCGAGTCGGCGGCCCATGTCGTCGCCGAACTCGCCGCCAACGCCGCGCTGCACGGCCGCGTGCCCGGACGGGACTTCCGCCTCGCCCTCACCACCGCCGAGGGGACTCTGCGTATCGAGGTGACCGACACCCGCGGTGACCGTCTCCCCGTCGCCCGGCACCCCGGAGACGACGAGTCGGGCCGCGGACTCATCCTCGTCGACGCCTTCGCCGACCGTTGGGGCGTCACCCCGGGCCCGGCGCCCTGCAAAACGGTGTGGGCCGAGTTTGATCTCGCACCCTGACCCGGCCCCACCGGAGCGCGGGGCCGCACGTCTCGGTCAGCCACCCGTCGGTGCGGCACGACATCAAAAGCTTTCAATTCACCGGGGCAAGAACCCTACCCATCCCCTCCAGCCTCCCCATCACTCGCAAGGGTGAAGGTTTCCAACTGGGCTGGATTTGTGACGGGTTGGCGGGCATATGCTCGCCGCAACAACTGCACACATGCGACGGCCCCCGGCCGGGAGTAGCAATCCCGATCGAGGGCCTGACCACCGAGGAAGTAGGAGCTTCCCGATGGATACGCAGAACCCTAGCGCGCCCTCGCGCGCTTCGTCCCCCGTTCCCGGGGCCTTTGACACGACCGTGTCCCGGCCCGGCGTCGTCCACGTCAACACCCGGCACACCAGCCGCTACACGGTCATCGGCAACCACCTCGCCCAGCACCGTGAGCTCAGCCTCACCGCGATCGGACTGGCCGTCCACATCCAGTCGGTGCCCGCCGGAGCCCGCGTCGACATCAAGACCCTCACCGCCCGCTTCCCGGAGGGCGAGGTCCGGATCGCCGCTGCGTTACGGGAACTTGAGGCATTCGGCTACCTGGAGCGCACCCGGAAACGACTCCCCGGCGGCCAGATCGTCACGCACACCGTGTCGTACAACCAGCCGGGGGTGAGCCCTGCTTCGGCGCCGGAGGCCCCGGCCGCGGTCAGGGAGAGCTCCCCCGTCGACGTACCTCCGGCGCCCACACCTCGGCCCGTGCCGCCGCCTCCGGCCCCCGAAGCCGGCGACCCCCACGACCTCGAAGACCACCGTCCCGCCGCCGCCCTCCTCGCAGAGCTGCGGCGCGATGACCCCCGGCTGCTGCTCTCGGGGCGGGACGTACACCGCCTCGCCCCGGCCGTCACCGCCTGGCTGGAACGCGGGGCCGCTCCCGAGGCCGTACGCCGCACCCTCACCGTGAGCCTCCCGCCCGACCTGCGCCACCCGGCAGCCCTGCTCGCCCATCGCCTCGCCGAACTCCTGCCACCACCTCTGCCCGCAGGGCCCCGTGGACCGGTACCGCTCCAGAACTGCGAATCCTGCGACCGCGCCTTCCGGGCCGCCGAGCCGGGCCGCTGCCGCGGCTGCGCGAGACCCGGCGCACTCCTCGCGGCATGAAAAAGCGCTCGCCGTGGCGTCGTCGAAAACGAAGACACCACGGCGAGCGCTCAGCAGCCCGACTACCGCACAAACACGCTCGCCTGGCTCGCCAGGTCCAGGAAGTACTGCGGCGCCACACCGAGCACCAGCGTCACCGCCACACCCACCCCGATCGTCGTCATCGTCAGCGGCGACGGCACGGCGACCGTGGGGCCGTCCGCCTTCGGCTCGCTGAAGAACATCAGCACGATGACCCGGATGTAGAAGAACGCCGCGATCGCGGATGAGATCACACCGACCACGACCAGCGCACCCGCGCCGCCCTCCGCCGCCGCCTTGAAGACCGCGAACTTTCCGGTGAAACCTGAGGTCAGCGGAATACCGGCGAAGGCCAGCAGGAAGACCGCGAACACGGCCGCCACCAGCGGTGAACGGCGGCCCAGCCCCGCCCACTTGGACAGATGCGTCGCCTCGCCGCCCGCGTCCCGCACCAGCGTGACCACCGCGAACGCGCCGATCGTCACAAAGGAGTACGCGCCCAGGTAGAAGAGGACGGACGAGACGCCTTCGGGTGTCGTCGCGATGACACCGGCGAGGATGAAGCCGGCGTGCGCGATCGAGGAGTACGCGAGGAGCCGCTTGATGTCGGTCTGGGTGATCGCGACGATCGCACCGCCCAGCATGGTGACGATCGCGATGGCCCACATGACCGGCCGCCAGTCCCAGCTCAGCCCCGGCAGCACGACGTACAGCAACCGCAGCAGCGCGCCGAAGGCAGCCACCTTGGTGGCCGCGGCCATGAAGCCGGTGACCGGAGTCGGCGCGCCCTGGTAGACGTCCGGCGTCCACATGTGGAACGGCACCGCGCCGACCTTGAAGAGCAGCCCGGTCAGGATCATCGCGCCGCCGATCAGCAGCAGCGCGTCGTTCCCCATGGTGTCGGCGAGCGCCGGGTCGATGGAGCGGACGCTGCCGTCGACGACGCCCGCGATCTTCGCGTACGAGACGGAGCCCGCGTACCCGTACATCAACGCGATACCGAACAGCAGGAAGGCCGACGAGAAGGCACCGAGCAGAAAGTACTTCACCGCGGCCTCCTGCGACATCAGCCGCTTGCGGCGGGCGACGGCGCACAGGAGGTAGAGCGGGAGCGAGAAGACTTCCAGTGCCACGAACAGCGTCAGCAGATCGTTGGCGGCCGGGAAGACCAGCATGCCGGTGATCGCGAAGAGCGCCAGCGGGAAGACCTCGGTGGTGGTGAACCCTGCCTTGACCGCGGCCTTTTCGCTGTCGCTGCCGGGTACGGACGCTGCCTGCGCGGCGAACGAGTCGATGCGGTTGCCGTGCGCCGCCGGGTCGAGGCGGCGCTCCGCGAAGGTGAAGACGGCGACCAGCGACGCCAGCAGGATGGTGCCCTGCAGGAAGAGCGCCGGCCCGTCGATCGCGATCGCGCCCATCGCCGCGATATGCGCCTTGGTGGTGCCGTATCCGCCGGCCGCGAGCCCGACGACCGCGGCGAAAGCGGCGGCCAGGGCGACGACGGTGAGGAACACCTGCACGTAGTAGCGGGCCTTGCGCGGGACGAAGGCCTCCACGAGCACACCCACGACAGCGGCGCCGACAACGATCAGCGCGGGTGCCAGTTGGGCGTACTCGACACTCGGGGCCGGGATCTTGTCGATCGGCTCGGCCGCCGTCGTCCACAGGCTGTGGACAACTGTTGCGCTCACTTGGCCGCCTCCACCTCGGGCTGGGGGTCCTTCTTCTGTACGTCGGACATCGTGTGCTCCACCGCCGGGTTGATGATGTCCGTCAGCGGCTTCGGGAAGACGCCGAGGAAGAGCAGCAGCGCGATCAGTGGCGCGACCACCACCAGCTCACGGGCCCTGAGGTCCGGCATCTTCGACACCTCGGCCTTCACCGGGCCCGTCATCGTCCGCTGGTAGAGGACGAGGGTGTAGAGCGCGGCGAGCACGATGCCGGTGGTGGCGACGATCCCGGCCACCGGATAGCGCGCGAACGTGCCGACCAGGACCAGGAATTCACTCACGAAAGGCGCGAGGCCCGGCAGGGAGAGCGTCGCCAGACCGCCGATCAGGAAGGTGCCGGCGAGCACCGGGGCGACCTTCTGCACTCCGCCGTAGTCCGCGATGAGTCGCGAGCCGCGCCGGGAGATCAGGAAGCCGGCCACCAGCATCAGCGCGGCGGTCGAGATCCCGTGGTTGACCATGTAGAGCGTCGCGCCCGACTGCCCCTGGGTGGTCATCGCGAAGATGCCCAGGACGATGAAGCCGAAGTGCGAGATCGAGGCGTAGGCGACCAGCCGCTTGATATCGCGCTGGCCGACCGCCAGCAGCGCTCCGTAGACGATGCTGATCAGCGCGAGCACCAGGATCACCGGCGTCGCCCACTTCGACGCCTCCGGGAACAGCTGGAGGCAGAAGCGCAGCATCGCGAAGGTGCCGACCTTGTCGACGACCGCGGTGATCAGCACCGCGACCGGCGCGGTCGCCTCACCCATGGCGTTGGGCAGCCAGGTGTGCAGCGGCCACAGCGGCGCCTTGATCGCGAAGGCGAAGAAGAAGCCGAGGAAGAGCAGCCGCTCGGTGTTGGTCGCCATGTCCAGCGAGCCGTTCGCCCGCGCCGCGGCGATCTCGGTGAGCGAGAAGCTCCCGGCGACGACATTGAGCCCGATGACCGCGGCCAGCATGATCAGGCCGCCGACCAGGTTGTAGAGCAGGAACTTCACGGCCGCGTACGACCGTTGGGTCGCCGCCGCCTCGTCGCCGCCCGCGTGCGCCCGGTCCCCGAAGCCGCCGATGAGGAAGTACATCGGGATGAGCATGGCTTCGAACAGGATGTAGAAGAGGAAGACGTCGGTGGCCTCGAAGGAGAGGATCACCATCGCCTCGACGGCGAGGATCATGGCGAAGAAGCCCTGGGTCGGCCGCCAGCGTGAACTCTTTGTCTCCAGCGGGTCGGCGTCGTGCCAGCCGGCCAGGATCACAAAGGGGATCAGCAGCGCGGTCAGCGCCAGGAGCGCCACCCCGATGCCGTCCACGCCCAGTTCGTACCGGACGCCGAAGTCCTTGATCCAGGTGTGGGATTCGGTGAGCTGATAGCGGGCGCCGCCGGGCTCGAATCGTACGAGCACGACCGCGGCCAGTACGAGCGTGGCGAGCGAGAAGAGCAGCGCCAGCCACTTGGCGGCGGTGCGCCTCGCGGCCGGCACGGCGGCGGTGGCGATGGCGCCGATCGCCGGGATCGCCGCCGTGGCCGTCAGGATCGGGAAGGACATCTCAGACCGCCCTCATCAGCAGGGTCGCGGCGATGACGATCGCCGTACCGCCGAACATCGAGATCGCGTAGGAGCGGGCGTAGCCGTTCTGCAGCTTGCGCAGCCGGCCCGAAAGGCCGCCGAACGAGGCGGCCGTTCCGTTGACCACGCCGTCGACCAGGGTGTGGTCGACGTAGACCAGGGAGCGGGTGAGGTGTTCGCCGCCGCGGACCAGGACCACATGGTTGAAGTCGTCCTGGTAGAGATCGCGGCGGGCGGCCCGGGTGAGCAGCGAGCCGCGGGGCGCGAGTACCGGTACCGGCCGGCGTCCGTACATCCCCCAGGCGATGGCGACGCCGATGACCAGACAGACCATGGTCGCTCCGGTGATCGTGGCCACGCTCAGCGGCGAGTCTCCGTGCGCGTGCCCGGTGACGGGCTCCAGCCAGTTCAGGAACCTGTCGCCGATGCTGAAGAATCCGCCGGCGAAGACCGATCCGAAGGCCAGGACGATCATGGGGATGGTCATCGACTTCGGGGACTCGTGCGGATGCGGTTCATTGCCTTCCGCGTCGGGCTGCCAGCGCTTCTCACCGAAGAAGGTCAGCAGCATCACGCGGGTCATGTAGAACGCGGTGATGGCCGCGCCCAGCAGGGCAACGCCACCGAGGATCCAGCCCTCCGTGCCGCCCTTGGCGAAGGCCGCCTCGATGATCTTGTCCTTGGAGAAGAAGCCGGACAGGCCCGGGAAGCCGATGATGGCCAGATAGCCGAGACCGAAGGTGACATACGTGATCGGCATGTACTTCCGCAGGCCGCCGTACTTGCGCATGTCGACCTCGTCGTTCATGCCGTGCATGACCGATCCGGCACCGAGGAAGAGCCCCGCCTTGAAGAAGCCGTGCGTCACCAGGTGCATGATCGCGAAGACGTAGCCGATCGGACCGAGGCCCGCCGCCAGGATCATGTAGCCGATCTGGGACATCGTCGAACCGGCCAGCGCCTTCTTGATGTCGTCCTTCGCGCAACCGACGATCGCACCGAAGAGGAGCGTCACGGCGCCGACGACCACGACCACCAGCTGAGCGTCCGGGGCCGCGTTGAAGATCGCGGCGGAGCGGACGATGAGATACACGCCGGCGGTCACCATGGTCGCCGCGTGGATCAGGGCCGAGACCGGGGTCGGGCCCTCCATCGCGTCCCCGAGCCAGGACTGCAGCGGCACCTGGGCCGACTTGCCGCAGGCGGCGAGCAGCAGCATCAGACCGATCGCGGTGAGCTTGCCCTCCGAGGTGTCCCCCGCCGCCCCGAAGACCGGCCCGAAGGTGAAGGTCCCGAAGGTGGTGAACATCAGCATGATCGCGATCGACAGGCCCATATCGCCGACGCGGTTGACGAGGAATGCCTTCTTCGCCGCGGTCGCCGCGCTGGGCTTGTGCTGCCAGAAGCCGATCAGCAGATACGAGGCGAGACCGACACCTTCCCAGCCGACGTACAGCAGAAGGTAGTTGTCGGCGAGGACCAGCAGCAGCATCGCCGCGAGGAAGAGGTTCAGATAGCCGAAGAAGCGGCGTCGCCGTTCGTCGTGCTCCATGTACCCGATGGAGTAGAGGTGGATCAGCGAGCCCACACCGGTGATCAGCAGGACGAACGTCATCGACAGCTGGTCGAGCTGGAAGGCGACGTCGGCCTGGAAACTCCCGACCGGGATCCAGCTGAACAGCGTGCTGTGCAGGGTGCGTTCCTCCGCGCCCTTGCCCAGCATGTTGACGAAGAGCACCACGCCGATCACGAACGACGCGGCCGCGAGCAGCGTGCCGATCCAGTGGCCGCTGCGGTCGAGCCGCCGCCCGCCGCACAGCAGGACCGCCGCTCCGAGCAAGGGCGCCGCGACAAGCAGCGCAATCAGATTCTCCACGATTCAGCGACCCCTTACAGCTTCATCAGGCTGGCGTCGTCGACCGAGGCCGAGTGGCGGGAGCGGAACAGCGACACGATGATCGCGAGCCCGACCACGACCTCCGCGGCGGCGACGACCATCGTGAAGAAGGCGATGATCTGGCCGTCGAGATTGCCGTGCATCCGGGAAAAGGCGACGAACGCGAGGTTGCAGGCGTTGAGCATCAGCTCGACGCACATGAAGACGACAATCGCGTTCCGCCGGATCAGCACCCCGGCGGCGCCGATGGTGAACAACAGCGCCGCGAGATACAGATAGTTGACGGGATTCACTTCGCGACCTCCCCTTTGTGCGATGGCTGCGACTGCTGCGATCCCGGCGATTCCTGGTCCCGTCCGAGCCGCTCCTCCGAGCGCTGCTCCAGCGCCTTGAGGTCGTTCAGCGCGTCGCTCGACACATCGCGGATCTGGCCGCGCTCCCGCAGCGTCTTGCTGACGGTGAGCGCGGACGTGGTGCCGTCCGGCAGCAGACCGGGGATGTCCACGGCGTTGTGCCGGGCGTAGACACCGGGCGCGGGCAGCGGCGGCAGTTGCTTGCCGCGTACGCGCTCCTCGGACATCTCCCGCTGTGTCTTGGCACGCTCGGTGCGCTCCCGGTGCGTGAGCACCATCGCGCCGACGGCCGCCGTGATCAGCAGCGCGCCGGTGATCTCGAAGGCGAAGACGTACTTGGTGAAGATGAGCCGGGCGAGTCCCTCGACATTGCCGCCGTGTGCGCTGTTGGCCGGACCGAGCCCGTTGAAGGTCTTCAGCGAGGCATTGCCGATTCCGGCGATCAGCAGCACACCGAAGCCGAGCCCGCAGGCAGCGGCCCACCAGCGCTGGCCCTTCAGCGTCTCCTTGAGCGAGTCGGCGGCGGTGACACCGACCAGCATGACAACGAAGAGGAACAGCATCATGATCGCGCCGGTGTAGACGATGATCTGGACGACACCGAGGAAGTACGCGCCGTTGGCGAGGTAGAAGACCGCCAGGATGATCATGGTTCCGGCGAGACTCAGCGCACTGTGCACGGCCCGCTTCATCAGGATCGTGCCGAGCGCCCCGAGGACGGCGATGGTGCCGAGGACCCAGAACTGGAATGCCTCACCCGTCGAAGTGGTGGAGGCGGCAAGCGTGTTCATACGTCCACCTCCTCGCCCTTCTCCCCCTTGGAGACGGCGACCTGCTGGACCGTGCCGGGAGCGGCTTCGGTGACCAGGCCCCGGTAGTAGTCCTGCTCGTCCGTGCCCGGGAAGATCGAGTGCGGGGAGTCGACCATGCCCTCGTCGAGTCCGGCGAGCAGCTGCTCCTTCGTATAGATGAGGTTTTCCCGGCTGCTGTCGGCCAGTTCGAACTCGTTGGTCATCGTCAGCGCCCGGGTCGGGCAGGCTTCGATGCACAGTCCGCACAGAATGCAGCGGGCGTAGTTGATCTGGTAGACGCGGCCGTAGCGCTCTCCCGGGGAGTAGCGCTCCTCGTCGGTGTTCTCCGCGCCCTCCACATAGATCGCGTCCGCCGGACAGGCCCAGGCGCACAGCTCGCATCCGATGCACTTCTCGAGCCCGTCGGGATGGCGGTTGAGCTGGTGCCGGCCGTGGAAGCGCGGCGCCGTGATCTTCTGCTGCTCCGGGTACTGCTCGGTCAGCCGCTTCTTGAACATGGCCTTGAAGGTCACGCCGAAGCCGGCAACCGGATTCTCGAACTTGTTCTCGGATTCCTCAGACACCGTCAGCCTCCTTTCCGTCACCAGGACCGTCACTCGCAGTATCTGATCCACCACTGACAATCAACTCGCGCTCACGGCGCGGCCGTCGACGGGGCACGGGCGGGAGGGTCTGTCCCGGCAGCGGCGGTACGGGGAAACCGCCCGCCATCGGGTCGAAGGCCGGCGGCTCGCCCTTGGCGGCCTCCGCCTCCTTCTCCTTCTTGCCGCGGAACATGTCGGCGACGAAGGAGAGCAGCAGCACCGCGATCACCGCGCCGCCGACGTACAGCACGATCTGCTGGAAGTCGTAGTTCTCGTTCCGCAGCGCCCGTACGGTCGCCACCAGCATCAGCCAGACCACCGATACCGGGATCAGGACCTTCCAGCCGAGCTTCATCAGCTGGTCGTAGCGGACCCGGGGCAGCGTGCCGCGCAGCCAGATGAAGAAGAACAGCAGCAGCTGGACCTTGATGACGAACCAGAGCATCGGCCACCAGCCGTGGTTCGCGCCCTCCCAGAAAGTGGAGACCGGGTACGGGACCCGCCAGCCGCCCAGGAAGAGGGTGACCGAGACCGCCGAGACGGTGACCATGTTGACGTACTCGGCCAGCATGAACATCGCGAACTTGATCGAGCTGTACTCGGTGTTGAAGCCGCCGACGAGGTCGCCCTCGGACTCCGGCATGTCGAAGGGGGCGCGGTTGGTCTCGGCCACCATCGTGACGATGTAGATGATGAAGGAGACCGGCAGCAGGATGATGTACCAGCGGTCCGCCTGCGCCTCGACGATCTTCGAGGTCGACATCGACCCGGAGTAGAGGAAGACGGAGGCGAAGGCCGCGCCCATGGCGATCTCGTACGAGATCATCTGCGCGCAGGAGCGGAGTCCGCCGAGCAGCGGGTACGTCGAGCCCGACGACCAGCCGGCGAGGACGATGCCGTAGATGCCGACCGAGGCGACCGCGAGGATGTAGAGCATCGCGATCGGCAGGTCGGTGAGCTGCATCGTGGTGCGGTGGCCGAGGATCGAGATCTCGTTGCCGGCCGGACCGAAGGGGATCACGGCGATCGCCATGAAGGCCGGGATCGCGGCGACGATCGGCGCGAGGACATAGACGACCTTGTCCGCGCGCTTGACGATGACGTCTTCCTTCAGCATCAGCTTGATGCCGTCGGCGAGGGACTGGAGCATGCCCCAGGGCCCGTGCCGGTTGGGGCCGATGCGCAGCTGCATCCAGGCGACGACCTTGCGCTCCCACACGATGGAGAAGAGCACGGTGATCATCAGGAAGGCGAAGCAGAACACTGCCTTGATGACGACGAGCCACCAGGGGTCGTGCCCGAACATCGAGAGATCCTCGGCGGCGAGGACGCTCCGCTGGGCTTCCGCGATATGGGCGAGGGCAGTCACGCTCGCACCTCCGTTGCGGGGACGGCCAGGGCTGCGCCCGGCCTGACGACGTGGGTACGGGGCCGGGCGACCGCGTTGCGCGGCCCGCGGCCCGCGACCGCGGTGAGGGCGGTCATGACTGGACCTCCGCTGCGTCGTTCGCGGCGGCCGCCGGGCCGATGCGGACGAGCTGTCCGGGGACGGCGCCGGTGTCCGAAGTGACGCCGCCGCCCACGGAGTTCAGCGGCAGCCACACCACCCGGTCGGGCATCTCGCTCACCTGGAGCGGGAGCCGGACCGAGCCGGCCGGGCCGCTGACGGCCAGGACGTCGCCGTCCTTGACACCCGTCTCGGCCGCTGTCGCCGCGGAGAGCCGGGCGACCGCCGCATGGCGAGTGCCCGCCAGCGCCTCGTCGCCCTGCTGCAGCAGACCCTGGTCGAGCAGCAGCCGGTGTCCCGCGAGGACCGCCTCGCCCTCGCCCGGTCGGGGCAGGGACTGCGCGGACTCCGTCGGCTCGGTGGCCCGGGGGCCCTGCCAGCTGCCGAGCCGGTCGAGCTCCGTGCGTACGGACTTGAGGTCCGGCAGCCCGAAGCTGACGTCGAGCGCGTCCGCGAGCATGTGCAGCACCCGCGCGTCGGTCGGCGCCAGGCGGCGGGTCATCTGCTCGGGCTTGAGCGCGGCCTCGAACAGCCTCGCCCTGCCCTCCCAGTTGAGGAACGTGCCCGGCTTCTCGGCGACGGCCGCGACCGGGAAGACCACGTCCGCCCGCTCGGTGACCTCGCTCGGCCGCAGCTCCAGAGAGACCAGGAAGCCGACCGCGTCGAGTGCCGCGCGTGCGCGTGCCGGGTCGGGCAGGTCCGCGACCTCGACGCCCGCCACCAGCAGCGCGCCCAGTTCGCCGGTGGCCGCGGCCTCGACGATCTGGCCGGTGTCGCGGCCGTAGCGGTGCGGGAGTTCGCGTACGCGCCAGGCCGCCGCGGTCTCCTCACGGGCCCGCGGGTCGGTGGCCGGGCGGCCGCCGGGCAGCAGCGAGGGGATCGCGCCCGCCTCGATGGCGCCGCGCTCACCCGCCCTGCGCGGGATCCACACCAGCTGGGCACCGGTCGCGGTGGCGGCCCGTGCGGCGGCGGTGAGTCCGCCTGGCACGGCCGCGAGCCGCTCGCCGACCACGATCACCGCGCCTGCGGAGCGCAGCGCCTCGGCCGCCTTCGCGCCGTCGCCCTCCAGACCGGTGCCGGCCGCCAGCGCGTTCAGCCACTCGGTCTCGGTGCCGGGGGCGGCGGCCAGCAGCGTGCCGCCCGCCTTCGCCAGACCCCGGGTGGCGTGCGTGGCCAGGGCGAAGGTGCGCTGGCCGTGCTTGCGATGCGCCTTGCGCAGCCGCAGGAAGACGCCGGGCGCCTCCTCCTCGGACTCGAACCCGGCCAGCAGTACGGCCGGGGCCTTCTCCAGGGAGGTGTAGGTGACGCCGCTGCCGTCCAGATCGCGGCCCTGCCCGGCGACGCGGGCGGCCAGGAAGTCGGCCTCCTCGCTGCTGTGCACGCGCGCCCGGAAGTCGACGTCATTGGTGTCGAGGGCGACCCGCGCGAACTTGGCGTACGCATAGGAGTCCTCGACGGTGAGCCGGCCGCCCACGAGGACACCGGCCCGGCCGCGGGCCCCGCTCAGCCCGCGGGCCGCCGCCTCCAGCGCCTCCGGCCAGCTCGCCGGTTCCAGGACGCCTTCGTCATTGCGTACGAGAGGGGTGGTGAGCCGGTCCGGCTTCTGCGCGTAACGGAAGCCGAAGCGCCCCTTGTCGCAGAGCCACTCCTCGTTGACCTCGGGGTCATCCGCCGCGAGGCGCCGCATGACCTTGCCGCGCCGGTGGTCGGTGCGGGTCGCGCAGCCGCCGGCGCAGTGCTCGCACACGCTCGGCGACGAGACCAGGTCGAAGGGGCGGGAGCGGAATCGGTACGCCGCCGAGGTCAGCGCGCCCACCGGGCAGATCTGGATGGTGTTGCCGGAGAAGTACGACTCGAAGGGGTCACCCTCACCCGTGCCGACCTGCTGGAGGGCGCCCCGCTCGATCAGCTCGATCATCGGGTCGCCCGCGACCTGGTTGGAGAAGCGGGTGCAGCGGGCGCAGAGCACGCACCGCTCACGGTCGAGCAGCACCTGTGTGGAGATCGGCACGGGCTTCTCGTATGTGCGCTTGCGGCCCTCGAAGCGGGTGTCCGGGTCGCCCACCTGCATGGCCTGGTTCTGCAGGGGGCATTCGCCGCCCTTGTCGCAGACCGGGCAGTCCAGCGGGTGGTTGATCAGCAGCAGCTCCATCACACCGCGCTGGGCCTTCTCGGCGACCGGCGAGGTGAGCTGCGACTTGACGACCATGCCGTCGGTGCAGGTGATGGTGCAGGACGCCATCGGCTTGCGCTGGCCCTCGACCTCGACGATGCACTGGCGGCAGGCGCCGACCGGGTCGAGGAGGGGGTGGTCGCAGAACCGCGGGATCTCGATGCCCAGCAGTTCGGCGGCCCGGATGACCAGCGTGCCCTTGGGGACGGAGATCTCGATGCCGTCGATCGTCAGCGAGACAAGATCTTCCGGCGGAACGGCCGCGCTGCCGCCTCCGGCGGGGTTGGACGTCGTGACGGTCATGCCCGTACCTCCGCACGAGGTGAGTCGGACTGCGGTGCTTCGCCCGCAGGGCGGTGGGCGGCGAAGCCGCGGCCGGGGCTCGACGCATACGCCTCAGTCATGCGTTCACCTCCAGGTGCTTGTCGGCCCAGACGGTCGACTTGGCAGGGTCGAAGGGGCAGCCCTTGCCGGTGATGTGCTGCTCGTACTCCTCGCGGAAGTACTTGAGCGAGGAGAAGATGGGGGACGCGGCACCGTCGCCCAGCGCGCAGAAGGACTTGCCGTTGATGTTGTCGGCGATGTCGTTGAGCTTGTCGAGATCGGACATGACGCCCTTGCCGGCCTCGATGTCGCGCAGCAGTTGCACCAGCCAGTACGTGCCTTCGCGGCAAGGAGTGCACTTGCCGCAGGACTCGTGGGCGTAGAACTCGGTCCACCGCGTCACGGCCCGTACGACACACGTGGTCTCGTCGAAGCACTGCAGCGCCTTGGTGCCGAGCATCGAACCGGCCGCGCCGACGCCCTCGTAGTCCAGCGGGACATCGAGGTGCTCGTCGGTGAACATCGGGGTCGAAGAGCCGCCCGGCGTCCAGAACTTGAGGCGGTGCCCGGCCCTGATCCCGCCGCTCATGTCGAGCAGCTGGCGCAGCGTGATGCCGAGCGGGGCCTCGTACTGGCCGGGGTTGGTGACATGGCCGCTGAGCGAGTAAAGCGTGAAGCCCGGGGACTTCTCGCTGCCCATCGACTTGAACCAGTCCTTGCCGCGTTGGAGGATCGCGGGAACGGAGGCGATGGACTCGACGTTGTTCACCACAGTGGGGCACGCGTAGAGACCGGCGACCGCGGGGAAGGGAGGTCGCAGCCGGGGCTGGCCGCGACGGCCCTCCAGGGAGTCCAGCAGCGCGGTCTCCTCACCGCAGATGTACGCGCCCGCGCCCGCGTGCACGGTGAGTTCGAGGTCGAGTCCGCTGCCGAGAACGTTCTTGCCGAGGTAGCCCGCCTCGTACGCCTCGCGCACGGCTTCGTGCAGCCGTCGCAGTACGGGGACGACTTCACCGCGCAGATAGATGAACGCGTGATTCGACCGGATCGCATAGCAGGCGATCACGATCCCCTCGATGAGGGAGTGCGGGTTGGCGAAGAGGAGCGGGATGTCCTTGCAGGTCCCGGGCTCCGACTCGTCGGCGTTGACAACAAGATAGTGCGGCTTTCCGTCGCCCTGCGGAATGAACTGCCACTTCATTCCGGTGGGGAAGCCGGCGCCGCCGCGGCCGCGCAGTCCGGAGTCCTTGACGTACGCGATGAGGTCGTCGGGCGACATGGCCAGCGCCTTGCGCAGCCCCTCGTACCCCTCGTGCCGCCGGTAGGTGTCCAGCGTCCAGGGCTCCGCCTCGTCCCAGAAGGCGGAGAGGACCGGCGCGAGGAGCTTCTCGGGGCTCGTCTCGTTGAGCTCGGGTGCCAAGGTCATCACTCCCCCTCCTCGGCTGCGGGCCCCGCCGGGTGCGCGGGGTCGGAGTCCGAGGTCTGCTGTGGCGCGTCGTGCGAGCTCAGGTGCTCCGACCCGGGCTGCGGGGCATCGTGGGCGACCTCACCGCGCGGGGCGACCACCCGGGCGGCCGGCTGCTCGCCCTTGGCGAGGCGCAGGCCGATCAGCGAGGCGGGTCCGGCCCCGCCGGTCGCCTCGACGGCGCCGGGGCGCCGGTCGGGGAAGCCCGCGAGGATCCGCGCGGTCTCCTTGTACGTACAGAGGGGAGCGCCGCGGGTGGGCTGCACCTGCCGTCCCGCACGCAGATCGTCGACGAGCCGCTTGGCTGTCTCCGGCGTCTGGTTGTCGAAGAACTCCCAGTTGACCATCACCACAGGGGCGAAGTCGCAGGCCGCGTTGCACTCGATGTGCTCGAGGGTGACCTTGCCGTCCCCGGTCGTCTCGTTGTTGCCGACGCCGAGGTGCTCCTTGAGCTCCTCGAAAATGGCGTCGCCGCCCATCACCGCGCAGAGCGTGTTGGTGCAGACCCCGACCTGGTAGTCGCCGGAGGGCTTGCGCCGGTACATCGAGTAGAAGGTGGACACCGCGGTGACCTCGGCAGTGGTCAACTCCAGCATCTCGGCGCAGAACCGGACGCCGGTGCGGGTGACGTACCCCTCCTCCGCCTGCACCAGATGCAGCAGCGGCAGCAGGGCGGACCGGCTGTCGGGGTAGCGGGCGATGATCTCCTTCGCGTCCGCTTCGAGCCTGGCACGCACATCGGCCGGGTAGTCGGGGGCGGGGAGCTGTGGCATCCCCAGGCTGATGTCTGTCACCGGTCGACGCCTCCCATCACGGGGTCGATGGACGCGACGGCGACGATGACGTCGGCGACCTGGCCGCCCTCGCACATCGCCGCCATGGCCTGCAGATTGGTGAAGGACGGGTCCCGGAAGTGGACCCGGTAGGGGCGGGTGCCGCCGTCGCTCACGACATGGACGCCGAGTTCGCCCTTGGGCGATTCGACCGCGGCGTACGCCTGTCCGGCCGGGACCCGGAAGCCCTCGGTCACCAGCTTGAAGTGATGGATCAGGGCCTCCATGGAGGTGCCCATGATCTTCTTGATGTGGTCGAGGGAGTTGCCGAGCCCGTCGGGGCCGAGGGCGAGCTGCGCGGGCCAGGCGATCTTCTTGTCGGCGACCATCACCGGTCCCGGCTCGAGCCGGTCCAGGCACTGCTCGACGATGCGCAGCGACTGCCGCATCTCCTCCAGGCGGATCAGGAAGCGGCCGTACGCGTCGCAGCTGTCGGCGGTCGGGACGTCGAACTCGTACGTCTCGTAACCGCAGTAGGGGTCGGTCTTGCGCAGATCGTGGGCGAGACCGGCGGAGCGCAGGATCGGTCCGGTCGCGCCGAGCGCCAGGCAGCCGGTCAGATCGAGATAGCCGATGTCCTGCATACGGGCCTTGAAGATGGGGTTGCCGGTGGCGAGCTTGTCGTACTCCGGCAGGTTCTTCTTCATCGTCTTCACGAACTCGCGAAGCTGGTCGATGGCGCCGGGCGGCAGGTCCTGCGCGAGTCCGCCGGGCCGGATGAAGGCGTGGTTCATCCGCAGGCCGGTGATCAACTCATAGATGTCGAGAATCAGTTCACGATCCCGGAATCCGTAGATCATGATCGTGGTGGCGCCGAGCTCCATACCTCCTGTGGCGATGCACACCAGGTGGGAGGAGAGCCGGTTGAGCTCCATCAGCAGGACGCGGATGATCGTCGCCCGGTCCGGGATCTCGTCGGTGATGCCGAGCAGCTTCTCCACGCCCAGGCAGTACGCCGCCTCGTTGAAGAACGGCGTCAGATAATCCATGCGCGTGACGAAGGTGGTGCCCTGCACCCAGGTCCGGTACTCGAGGTTTTTCTCGATGCCGGTGTGCAGATAGCCGATGCCGCAGCGGGCCTCGGTGACCGTCTCGCCGTCGATCTCCAGGATCAGCCGGAGCACACCGTGCGTGGAGGGGTGCTGCGGGCCCATGTTGACGACGATCCGCTCGTCGTCGGCCTTGGCCGCGGACTGGACGACCTCGTCCCAGTCGCCGCCGGTGACCGTATATACGGTCCCCTCGGTGGTCTCGCGGGCGGAAGCGGGGGAAGTTCCCTGTGAAGCAGACATCAGCTGTACGACCTCCGCTGGTCCGGAGCCGGGATCTGGGCGCCCTTGTACTCGACGGCGATGCCGCCGAGCGGATAGTCCTTGCGCTGCGGGAAGCCCTGCCAGTCGTCCGGCATCATGATCCGGGTGAGGGCGGGGTGGCCGTCGAAGACGAGCCCGAAGAAGTCGTACATCTCGCGCTCGTGCCAGTCGTTGGTCGGATAGACCGTGACCAGGGACGGCACATGCGGGTCGCTGTCCGGTGCGGAGACCTCGAGGCGGATCAGCCGGCCGTGGGTGAGCGAGCGCAGATGGTAGACGGCGTGCAGCTCGCGGCCCTTGTCCTCGAGGTAGTGGACGCCACAGACGCCCGTACAGAGCTCGAAGCGCAGGGCCGGGTCGTCGCGCAGGGTCTGCGCCACGGTGAGCAGATGCTCGCGGGCGATGTGGAAGGTGAGCTCGCCGCGGTCGACGACCGTCTTCTCGATGGCGTTCTCGGGGACGAGGCCCTGCTCCTCCAGTGCGCCTTCGAGCTCGTCGGCGACCTCGTCGAAGTAGCCGCCGTAGGGGCGGTGGGAGGCGCCCGGCAGGGTCACCGTCCTGACGAGACCGCCGTAGCCACTCGTATCGCCGCCGTTGCCTGCGCCGAACATGCCCTTGCGTACGCCGATGACGTCGCCGGACTCGTCCCGTGGCGCAGGGACGTTGTTACCGTTGGTGTTCTTGCTCTCACTCACTGGAGCAGCCCCTTCATCTCGATGGTGGGGAGCGCCTTGAGGGCCGCCTCCTCCGCCTCGCGGGCCGCTTCCTCCGCGTTCACGCCGAGCTTGGAGGTCTGGATCTTGTGGTGCAGCTTGAGAATCGCGTCGATCAGCATCTCGGGACGCGGCGGGCAGCCAGGCAAATAGATGTCGACAGGGACAATGTGATCAACACCCTGCACAATCGCGTAATTGTTGAACATTCCGCCCGATGAGGCGCAAACGCCCATGGAAATGACCCACTTGGGATTGGGCATCTGGTCGTAGACCTGCCGCAGGACGGGCGCCATCTTCTGGCTCACCCGGCCGGCGACGATCATCAGGTCGGCCTGGCGCGGCGATCCGCGGAAGACCTCCATGCCGAAGCGGGCCAGGTCGTAGCGGCCGGCGCCGGTCGTCATCATCTCGATGGCGCAGCAGGCCAGACCGAAGGTCGCCGGGAAGACGGATGATTTGCGCACCCAGCCCGCGGCCTGTTCGACGGTGGTCAGCAGAAAACCGCTCGGCAGCTTCTCTTCGATTCCCATTGGTGTGCCCCTCAGCCCCTCAGTCCCATTCCAGGCCGCCGCGCCGCCATACATACGCGTAGGCGACGAAGACGGTGAGCACGAAGAGCAGCATCTCCACGAGCCCGAAAAGCCCCAGGGCGTCGAAGGTGACCGCCCAGGGGTAGAGGAAGACGATCTCGATGTCGAAGACGATGAAGAGCATCGCCGTCAGGTAGTACTTGATGGGAAAGCGGCCGCCTCCGGCCGGCGTAGGGGTCGGCTCGATGCCGCACTCGTACGCCTCTAGTTTTGCCCGGTTGTAGCGCTTTGGGCCGATAAGCGTGGCCATGACCACGGAGAAGATCGCAAACCCTGCCCCGAGGGCGCCGAGCACAAGGATGGGCGCGTAAGCATTCACCCTCCTCGCTCCTTCCAGTCGTCCTTGACCGTTGGACCGCACCGGGCATCCGTCTCGCTGCCTCGCGAAGATCGTGTACATGTGAGGCAGTTCACAAGCCCGACTGCTCCGCATCCTATGCCTGCCGGTCTGTGATCTGCGACACGGGGTACGACAACGTCTTTGTGATCTCCACCACCCGGCGAACGATCATGAAGTCGGATGAGCGGTGATCTTCATACGCGAAGCGCCCGAGTGGTTACCAGACGTGACATCCGGTGGTGTTACCGCTGGTCGGAGGGCATGCGCCCTATCAAGTGGTGGCCCGTACAGGCAAATTGGCAATGGGCCGCATCGGGTGATAGTGGACTCCGCGTCACCCACCCGAGGGACCCGCGCGGATCCGGGTGGACGCGTGCTCGCATTCACGAGCTGCCGGACGCCAGGACGTTGACCTTTCTGTGACCTGCACCACTCACGTCATTCATCAATAAAAGGGGGCTTGGCCATCGGCGTGAAGGGATGGTAAGTGCCAGGCAATTCGGACCTTTTACGGAAAGCCCATGATCACAGCCGTGATCTTGCGTGCCCGAATTGCCCGTTACGGCGTCAATAAAGGCCGGAGCAGAGCGGATTCAGACGTTCCGGTCGCAACTGTGGCGCAACACACGTTTCTTGAAGGGAACCGTGAGTACTTGATACCGGTTGTACTCATGTCCCACACCGCTCACATACCCAGCCACCGGAAGCCCCGCCGCAGTGCCTCGAAGTTGGCGCTTCGGGCCGGAGTTGCCGGTGGCGTCCTCAGCACCATCGCGGTGGCCGGAGCTGCCGGGCCGGCGAACGCCGAGCCGGTGACCGAGACCATCGAGATGCCGACGCTCACGTCCGGCCCCTCGCTCTCCGCCGCCGTCTCGCAGTCCGCCGAGGCCACTCAGGAGATCGCGCTCGACCTCGAGTTGCAGGCCCAGGAGAACGCCGCCGCCGTCAAGGCCGCGCAGGCCGCCAAGAAGGCCAAGGCCGAGGCGGACCGCAAGGCCGAGGCCAAGGAGAAGTCCGAGGCGAAGAAGCGCGCCGACGCCGAGGCACAGCGCGCCTCCCGGTCGTCCGAGCGCACCACGCTCTCCGCGTCCTCCAACACCTCGAACGCCACGGGCTCCGCCGCGACCGTCGTCGCCTTCCTCAAGGCACAGCTCGGCGACGCCTACGTCATGGGCGCCACCGGACCCAACTCGTGGGACTGCTCCAGCCTCGTCCAGGCCGCCTTCCGGCAGGTCGGCGTCGACCTGCCCCGCGTCTCCCAGGACCAGTCGGTGGCCGGCACCCAGGTGGGCACCAGCAACCTCCAGATCGGCGACATCCTCTACTGGGGCGGCGCCGGTTCCGCGTACCACGTCGGTGTCTACATCGGCGACGGCCAGTACCTCGACGCCGCCAACCCCGGCAAGGGCGTCGTGATCCAGGACCTGTCGGGCTACCCGGCGAGCGGCGCGGTCCGCGTTCTCTGACCGCCCACGCACTGGCGGCACGCTTCGAAGGGCCGCGGCTCCCCCGCTCGGGGGTGGAGCCGCGGCCCTTCGTCCGTTCACCCGGGTATGCGCCGCCGGTCGCAGCATGCCGCGACCGGCAGTGGGCCGTATCAGGCCTTCGGGGCCACCTTCGAGAGCCCGTTGATGATCCGGTCCATCGCGTCGCCGCCCGTCGGGTCGGTGAGGTTGGCCAGCATCTTCAGCGTGAACTTCATCAGCAGCGGGTGCGTCAGACCGCGCTGCGTCGCGATCTTCATGACCTTCGGGTTGCCGATGAGCTTCACGAAGGCGCGGCCCAGGGTGTAGTAGCCGCCGTACGTGTCCTTGAGGATCTTCGGGTAGCGGTGCAGCGCCAGCTCCCGCTGCGCCGGGGTCTGCCGGGCATGCGCCTGCACGATCACGTCGGCGGCGATCTGGCCGGACTCCATGGCGTACGCGATGCCCTCGCCGTTGAACGGGTTGACCAGGCCGCCCGCGTCGCCGACCAGCAGCAGGCCCTTGGTGTAGTGCGGCTGACGGTTGAACGCCATCGGGAGCGCGGCGCCGCGGATCGGCATCGTCATGTTCTCCTCGGTGTAGCCCCAGTCCTCCGGCATCGAGGCACACCAGGCCTTCAGCACCTCGCGCCAGTCCAGCTCCTTGAAGGCGGCGGAGGTGTTCAGTACGCCGAGGCCGACGTTCGAGGTGCCGTCGCCCATGCCGAAGATCCAGCCGTAGCCGGGGAGGAGCCGGTCCTGCGGGCCGCGGCGGTCCCAGAGCTCCAGCCAGGACTCCAGATAGTCGTCGTCGTGGCGCGGCGAGGTGAAGTACGTCCGTACGGCGACACCCATCGGACGGTCCTCGCGGCGGTGCAGCCCCATGGCGAGGGAGAGCCGGGTCGAATTGCCGTCGGCGGCGACGACGAGCGGCGCGTGGAAGGTGACCGGGGTCTTCTCCTCGCCCAGCTTGGCGTTGACGCCGGTGATGCGGCCGGTCCGCTCGTCGATGATCGGGGCCCCGACATTGCACCGCTCGTACAGCCGCGCGCCCGCCTTCTGCGCCTGCCTGGCGAGCTGCTCGTCGAAGTCGTCGCGCTTGCGTACGAGTCCGTAGTCCGGGAAAGAGGCGAGATCCGGCCAGTCGAGCTGGAGCCGCACGCCGCCGCCGATGATCCGCAGGCCCTTGTTGCGCAGCCAGCCGGCTTCCTCGGAGATGTCGATACCCATCGCCACCAGCTGCTTCGTGGCACGCGGGGTGAGGCCGTCACCGCAGACCTTCTCGCGCGGGAAGGCCGTCTTCTCGAGGAGAAGGACGTCGAGCCCCGCCTTGGCCAGGTAGTACGCGGTCGTGGAGCCGGCCGGGCCTGCCCCGACGACGATCACATCGGCAGTCTGTTCCGAGAGGGGCTCGGTCACGGCGGGTTCTCCCGAAGACTCGATATTGCGTACCGAATGGCACAGGACATGTGCAGTCTATGGGGGCGTACTGATCCACAAACTGAAGGGCTCCCCCCTATGAGCAGGCCGCTCCCCGCCGTACAGCTGCGTGTGCCCACCGACGAGGACGCCCTGGCCTGGCACCGGGTCTTCAACGATCCGGAGGTGATGGAGTTCCACGGCGGGAAGGCGGCGGAGCTGTCCGTCTACGAGGAGCTGACCGCCCGGCAGCGCAGACACGACGCCGAGCACGGCTTCTGCTTCTGGACCATGCTCGACGAGGACGGCGAGGTCATCGGCTTCACCGGGGCGCAGCCCTGGCCGCACGAGACCTTCGGCCCGGTCGGCGAGATCGAGATCGGCTGGCGGCTGGCGCGGGCCGCATGGGGCAAGGGGTATGCGACCGCCGCCGCCCGCACCACGCTGGAGCGGGTACGGGCGGCCGGGGTGGAGCGGGTGGTGGCGATGGTGAACGCGCGCAATGAGCGTTCGATCGCGGTGATCCGGCGGCTGGGGATGGAGCTGGCGGAGACGTTCACGACGCCGGTGTCCCAGCAGAAGGGATACCGCTTCCGGCTGGAGCTCCAGCAGCCCTAGCTCAGTGGCTCACTGGCTCACTTTGAAGGTGTTGAGGGCGGTCGAGAAGACCACGTCCTTGGCCGGGTCCCAGAGATCGGCGCGGCCGGCGGCAAGGACCGCGTACTCCGTGCCGTCCGCCGCGACGAACGCCTGGTCGATGACATGGCGCTTCAGGCTGCCCTCGTCCGGCTCGGGGATATGGGTGAACTCCCAGAGCGCGCCCGGCCGTCCCTGATACGTGTTCTGGATCAGCTGCGTGCGCCCGTACTGGGTCTCGGGAGTCTCCAGGTGCTTCTTCTCCAGGGTGAGGAAGTTCTCGTACGAGGTCGTCGGCGTGTTCTTGATGATGCCGATCTGGACATACGAACCGCCTGTGGGGGCTTCGTAGAAGACCTGGCTGCCCGACTGCCGGCGCTTCCAGCCGTCCATCACCGCGACGGTGAACCCGGCGGGGTCCTGCTTCAGCACAAAGCCTTCCGGGACCGTGGCACCGCCCGGCGGAGGTGTCGACGGGCTCGTGGAGGGGGTGGCGGAGGGGCTGCCGGACGGGGTTGCGGAAGGGGACGCCGGGGCCTGTGGGTCCTGCTTCGGGGAAGGGGACTGCGATGCGGCCGGCTGCTTGTTCTTCGCCTCGTCGGACGCGTCTTTGTTCTTCAGCAGCAGCGCCCCGGCCGTCGCGCCACCGCCGATGACGAACGCGGCGGTGAGGGTGGCCGTCCACACGAGGACCTTGCGCTTGCGTTCCGCGGCGGCTGCCGCGGCGGCGGGATCGTGGGCGGCGACTGCCGGTGAGGCTGCCGCGGCAGCGGACGGTGAAGCGGAGAGGTGCACGGTGTGCGGGTCGTACGCGCCGGGGACTTGGGGCTGCGGGACGTACGGAGAGGGCGCGGGCGGGGCGGGCGCCTCGGCCACGAACGGGGTGGCCGGGGCAGCGGGAGCGGCCGGGGCGCCGGGCATGTACGCCGGGCCCGGCCCGTACGCCGGCAGCGGCACCGCCGGCGCCTGCTGACCCATCATCCGCAGCACATACGGGCCGAGGAACGTCGCCGCACCCACCCACAGCAGGCCGAACAGCAACGCATCCGGAACGCTCGGGGCGAACTCCGAAGTGCCCTGGCCGCCCCAGTCCGACATACCGCCCGCCATGTCGGCGGAGACCCCGCTCACGCTCGTGAACAGCAGCACGAGGCCCAGCGAGAAGCCTCCGGCCAGCAGCTGTTCGCGACGGTCCGCCGAGCGGCGGGCCGCCCAGACGCCGAGCGTGAGCGCGCAGACCACACCGAGAGCCACCGCCCCGGCGACCGCGCCACCGCCCCACACATCGCTGATCTCCGGAAGACCGAAGCTGCCGTGCTCCGTGCCGGAGCCGATCAGGCTGAACCGGCCCTGGACGTCGTACTTCACCGGTACGCCCCAGCTCAGCCCGAGCACCGCCAAACCGATGTTCGGCAGGATGGGCAGCGCGATGAGCAGGCCCGTACCGTCCACACCGTCCGCGTTGGCGTACGCGATGAAGCCGACCAGCGAGCAGAGGGCCACGACCACGCCGAGCGCCCGCACCGCCGTCCCCAGGGCGCGCACCGTCGACCGGGCGGCGGGCCGCTGCGCCAGCCACGCGGCGAGGTCGTCGCGCTGGAGCACCCCGGCGGTCACCGCGAGCGAGATCGCCAGCGCGCCGAGCGCGGCAAGCAGCGGGGACGAGGAGATCTCCACGCCCTCGATGTCCGGCTGCGCGAACAGGCCGAGTACCAGCACCACGCCGGTGGCCAACACCGAGATCCGGACGGCCGCTTCCAGCCCGGCACCCCTCGTACGCAGCATCCGCGCACCCAGGAAGAGCGCGCCGATCCACAGCACGGTCACCGTCAGCGGCACCAGCGAGAGCGAGGCGCTGCCCTGCGCGATCGCGTCCATGCCTGAATCGGAGAATCCCGGGGAGCCGGAGCCGGAGGTGCCGGGGAATCCGGAACCGTCGCCGTACATCCCGTCCGAGGAACCGCCGCCGAAGGACCCGGAGCCCGAACCGCCGGAGCCGAACGGCGAGGAGCTGTCCGTGGCCTTCACCTCGAAGCCGCCGCCGAACGCCTGCAGCAGCATCGCGAGCGCGATCCGCAGCCGGTCGCTCCAGCCGACGACGACCTCGTCGTCCTGACCGTACGAGGGGATGGCGAGCGCCACCGCGAGCGCCAGCAGCAGTCCGGCCGGCCAGGCGGCGGCCTTCGCCGAGGCGAGCCAGTCACCGCGGAACGCCCGGCCGAGGAACGCCCCGACGGGCGATGGCTGGGCGGGCGCCGGCGCGTAGGCGGGCGCGGCCGGCTGAGCGGCGGGCAGGGCCGGGGGAAGAGCCGGAAGCGCGGCGGGCGCGGCCGCCGGAGGCATCGCGGGCGGTGGCGCAGCCGGGGCTTCCGGCAGCCGCTCACGCCCGCATTTCATACAGAAGCGCGCCTCATCCGGGGATGGGTTTCCGCAATGCGGGCAGTACGACGCCATGGGGAGCACTCCGAAGTGACAAGCGGGGACGGGGAGATAAGAAAGCCGTAAACAACTGACTCATCTTCCCCGCCCGCCGGTTCCCGTCAACTCGCGGCTCGTACACGCCGATTCGGGGCACGAGCCTCGGTCTCCGGTCCTTCTCCGCTGCGCCCTAGAAGACCGAGAGCCCGGTCAGCGTCGTGAAGCGGTCCAGCGCCGCCACGCCCACCACCGAGTTGCCGCGTTCGTCGAGGCCCGGGCTCCATACCGACAGCGTGCAGCGCCCCGGCACGACCGCGACGATCCCGCCGCCCACGCCGCTCTTGCCCGGCAGTCCGACCCGGTAAGCGAACTCTCCGGCCGCGTCGTACGTGCCGCAGGTGAGCATCACGGCATTGATCTGCTTGGCCTCGCTGAGGGTCAGCAGGCGGGAGCCGTCGGCGCGCAGCCCGTGGCGGGCCAGGAAGCGGGCCGCCAGGGCCAGATCGGCGCAGCTCATCTCGATCGCGCACTGCCAGAAGTAGTGCTCGAGGAGGGTGGGGACGGGGTTGGTGATGTTGCCGTAGGAGGCCATGAAGTGGGCCAGGGCGGCGTTGCGGTCACCGAACGCGGACTCCGACTCGGCGACCTCCGCGTCGAAGGCCAGCTCCGGGTTCCCGCTCTCCTGTCGCAGGAATTCCAGGAGCTCGCTGCTCGCGTCGCCGGTCAGGGTCTGCAGGCGGTCGGTGACGACGAGCGCGCCCGCGTTGATGAAGGGATTGCGCGGGATCCCGTTCTCGTACTCCAGCTGCACCAGCGAGTTGAAGGGGTTGCCGGAGGGCTCACGGCCGACCCGCTCCCAGAGACTGTCGCCGCCCTGGGCCAGCGCCAGCGCGAGGGTGAAGACCTTGGTGATCGACTGGGCGGAGAAGGGGCGCTGCCAGTCCCCGACTCCGTACACCTTGCCGTCCACATCCGCGAGGGCCATGCCGAAGCGGTGCCGGTCGACGGAGGCGAGTGCCGGGATGTACTCGGCGGGTCTGCCGCTGCCGACCTGTTGTGTGACGTCCTCGGCGATCCGTTCCAGGACGGACTGGTAGTTCATCGAGGCTTACTGGGACGCGGACGGGGTCGCGGGCTCGGACGAGGACGGGGGCGCGGGCTTGGTGCCGCGGTGCAGTGCCACCACCCCACCCGTCAGATTCCGCCATGCGACCTTGGACCAGCCGGCCTGCTGCAGCCGCTTCGCCAGTCCCGCCTGGTCGGGCCAGGCGCGGATGGACTCGGCGAGATAGACGTACGCGTCGGGGTTGGACGAGACCGCCCGCGCCACCGGCGGCAGCGCCCGCATCAGATACTCGGTGTACACGGTCCGGAACGGCGCCCAGGTCGGCTGCGAGAACTCACAGATCACGACCCGCCCGCCCGGCTTGGTCACCCGGTACAGCTCGCGCAGCGCCGTGTCCGTGTCCTGCACATTGCGCAGCCCGAAGGAGATCGTCACGGCGTCGAAGACATCGTCGCGGAACGGCAGCTTCGTCGCATCGCCCGCGGTGAGCGGCAGCCAGGGGTTGCGCTTCTTGCCCTCGCGCAGCATGCCGAGGGAGAAGTCGCACGGCACGACATACGCGCCGGTGACGGTGAACGGCAGCGAAGAGGTTCCGGTGCCGGCGGCCAGGTCGAGGACCTTCTGCGCCGGGCGGGCGTCCACCGCCTTCGCGACCTCCCTGCGCCACAGCCTGTCCAGGCCGAGCGAGAGCACATCGTTGGTGAGGTCGTAGTTCGCCGCCACGTCGTCGAACATCGAGGCGACTTCGTGCGGCTGCTTGTCCAGGGATGCTCGGGTCACGGCTCCATTGTGCCGGTCGGGCGGGATCAGGGTTCGAGCAGGGCGGCCAGGTCCACGTCCTTCACCCGGTCGACGGCCCGGCCCTCTGCGGGCGGGAACATCCCGTTGTCCTCGGTGATCAGTCAGCGCGCCCGGTGGACGAGCCGCCCGTCGAGGACGGTGGCCACGCAACTCCCGGCGCCGGTGGCCTGCAGAGCGGCCTCGTCCGCCACGTCGAACACGGCGAAGTCGGCCCGGGCGCCGACGGCCAGTGGGGCGTGCACGGAGCCCGCGAGGTCATACCCCGCCACGAAGGGGTCGAGATCCGGACCCTCGGCGAGGATTCCCGGGGCGCCCACCGCGGAGACGACGGTCAGCCCGGAGCGGACGACCGCGGTCCGTACGACCGGGTCGTTCAGCGTGACCGCCAGCGCCGTGGTGCCGTGCCGCAGCATCCGCTGCAGACCGCGGCGCACGCTGCCCGCCCAGCGGACACCGTCCAGCTCCAGCGCCTCCAGCTCCGCTCCGGACAGCGGCAGTTCACCGAGCTCGCCGGCCTCCCGCGGATCGGGGTGGTAGCAGCGCTTCAGCAGCCAGGTGCCGTGCCACTGACGCAAGCCGGGCGTCAGAACGCCGGGCCAGCGCCGGACGCGGGCCTGCGGACGGTCCGCCGCCAGCTCCTCGTACGGGCCGATGGCCGCGATCCGGTTGCCGTCGACGACGACCGCACCGTCCGGCACCGGCGCCGCGCCGACCGGAAGAACCAGCGACGCGGCATGAATAGTCATCAAAACAGCCTCAGTTGGACGCGAGCAGCTTCAGCTCGGGATGTGCCGTACCGCCCGCGATCGCCGTCGACGAGATGTGCGAGGCGACGCGCTCGTCGACCGGGTCGTTCGCCGGGTCGTCGTGCACCACGATGTGCTCGTACGTCGTCGTCCGCTGCGCCGGGACACGGCCCGACTTACGGATCAGGTCGATGATCTCCATCCGGTTCGACCGGTGCTTCGCGCCCGCCGAGGAGACCACATTCTCCTCGAGCATGATCGAGCCCAGGTCGTCCGCGCCGTAGTGCAGCGACAGCTGGCCGACCTCCTTGCCCGTGGTCAGCCACGAGCCCTGGATGTGCGCGACATTGTCGAGGAAGAGCCGCGCGATCGCGATCATGCGCAGGTACTCGAAGAGCGTCGCCTGCGTACGGCCCTTGAGGTGGTTGTTCTCCGGCTGGTACGTGTACGGGATGAAGGCCCGGAAGCCGCCCGTCCGGTCCTGCACCTCGCGGATCATCCGCAGATGCTCGATCCGCTCGGCGTTGGTCTCGCCGGTTCCCATGAGCATGGTGGACGTGGACTCGACGCCGAGACGGTGCGCGGCCTCCATGATCTCCAGCCAGCGCTCGCCGGACTCCTTGAGGGGCGCGATCGCCTTGCGAGGCCGCTCGGGCAGCAACTCGGCGCCGGCGCCCGCGAAGGAGTCGAGTCCGGCGGCGTGGATGCGCTGGATCGCCTCCTCGACGGAGACCTTGGAGATACGGGCCATGTGCTCGACCTCGGAGGCCCCGAGGGAGTGGATGACCAGCTGCGGGTACGCCTTCTTGATCGCGGCGAAGTGCTTCTCGTAGTACTCGACGCCGTAGTCCGGGTGATGCCCGCCCTGGAACATGATCTGCGTGCCGCCGAGCTCCACGGTCTCGGCGCAGCGCCGCAGAATGTCGTCGAGGTCGCGCGTCCAGCCCTTCTCGACATCCTTCGGCGGGGCGTAGAAGGCGCAGAACTTGCACGCCGTGACGCACACATTGGTGTAGTTGATGTTGCGCTCGATGATGTACGTCGCGATGTGCTCCGTACCGGCGTACCGCCGCCGCCGTACGGCGTCCGCCGCAGCGCCCAGCGCGTGCAGCGGCGCGGAACGGTAGAGGTCGAGCGCCTCCTCCGGGGTGATCCGGCCCCCCTCGGCAGCACGGTCCAGCACGGACTGAAGGTCGGCCTTCTCGGTCACCGGGCGTCACCTTTCGGCGGTGTTTCAGAGCATCAGCGGGCCGATCCAGCGTACGCCAGCCGTTGTCGCGATCCGCGGGCGCGGTCGGGAGGCACGGCAGCCGGTCACCGCTCCGGGGCCGGCCGGCCGGCCCTCCCGGTCACTGCTCCCGGTCCAGCAGCGCGCGCGGGTCGCCCGCCCGTGGTTCCTGGGACGTGTACTGCAGGCGGGCTCCGGTGAGTCGCAGCTTCACCGTGTGCGTGCCCGGCGTGCAGTGGTTTCCCGCCTTGCCGCTGGACTTGCCGTCGGCGACCAGTTCCGTCGCGGTCGCCCTCCGCAGCACCAGGTTGTCCTCGCAGGCGAAGTTCCCCAGGACGTCGAACTGGGTGACCGTGCCGACCTTCGCGCCCGCCTTCCCGGTGCCGATCACGACCCTGAAGGTCCCGGCGCTGATCTTGCTGCCGGCGAGGTCGACGTCGAACGGCCCCTTCCAGGCGCCGATGAAGGCCTTCGGCACCTCCTTCACGCCCGGCTCACCCGGCTCCGCCGACGAACCGTCCGGCGCCGACGGGCTACTGGCCGGCGGTCGGGCCGCCGTGTCGCTGCCCTTGTCGTTCTCGCCCGGGAGCAGATCGAACAGCACCGCGCCGCCCACCGTCACGCCGGCGAGCGCACCCGCCACCGCCAGGGCCACCGTGCAGCTCACCTTCCGGCCCCGGCGAGCGCCCGGAGCAGCGGATTCCGTCGGTACGGAGTCGGCCGTCACCGACAGGGACAGCCGCCCGTTGGAGGCGCCCCCCGTCTTCGGCGGAGCGTCCTGGGGCGGCTCCACCGGCGGGCCGAAGACCCCGACCGCCGGGCTGCTGAACGCCACCGGCCCCGACACCACCGGGTCCGCCGAAGGCTCCAGGTTCAGCAGCGTCACCGCCGCCCTGCTGACCTGCTCCACCAGCGGTCCGGGCAGCCACCCGGCCCCGACCGGTCCGGCCGCCCCACCGGGCGCGATCCTGCTCGCGATCTCGGCCGGCGCGGGCCGCGCCGTCGGCTCCTTGGCGAGGCAGTCGGCGACCAGCTCCCGCAAGTCGCCCTCGAGTGAACCCAGTTCGGGCTCCTCGTGCACCACCTTGTAGAGCAGCGCGGCCGAGGAGTCGCCCGGGAAGGGTGCCTCGCCCGTCGCCGCGTACGCCAGGACCGCGCCCAGGGAGAAGACATCGGCCGCTGCCGTGACGCCCTTGCCGAGGATCTGCTCCGGCGACATATAGCCGGGCGAGCCGACCGAGACCCCGGTGGAGGTGAGCGAGGCGGTGCCGTCGGTGGCCCGGGCGATCCCGAAGTCGATCAGCCGCGGACCGTCCAGCGTGAGCAGCACATTGGACGGCTTCACATCCCGGTGCACCAGCTCCAGCGCATGCACGGCCGCCAGCGCCTGCGCGAGTCCGGCACCCAGCACCCGTACCGAGCGGATGGGCAGCGGACCGTGCGAGGTCACCGCCTGGGACAGGGCCGGACCGGCCACATAGCCGGTGGCGACCCATGGCACGGACGCCTCCGGGTCGGCGTCCAGCACCGGCGCCGTCCACTCCCCGCCGACCCGCCGCGCCGCCTCCACCTCACGCCTGAACCGCGCCCGGAACTCCTCGTCGAGCGCGAAATGCGGATGGACGACCTTCACCGCGACCGTACGGCCACCGGCGCTGCGACCCAGATAGACGCGGCCCATTCCGCCCGCTCCGAGCCTGCCGAGCAGCCGGTAGGCACCAATGTTCTGCGGATCGCCCGGGTCCAGCGGCTGCATCTGCACTCCCCCGATTACCTCGCGTTCAGCCTTGTATTGCGCGTGCTGCGCTTCAGCCTAGGGCCCGCCGTGTGTCGCATCACGAGGATTCCCGCCGCCGCGGAGCCAACCGAACAGAGCCAACCGCCGTCTCCCTGGGCGTAATTCACACGTGTTGTCCGAAACCGTCCGTGCCGACGGTGCCAGAACCCTCGGAGCCTTCCATGAAACGCCTGTCCAAGGCCCTCATAGCCGCCGTCGCCATCGGCTCTGTCGCGCTCGTCGCCGGCTGCTCGGACGAAGGCGATCCGGTCTCCTTCGACGGCCCCAGCGCCAAGGCCCCCGCCGCCGGTCAGTCGGGCGGCGGCGCACAGGACAGCAACGGCGGCACAGCGGCGAACGAAGCCTCCGCGAAGACCCTGATGCCGACCGGCCCGAAGGCCTCGTTCACCACGCAGAACACCCTGGACGACGGCACGAAGATCGGCGTCACCACGCTGGAAGGCGCCAAGTCCGGTTTCACGGGCAAGGTATGGGTGTGGGCGCCGAAGCAGTACTTCGACCCTCAGTACGCGAACAGCGGTTTCCCCGTACTGATAGCCCTGCCCGGCGGCAACGGCTATCCGAAGAACTACTGGATGGGCACCGACCTCAAGCTGCAGAGCAGCATCAGCAAGTGGTCGAAGGAAGGCAAGAGCCTCCCGTTCATCGTGGTGATGCCGGTACTCAATCCGGACGCCAAGTACTACTACGACGGCAGCGACATACCGGGGCAGCCGAAAATGGGTACCTGGATGAGCGAGGACGTCCCCGACTTCGTGAAGGCCAATTTCCGTACCTTCAAGTCCCGCGACGGCTGGGCCTTCATGGGATCGTCGTCCGGCGCGTTCGTCGGCCTGAAGTCCGTACTGCAGCACCCGGACAAGTTCAAGGCCGTGATCGCTTCCGGCCCGGACACCGTGCCCGACTCCCCGCTCTGGGGCAGTCACACGAAGGAGAAGGCGGCCAACAACCCGGAGAAGCTCGCGAAGGCCCTTTCCACCACGCCCGCAGGCAAGGACAAGGACGTCTGTCTCGCATTCCAGATAGGAACCAAGGAGCGCGGGATGAACAACCTCAAGCACTTCATCCGGAACTACGGCAAAGGCCCGGTGAAGACCCGTCTGCAGATCATCCAGGGCGGCGAGCACAACGCCAAGACCTATGTGAAGGGCATGGAGGACGGGACGATCCAGTGGATCAGCGAGCACATGCAGGCGCCCATCCCCGCCTCGTAGACCGCCCGGCCCGGTTCCACCCGTGGACGGTCCCACCCCGCAGACCGTCAGCCGAGCAGCTCGACCGTCACATCCGCCGCGAACCCGGTCGTCGGCCCGGTCCGGCGCGCGAATTCCCGTACGCCGGCGAGCTGCTCGGCCCCGAAGCGGAAGTCCAGCGTCGTGAAGTAGCGCTCCAGCAGCTCCGCGTCGAAGATCTCCCAGCGCGCCGCCTGCTCCGCGACCTTGGCGACCTCCTCCAGGGACAGGTCCCGCGAGGCGAGGAAGGCCTCGTGCACCTTCTGTACGACGAAGGGCTCGCGCGCCAGATAGTCCTTGCGCGCCGCCCACACCGCGAACACGAAGGGCAGTCCCGTCCACTCCTTCCACATCAGCCCCAGGTCGTGGACCTGGAGGCCGAGTTTCGGGGCGTCGTGCAGCGAAGCGCGCAGCGCGGCGTCCCCGATCAGCACGGCCGCCTCCGCCTCCTGCATCATCAGGCCGAGGTCGGGCGGACACGAGTAGTAGTCGGGCGTCACCTCGTACTGCTCGGCGAGCAGCAGCTGCGCCAGCCGTACCGACGTGCGCGAGGTGGAACCGAGCGCCACCCGCGCCCCGTCCAGCTGATCCAGCGGCACCTGGGACACGATCACGCAGGACATGACAGGCCCGTCGCAGCCGACCGCGAGGTCGGGGAACGCGACCAGCTGATCGGCGTTGCGCAGGAATTCCACAAGGGTGATCGGCGCGATGTCGAGCTCGCCTCGCACCAGCTTCTCGCTGAGCTTCTCCGGGGTGTCCTTCGTCAGCTCGAAATCGAGGAGAGTTCCGGTCCGCGCCAGCCCCCAGTAGAGGGGCAGACAGTTCAGGAACTGGATGTGGCCGACACGTGGCCGGCTGCGACGGTGGTCGGTTGCTGTGCTTTCTCCAAGACTGTCCACATCGCGAGGCTAGACCCGTGGCCCGCCGTTGACTGCGCCGGGGCCGGGCCGACGCCGTACGACTTCATGCCCCCGTCCGAGCTGCACCGTCAGCCGATTTGGGTCCCATCAAACTCACGGGTGACGTGATCTTTCCCTCTACCGCTGCGCACACGCTGCGTGCTAGGCTCGACGCAAGTTGCAGTTTGGTTTCCCTTGCAGTACAGAGCCTGCGGAGCATGTAACCCGCAGGCTTTTGTAGTTTTCAGACTTCTTGCAGGTTCTGGAGCAGGGCAACCCTTTGGCCCAAGGAGGGCTTATGGCTACCGGAACCGTCAAGTGGTTCAACGCTGAAAAGGGCTTCGGCTTCATCGCCCAGGACGGCGGCGGCCCGGATGTCTTCGTCCACTACTCCGCGATCAACGCGTCTGGTTTCCGCTCTCTCGAGGAGAACCAGGTCGTGAACTTCGACGTCACCCAGGGCCCGAAGGGCCCGCAGGCGGAGAACGTCACCCCGGCCTAGTCAGCCAGGGTCGGCGATCGCGCACGACTCAGCAGTACCAAGGAGCCCCGTTCCGTATGGATCGGGGCTCCTGCCTTTGTGCCCGGGTATACCGGGGCGGCCTTTCCGGTCACCGCACGCTCCGCTCCTACGATGGAAGGACGAGACGTGAGGAGCCGACCGTGACCGAGCGCAAACCCCCCGGCGTCAGCTTCGAGTCGTGGGTGGACAGGCAGATCCGGGAAGCGACCGACCGCGGCGACTTCTCGTCCCTGGCCGGCTTCGGAAAACCGCTGCCGGACGACACCGCCCCGTACGACGAACTGTGGTGGGTCAAGGGCAAGTTGCACCGCGAGGGCGTCTCCGTCCTGCCTCCGACGCTCGCCCTGCGCAAGGAGGCCGAGGATGCGCGGGAGGCGGTCGACAGCGCCGCGACGGAAGACCGGGTACGGCGCATCCTCATCGAGGTCAACGAGAAGATCGAGGCGGCGATCCGCCGCCCGCCGCCGGGCCCGCCGCTGGGGCTCAAGCCCTTCGACGTCGAGGCTGTCGTACGCGACTGGCGCGCGGCCCGTCCGTAACCGGGGCTCCGCCCCGGACCCCGCGCCTCAATCGCCGACAAGGCTGATTTACCCCGCCGGCACACAGGGCCCGGTGGCCCGCGGCAGGGCGACCCGGACCGCCCAACCCCTCAGCGCCGCGGCTGCGGCAGGGCCGGGAGCTTCTCGTCGTACAGCCACATCCTGAAGAGCCCGTCGAGCGGATGCGCCGAGTGCCGCTGCGCGAGGGCAATGAACTCCTCGGTGGTCACGGTGCCGTGCCGGTGGGTCGCGGTCCACTCGCGCAGCACCGCCACGAAGGCCGCGTGCCCGATCACCGTACGCAGCGCGTGCAGCGTGAGGCCGCCGCGCTCGTAGACCTGGTCGTCGAACAGCCGCCGCAGGCCGGGATCGCCGATCTTGATGTCCTGCCGCATCAGGGCGAGTCGGGCCCTGGACTTGGCCGCGAGAGCCGCCGCCGACGGCCCGCCCGACACCTCGGACCACAGCCACTCCGCGTACTTCGCGAAGCCCTCGTTGAGCCAGATGTCCCGCCAGTCGGCGACGGTCAGACTGTTGCCGAACCACTGGTGGGCCAGCTCGTGCGCGACCAGACGCTCGCTGCCGCGCCGCCCGTCCACATGGTTGGCGCCGAAGATCGACAGGCCCTGCGCCTCGACGGGCACGTCCAGTTCCTCGTCCACCACCACGACCGCGTAGTCGTCGAAGGGGTAGGGGCCGAAGAGGTCCGTGAAGGCCGTCATCATCTGCGGCTGCCGGGCGAAGTCGTACTCGAAGCGATCGAGCAGCCCGCGGGGCACGGCGGCCGGCTGCGGCACCCGCCCGGCATGCGCCACGTCGACCAGTTCGTACGGGCCGATCTGAACGGTCGCGAGATAGCTGGCCATCGGCGCCGGCTGCTCGTACACCCAGGTGGTGGTGGAGGCACTGATCGTCCGGGAGACGAGGGAGCCGTTGGCGACCACGGTGTACGGCGACGGAGTGGTCACCGCGATCCGGTAGACGGCCTTGTCGTCCGGGCGGTCGTTGCACGGGAACCAGGACCGGGCACCGCTCGGCTGGGAGGCCACCAGCGCCCCCTCCTCCAGCTGCTCCCAGCCGAGGTCGCCCCAGTCGCGCGTGCGGACGGGGCGGGGGACGCCGGTGTAGCGCACCTCGACGGTGAAGGGCGCCCCGGCGCGCAGCGGCCTGGCGGGCCGTACGCGCAGCTTGTCGGCGCGGTGCGTGTACCGGGCCGGGCGGGCGCCGTCCACCGTGACGCGGTTGATCCGGAACGGGCCCAGATCCAGGACGACTTCGGACAGTGGGCGCTTGGCGACGGCGGTGATCCTGGCCCGGCCGGAGAGCCGGCCGGCGTGCGGGCGGTAGTCCAGCTCCAGGTCGTACTCCGTCGTCCGGTAGCCGCTGTCGCCGTGCTGCGGCAGGTACGAATCCGTCACCCTTGTGTGTCCTCTGCGTCTTGCTCGTCGTGCTCGTTTTGCCGGTCTCGCCCGTCGTGCCTGTCTTGCGCGTGTTCTACGTGCTACGGCTTCCACGCCGCGATCGGATTGCCCAGCCAGCGGGTGCCCGCGGGCACCCGCTCCCCACGCATCACGAGCGACGCCGGACCGACCGCGGCCCGGGCGCCGATGACCGCGCCGGGCAGCGCGATTCCGTGCGGACCGAGCGTCGCGCCCGTTCCGAGAACGACATTGTCCATGCGCATGATCCGGTCGTGGAAGAGGTGCGTCTGCACAACACAGCCGCGATTGACGCTCGCACCGCCTCCGACGGTGACCAGGTCGGCCTCCGGCAGCCAGTACGTCTCGCACCAGGCTCCGCGGCCGATGCGGGCGCCGAGCCCGCGCAGCCACAGGTTCATCAGCGGTGTGCCGGCGGTCGCGCCGACCAGCCACGGCACGGCGAGCACCTCCACGAAGGTGTCCGCGAGCTCGTTGCGCCATACGAAGGACGACCACAACGGGTGCTCCACCGCCTGGAAGCGGCCGACGAGCAGCCACTTCGCCGCGATCGCGACGACACAGGCCACCACTCCGCCGGCGAGCAGCACCGCGCCGCCGCTCAGCACCGCGAGCGCGAAGCCGAGGCGGTCGGCCAGCAGCTCGAAGGCGGCGAGCGCGAGTACGGCGAGCGCCACGCTGCACATGACCGGCACGATCCGGCAGATCTCGACGGTCGCGCGTGCCCACTTCAGCCGCTTCGGCGGGTCGAAGGTACGGCTCTGATCGCCTCCCTCGGCCGCCCGCGGCAGCTTCATCGGCGGCATACCGAGCCAGGAGCTGCCCGCCTTCGCCCGCTTCGGGGTCGACGACAGCACGCCGACCAGGCCGCGCTTGGGCACGGAGCGGCCCGCGGCCGTCATACCGGAGTTGCCGAGGAAGGCCCGCTTGCCCACCCGCGCCTCGGCGATCCGCAGCCAGCCGCCGCCGAGTTCGTACGAGGCGACCATCGTGTCGTCGGCGAGGAACGCGCCGTCGCCGACCGTCGTCATCGCGGGCAGCGCCAGCACGGTCGACGCCTCGACGCCGCGGCCCACCTTCATGCCCAGCGCCCGCAGCCACACGGGCGTGAACAGGCTCGCGTACAGCGGGAAGAGGTGCACCCGGGCCATGTCCATCAGCCGCTCGGTCGCCCACGCCTGCCAGGCGATCCGGCCGTGGACGGGGTGGTAGCCCTCGCGCAGCCCGATGCTGAGCAGGCGCACACCGGCGAGAACGATCAGCGCGTACGTGATCATGGAGACGACCGTCGCGAGCGGTACGGCGGTCAGCGCGGCCGTCAGCGCCTGGCCGAGGCCGGTCCGGCCGTGCACGAACAGGCCGACCACCAGCAGGCCGGGCAGCGCCGCGAGTGCGGGCAGCAGCCCGAGGACCAGCGAGGTGAGCGTGTAGACCGCCGTCCAGCGGCGCTTGCGCAGCGGGCGGCCGTCGGGCAGACGGCGGTTGGCCTTGCCCTTGCGGGCCGCCGGCACGCCGGCCCAGCGCTCGCCGGCCGGAACCGCGCCCGTCACACCCGACCCGGGGGCGATCTCGGCCCGCTTGCCGATCCGCGCGCCGGGGAAGAGCGTGCTGCGGGCGCCGACGGTGGCTCCGGCACCGATACGGACGGCACCGATGTGCAGCCGGTCGCCGTCGAGCCAGTGCCCGGACAGATCCACCTCGGGCTCGACCGCGCAGCCCTTGCCGAGCCGCAGCATGCCGGTCACCGGCGGCAGGGCGTGCAGATCGACACCCTCGCCGATACGGACGCCCAGCGCCCGTGCGTAGTACGTGAGCCACGCCCCGGCGAGGCTGGTCGCGCCGCTCAGCTCGGCGAGACGTTCCGCCGTCCACAGCCGCAGGTGCGCGCTGCCGCCTCTCCGATACGTGCCGGGGCGCAGCCCGCGCAGCAGCAGCCGCGCACCGCCCGCCGCGATCACGATCCGTCCGGGCGGGCTGACGAGCAGCAGCCAGCCGAGCGCCACCCACCACCAGGACACCGTCGGCGCCCACGGCAGCCCGATGACATTGCTGACCGCGGCCGCGACCACGCCCCAGCGCAGCCCGGCGACGCCGAGCAGCGGCAGCATCAGCAGCACCTGCGCGACACCGGTCAGGCGCGGCACCGGCCGCACATCCCGCTCCGGCGCCGCGCCCGCGGAGGGCGCCTCCAGCGTCCGGGCGAGCGCGCCGAGCGTCGGGTTCTGGTAGATGTCGCCGACCGATCCGGCGGCGTACCGCTCCCGGATCCGGGACACCAGCTGCGCGGCGGCCAGACTGCCGCCGCCGCTCGCGAAGAAGTCCGCGTCGGGGCTGTTCACCGGCGCCCCGAGAAGATCGGTCCACTGCTCGGCCAGCCAGGCCTCGGTGGCCGTGAGCTCGGCCTGACCGGTGGCCGGAATGTCCAGAGCGGGCAGCGGCCACGGCAGCGCGGCCCGGTCCACCTTGCCCGAGGTACGGGTCGGGAGGGTGTCCACGACGGCGAGCAGCGGCACGAGAGCGGCGGGCAGCTCCTTGCGCAGGCGCGCGAGGGCGTCGGCCTGGTCGAAGGAATCCGCGTCGAGGGGCAGCGCGTCGGCGACGACGTCGGGTGCGTCGGCGGCGCGGGTGCCGCCTGCGGCGGCGGAGGCCGCGCCGGCATCGGCGTCCGTGCCCACCTCGGACACAGGGCCGGGGGCACCAGAGTCCGCCGACGGGCCGGCGGCCGCTTCGCCGACGAAACTGCGAGCCGCAAAACCCGCGCCATCCGGCACGCCGACGCCGGACACGGCGTCCGTGCCCACCTCGGGCACAAGGCCGGACGGGCTGGGCGCAGCACCCACGCCCCCGTCGCTGGAGGCATGTGCGCTGTCGGCGCGGTCTGCAACGGCACCGATGCCGGGGGCGCCGGGTACGTCGGCGTCGGCCACCGGGGCGGAGGCCGGGCCGTCGACGAGGCCAGGGGCCGCAGAGCCCGCGCTGTCCGCGCTGTCCGCGGTGTCCGCGATCGCCAGGTCGCCGGCGGCCGGCTCGCTCGGCACCACATAGCCGACCAGCAGCTGATGCCCGCCGGCCGTCGTACGTACCGCAGCCGCGGCTCCCGCGACGCCCGGCAGCGCCTGCAGCGCCGCGTCGATCTCACCGAGTTCGATACGGCGGCCGCCGAGCTTGATCTGCTCGTCCGCCCGGCCCACGAAGAGCAGGCCGTCCTCCTCCGCCCGGACCAGGTCACCGCTGCGGTAGGCGCGCGCCCAGCCGAGCGCGGGCAGTGGCGCGTACTTCTCGGCGTCCTTGTCGGCATCCAGGTAGCGGGCGAGGCCGACGCCGCCGATGACGAGCTCGCCGGTCTCGCCCATGGGGACGAGGTCGCCGGCACCGTCCACGACGGCGAGCTCCCAACCGTCCAGCGGCAGCCCGATCCGTACCGGCCCTTCGCCGGTCAGCGGTGCCGCGCAGGCGACGACCGTGGCCTCGGTCGGGCCGTACGTATTCCAGACCTCACGGCCCGTGACGGCCATCCGCTCGGCAAGCTCGGGCGGGCAGGCCTCACCGCCGAAGATCAGCAGTCGTACGTCGTCCAGCGCCTCGGCGGGCCAGAGGGCCGCGAGCGTGGGGACCGTCGACACGACAGTGATGCGCTGCTCGACCAGCCAGGGGCCGAGGTCGAGGCCGGTGCGTACGAGGGAGCGGGGTGCGGGGACGAGGCAGGCGCCGTGCCGCCAGGCGAGCCACATCTCCTCGCAGGAGGCGTCGAAGGCGACGGAGAGCCCGGCGAGGACCCGGTCGTCCGGGCCGAGAGGCTCTTTCGCCAGGAAGATCCGGGCCTCGGCGTCGACGAAGGCGGCAGCACTGCGGTGGCTGACGGCGACGCCCTTGGGCTTGCCGGTGGAGCCCGAGGTGAAGATGATCCACGCGTCGTCGTCCGGGCCCGGCCGACTGCCGGCGGCACCACCAGGGGCACCCGCCGGCCCCGGGCCGATTCCCGCAGTGCCGCACGGCTCGATGGCCCGGCCCGCGCCTATCACGGCGCTCACCGCCGCCTCGGTGAAGACCAGCTCTGCCCGCTCGTCGGGGTCCTCGGCGTCGACCGGTACATACGCGGCGCCCGCCGCCAGCACCGCGAGGATCGCGACATACAGGTCGGCGGTTCCTGACGGCACGCGTACGCCGACCCGGTCGCCGATGCCTATCCCGGCGGCGGCGAGGCGCCGTCGCAGCGACTCGACCTCGTCCAGCAGCGCGCGGTACGTGAGCGGCGCGTCACCGTCGTCGACGGCTGGTGCGTCCGGGTGACGGTGTGCGGTCTCGTCGAGGATGTCGAGCAGAGTGCGCTCGGAGGCGGCACCTCCCGCGGTGAAGAGTGCGGGCGCCGGTGCCTCGTCGAGCAGCGGATCGAGGAGTGCCGGGGACTCCGGGGCCATAGTCATACAGCGCACCGATCGTCGGCCGACAGGTCGCTCCATGCGGGTTGGCTCCGGTGGATGCCAGGCTGGCTCGTACGCATCTCTCACTCTCCGTCGATCGTGTGGAGTGCGCGCCGAATCCCCATCCCGCGCACGGCAAACGAGGAGTTTATCCAGCGTTGACCCAACTCGCCTGTTGTACGCGGCACAGCCCACCGGACCGCATCAGCCCGCGTGGCTCCTGGTCGAATCGCATCGATCCTGCTCAGGACCGTCGCCGGAGCCGTCCTCACTACCACCGTACGACCCGGCCCCGGAGGCCCGATTGTGGCGAACCGCACTCGTCGGCCGCCCCGTTCGTCCGCACTCTGGGCAACCGGGCCTTCTCAGAAGGTCACCGGGCCGGCCTCGCGTGCATCGCCTCGATCTCCGCCGCGAAGTCCCGTGTGACCGCTGCCCTCTTGAGCCCGTGACACCGGGCGGTTGCCCGCGTCGACCGCCCGTTGCGGCGCGCCGCGCAGCTTGATTCCCCGTCGCCTCCCGGGCGAGGTTGACGTCCCGACCGTGCTTCAGGACGGCGCGGCCCTGCCTCGAACTCGCCGACCGCGCTCACCATCTCGACCAGTTCCTGACTCCCGAGTAACCTTACTTCGGAGTAAATCCACGACCGCGCAGGGAGCCTGGACAATGGCCGACCGCCAGCCGCACTTCTCTCGCACAGCATCCGGCCGTTTCCCGAACCGGCGGCCGGGGCAGGCACCGCTGCACCTCTGGAGCCCGGAACACCCGTCCCTGGACGGGCCGTTGCCGACGCTGACCCTGGCGCTGACCCTGGCCCGCGGGGCACTGACCTCGCCATTGAAGCGGAACGTCCAGGCGGAGGCCCGGCTGCCCGCGACCCGGCTGGTGGAGCGGGGTGTACGGATCAGTCCGGCCCGCCTCGTCGCGTACGCAGAGATCTGCGGTTTCCGGCAGACGGACCCGCTGCCCCTCCCCTATCCGCACATACTCGGATTCCCGCTCGCGATGCGGCTGATGGCGGACCGGCGCTTCCCGCTGCCTCTCCTCGGCCTGGTCCACACACGCATCGAAATCAGCCGGCACCGAGCGACACATGCCAAGGAAAGCCACGAACTGACCGTGTACGCCGAGGAGTTGACGCCACACCCGCGCGGCAACGAAGTCACCATGGTGACGGAGGCGCGGCTGGACGGCGAGCTGGTGTGGGAGTCACGGAGCGGCTATCTCGCCCGGCACAGCACCACGTACGACCGTCCCGACGCTCCTCGCGAGGCCACTCCCGTACCGGCCCTGCCCCCGGTCGCCGAGTGGCGGGTGCCCGCCGGCCTGGGTCGCCGCTACGGCGCGGTGTCCGGCGACCGCAACCCCATCCATCTTCATCCGCTGACGGCGAAGCTCTTCGGCTTTCCCCGCGCGATCGCGCACGGCATGTGGACCCTCGCCCGCTGCCTCGCCGAGGTCGATCCGGATCAAGTAACGTACGTACGCGCGGAGTTCAAGGCACCCGTACCGCTCCCCGCGACCGTGACATACGCGGCCGACGGCTCGGCGTTCCAACTCCGCAGTGGCGACCGCGTCCACCTCACCGGGGAGACCAGCGCTGACCCTGCATAAGGTCCCCGAGCCCCATCCAGGCGAAGTTCATCAGCGTCCCCGCCGCTTCCTTCGCCGAGACGCCCTCGGTCTCGTTCGCCCACCCCGCGAGCGACTCCGCCGCGCCCACCAGCGCCTGCGCCAGCCCCCCGACATCCCGGCCGGCCAGCTCCGGGTTGTGTTTCCTCTCGCGTGCCGCGGCCCCGATCAGCCCGGTCACAAAGGTCACTATCTCGTCCCGCATGGCCGCCACTTCAGCGGCGAACGGCTCTCCGTGCGTGCGCGCCTGCCGGTGCAGGATCGCCCAGCCGTCCGGGTTCTCTGCGGTGTGCGTGAAGAACGCCGCGAGCCCCGACCACAGCTGACGGTCCGCCGCGAGCCCCGGCTCGGCTCCCGCTCGCACGGCGACGATCAGCGCCTCCGCCTCGCGCCGGATGCACGCCGTGAAGAGCTCTTCCTTGGAGTTCAAGTACAGATAGACCAGCGGCTTGGAGACCCCGGCCAGCTCCGCGATCTCATCCATCGAGGCTGCCCGGTAGCCGCGCTGCCCGAAGGTCCGCACGGCCGCGTCCATCATCTGCCGCTCGCGCACGGCGCGCGGCATGCGTTTGCTCTTCATGCCGTTCACAGCACCCATGTCAGACATCCTCCCCGCCCCACACCCCAACTCCGCGGTAAGCCTACGGCCCCTTCACAGCGGCGGTGACGCGGAGCGGTGAGCAAGGCCGGGAGCAACGCTGTGAGCGCTTGCCCTGGGCGTAGGTTCAGTTGGAGCAGCACAAGAAGACGCGTGCTGTACCCGAGAACGGGCACAGCACGCGTCGTCACGATCCCGACGGGGTCAGGGTCGGTCCATACCCATCAGGCCATAGTTCATCTCGGCGTCGGCACGCAGGGGACCCTTCAACTCGGTCGTCCGGAAAAGCGGCGGCGGCGCAGTCACCTGGACCCACGGGCCAACGAAGGTCACGCTACCCGTGATCGGGTCGACGGTGCCGGTGATCGTCCAAACGCTCCCGTCCCCGGCCACCACCCTGACGGTGACAATGAGGCCGTTCACCTCGACGTCGACGCCGCAGACATCCAGCGGGAAGCCGAGGATGGGGGGGGCGCTGATGTTGGCATAGAGCCCTGTCGCGACATTCAGGTCGTACAAAACCCCGTCGACGAGCACGACGTGGTGCTGGACCGTGCCACCTGCCGTGAGCGTGACGGTGTAGCCCTCGGTGTCACTGCAGTGTCCCTTGGGACCGGTGGGCCCGGTCGGCCCGGTGTTACCCCTGGGCCCGGTCGGCCCGGTCGGCCCGGTCGGCCCGGTCGGCCCGGTATTACCCGTCGCCCCGGTGTTACCCGTCGCCCCGGTGTTCCCGGTGTTCCCGGTGTTCCCGGTGTTCCCGGTCGGCCCGGTCGGCCCGGTGTTACCCGTCGCCCCGGTCGGCCCGGTCGGCCCGGTCGGCCCGGTGTCACCCGTCGCCCCGGTCGGCCCGGTCGGACCCGTGTCACCCCTCGCCCCGGTCGGCCCGGTCGGACCCGTGTCACCCCTCGCCCCGGTCGGCCCGGTCGGCCCGGTCGGACCCGTGTCACCCCTCGCCCCGGTCGGCCCGGTCGGACCCGTGTCACCCCTCGCCCCGGTGTCGCCCGTGGGCCCGGTCGGACCCGTGGCACCGTCCAGACCGTCCAGACCAGGGGGCCCGGTCGGACCCGTGTCGCCCGTGGCACCGGTCGGCCCGGTGTCACCCGTGGCACCGTCCACACCATCGGCCCCGGTCGGACCCGTGGGACCCGGGTCCCCCGTGGGCCCGGTGGGCCCGGTGGCCCCCTTGCGCCCCCTGGGACCCGTAGGCCCGGTGGGGCCCACCTTGCACTTGTCCTTGCCGCCCACTGCCTGCGGCGCTGTCTCCGCCCGGGGCAGCGCCTTCGTTCTGTTATCGCATCTATCCCTGTCCGATTGGCCGGCCACGACGACGTCGGAGTTCGCCTTGGTGGCCTGCGCGGCGGCAATCGCGGGATTCGCCATCCCGGTAAGCACGAGCGCGATCGACGCGATCGTGCCGCCGGTCAGCCAGGCACGCCGCCTTGGAAGCGGGCCCAGCGGGGACTTGGTCCTGTGTTCAGGACTCATACACTGCTCCTTTTTGAACCAGTTCGAGTGACGCTCCGGAAGCGAGTTCGGGCTTCCTTCGGCATCATCGGTTCGCGGACGCAACGCCTTGAGAGCCTTCCAGAGTTATCAACGCAATGGCCTATGAGCGACACACCAATGGGTGCGTACGCGGCAGCGAACCGGCACGGCCGTCGGCGTGCCGTCTCCGCGCCGCTGAGTCCGCTGCATAGGGTCGCCGCCGGACCGACCCGCCGGAAGTGGTGATGCAGTGAAGCCGTCCGTGTGCCTGTGCATGATCGTCAAGAACGAGTCGAAAGTCATCGAACGATGCCTCGCCTCAGTGCGTGACCTGGTGGACACCTGGGTGATCTCCGACACCGGTTCGACCGACGGAACCCAGGAGTTGATCCGTACGGCAATGCACGGCATCCCGGGCGAGTTGCACGAGGAGCCCTGGGTCAACTTCGGCCACAACCGGACCCTGAACATCAGGCACGCCCACCGCAAGGCCGACTATCTACTCCTCCTCGACGCCGACCTCGTGATCCGCAGGGACGGCCCGCTGCCCCGGCTTACCGCCGACGCCTACATGCTGCGTCACGAAGGCGCGACCGAGTACCGCATCAGACGCCTGGTCCGCGGCGACATCGCCTGGCGGTACGAAGGCGTCACCCACGAGTACCTCACCGCCGACCAGCGGCACGACCAGGAAAATCTCGACGCGCTCGTCATCGAGGACTTCCACGACGGAGGCTCACGGCACGACAAGTTCGAGCGCGACGCGCGCCTGCTGAGCGCCGAGATGGAGCGCGACCCCGCCAATACCCGCACGGTCTTCTACCTGGCACAGACCATGCGCGACATGGGCAACACCGACGAGGCGATCACCCTGTACGAGCGCCGCGCCGCGATGGGGGGCTGGGTCGAAGAGGTGTACTACTCGCTGTTGCAGGTCGGGATTCTCAAGGACGGTTCCGACGACTGGCCGGGAGCGATGGACGCCTTCTCCCGCGCCTGGGAGTCGCGTCCACAGCGGCTCGAAGCGTCTTACGAACTCTCCGCGCGGCTGCGCAAACTGGGCCGCCATCATGCCGCGCACGCGATCGTCCGTGCCGGGCTGGGCCAGGAGCCGCCGGACGACCTGCTGTTCATCCAGCCGTGGGTGTACCGCTGGGGACTGCTGTTCGAGTTCTCGATCACTGCCTACTGGGTGGGCGACTACGCCGGCTCGCTCCAGGCGTGCGACCGCCTTCTGGCGATGCCCGACCTTCCCGACGCCTATCGCAAGCAGACGGTCGCCAACCGCAAATTCGCCGCGAAGCGGGTGGCCACGATCCCTGAACCGACCGCTGCGGTTCAGATGCCAAAGGCACTGCGGGCGGGCCCGAAGGAAGACTGAAAGGCCAGAACGGCCGAAAGCCCGCGTTGCGGAACGGCGGCCCCGCGACAGCGGCTGTGCCCGCACCCGGAGGTCCGGGTGCGGGCACAGGTGTCTCAGACCGTTGTGACCTACGCGGCGACTGGCACGGCCACCTTCTGCTCGGCCTCGCGGACGTCGTACTCGTCGATCGGCGAGGACGTCGCCGAGTTGTACGCGTCGTGGTCGAGGATCTTCTCGCGGGCCGCGACGATGACCGGAACCAGCGCTTGGCCTGCGACGTTCGTGGCGGTCCTCATCATGTCCAGAATCGGGTCGATCGCCATCAGCAGACCCACACCCTCCAGCGGCAGACCCAGCGTGGAGAGGGTCAGCGTCAGCATGACCGTCGCGCCGGTCAGTCCGGCGGTGGCCGCCGAGCCGACGACCGAGACGAAGGCGATCAGCAGGTAGTCCTGGACACCGAGCTGCACATCGAAGATCTGCGCGATGAAGATCGCGGCGAGCGCCGGATAGATCGCGGCGCAGCCGTCCATCTTGGTCGTCGCGCCGAACGGAACGGCGAACGAGGTGTACTCCTTCGGCACGCCGAGACGTTCGGTGACCTTCTGGGTGACCGGCATCGTGCCGACCGAGGAGCGGGAGACGAACGCCAGCTGGATGGCCGGCCAGGCGCCCTTGAAGAACTGGACCGGGTTGACCTTGGCGACGGTCGCCAGCAGCAGCGGGTAGACGCCGAACAGCACCAGCGCGCAGCCGATGTAGACGTCCGCGGTGAACGTCGCGTACTTGCTGATCAGGTTCCAGCCGTAGTCGGCGATGGCGAAGCCGATGAGGCCGACGGTACCGATGGGCGCCAGTCGGATGACCCACCACAGCGCCTTCTGCAGCAGCTCGAGCACGGCCTCGCTGAGCGTGAGGATGGGCTTGGCCTTCTCGCCGAGCGCCAGCGCGGCGATACCGGCGACGACGGCCAGGAAGACGATCTGGAGAACCTCGAGCGTGGCGAACGGCGTGACGATGTCCGTGGGGATGATTCCGGTGAGGAAGTCGATCCAGGTCCCGTGGTGCTCGGGGGCCTTGCCGTCCTTCGGCGTAAGCCCGGTGCCCGCGCCCGGGTTGGTGAGCAGGCCGATCGCGAGGCCGATGGCCACCGCGATCAGCGACGTGATCATGAACCAGAGAAGGGTGCGGGTGGCCAGCCTGGCGGCGTTGTTGACCTTACGGAGGTTGGTGATCGACACCAGGATCGCGAAGAAGACGAGCGGTGCGACGGCCAGCTTCAGCAGCTGGACGAAGATCGAGCCGACCTGGTCGAGCGTGTCCTTCAGCCAGCCGATGTCCTGACTGCGGGCGAGCCAGCCGAGCAGGACGCCGAGCGCCAGACCGGCGGCGATCTGGGCCCAGAAGGGGACCTTGGGTATACGGAAACCGGAGCCCGAGGGCTTTCCGGCCGTGGTGGACGCGGTGTTCGCGGACACGGAGGACACACTCCAGATATGGCGTATCGAGGACATACGGGGACGGGGGTGCGGCGCCCATGCGCAGTGCGCAGCGCCGCTGTGATGCCGGGATCAGACCGAGCGGCAACAGACCGCGGACATACAGCGGCACAGATCGACATGCAGGCGCGCCACGAGCGGGATGCTCACGGCGTCGTGGTGGCGCACTGCTGTCTTCACATCGAACACGTTAACACTTGAACTTTGAGAACCTCAAAGCTCCCCTTTGGGTCCGGGGCAGGCCTGGCACACCGGGAACGCCGACGCCCCGGCAGTGGAGCGACTGCTCCTGCCGGGGCGCGGGTTGAGTGTGAAGAAGCTGACGCGGCGTCTACTGGACGGCGCCGTCCTCCTGCGATCGGTTGGCCTCGAGCCTGGCCTTGGCCTGGTCGACCTTGCCGACGATCTGCTCGGACATGGCGTCACGCTGCTTGCGCAGCAGGATGAAGCTGAGCGGCGCGGACACGACGAGCGCGAGCAGGATCACCCAGACGAAGTTGGAGTCGCCAAGCCCCTTGGGCAGTACGCCGACCTGGACCAGGGTGCCCACGAGGACGAAGCAACCGATGAAGATGGCGAGGCGCAGCGTGGTGTACCGGATCGCGGCGCTCGACTTGGCAGCGGACACGGCGGGCCTTCTCTCTTCGTACGGCAGGTCGTGCCCGTCCAGTGAAGCACGCCCCGTCCTGTCCGATTCAAGGGGGTTCAGATCAGCGGCAGCAGCATCACGATGTCGTCGCGGTCGTCGCCCTCGGCGACCCGGATCCCGCCGGGCACGCGTCCGACCTCCTTGTAGCCGCAGGCGGCGTAGAAGTGGTCGGCTCCGGTGCCGCCGCGGCAGGTGAGCCGTATCGCCTCGATACCGTCGAAGCTCCGGGCGGCTTCGGCGGCCGCGGCCATCAGCTCGCGCCCGTATCCCTTGCCCTGGTGCTTGGGGTGCACCATCACCGTGTAGAGCCAGACCCAGTGCAGCATCAGCCGGTGCGTGTTGTACGTGAAGAAGGCGGTGGCCGCGACGGCGCCCTCGTCGTCGTAGCCGACGAGCAGCCGGGTGCGGCCCTCGGCCATCGCGACGAGATGCTTCACGAACTCGGGCCGCACGGCGTCGTCGGTCACCGGCGGCACAAAGCCGACGGCGCCGCCGGTGTTGGACACGTCGGCCCAGAGCGAGACGACCCCGTCCCGCAGGGGACGGTCGATCGGTGGATCCAGCTCAAAGGTAAGGCCCATGGGGCGAGGCTAGCCATTACAAGTGGCGATGCTCAAGCCGTGTCCAGAACGCGAGAAACCCCGGCCTGCGGCCGGGGCTTCCCGATGAGTTGGAGAGTTGGGAGCGGGAGTCAGACCCGCATCGGCTGCGGCGACTCGCGCCGATCCGCGTCCGGGCCCGGGTACTCGCGGATGATCTCGTAGCGCGTGTTCCGCTCCACCGGACGGAAGCCCGCATCGCGGATCAGGTCCAGCAGATCGTCGCGGGTCAGCTTGTTCGGCGTGCCGTAGTTGTCCGCGTCGTGCGTGATCTTGTACTCGACGACCGAGCCGTCCATGTCGTCCGCGCCGTGCTGCAGCGCGAGCTGCGCGGTCTGCACACCGTGCATCACCCAGAACACCTTGACGTGCGGCACGTTGTCGAACAGCAGCCGCGAGACCGCGAAGGTCTTCAGCGCCTCGGCACCGGTCGCCATCGTCGTCCGTGCCTGCAGCCGGTTGCGGACCTTGCCGTCCTGCATGTCCACGAAGTCGTGCTGGTAGCGCAGCGGGATGAAGACCTGGAAACCGCCGGTCTCGTCCTGCAGCTCACGCAGCCGCAGGACATGGTCGACGCGGTGGCGGGGCTCCTCGATATGGCCGTACAGCATCGTGCTCGGGGTCTTGAGCCCCTTGGAGTGCGCGAGGCGGTGGATGCGCGACCAGTCTTCCCAGTGGGTGCGGTGGTCGACGATGTGCTGCCGGACCTCCCAGTCGAAGATCTCCGCGCCGCCGCCGGTCAGCGACTCCAGACCGGCCTCGATCAGCTCGTCGAGGATGTCGGAGGCGGACATCCCGGAGATGGTCTCGAAGTGGTGGATCTCGGTGGCGGTGAAGGCCTTCAGGGAGACGTTCGGCAGAGCCTTCTTGAGCTCACTGAGCGAGCGCGGGTAGTACCGCCACGGCAGGTTGGGGTGGAGCCCGTTGACGATGTGCAGCTCGGTGAGGTTCTCGCCCTCCATCGCCTTGGCGAGACGGACGGCCTCCTCGATACGCATGGTGTACGCGTCCTTCTCGCCCGGCTTGCGCTGGAACGAGCAGTACGCACACGACGCGGTGCACACATTCGTCATATTGAGGTGGCGGTTGACGTTGAAGTGGACGACGTCACCGTTCTTGCGCGTCCGCACCTCGTGCGCGAGTCCGCCGAGCCACGCCAGGTCGTCCGACTCGTAGAGGGCGATGCCGTCCTCGCGGGTCAGCCGCTCCCCGGCCCTGACCTTCTCCTCCAGCTCGCGCTTGAGGCCCACATCTTGAATAGATGCAGTCACTTAGGCCGCCTCCCATATGTCTGCGCCGTGCTGTCCCGAGGGGACACCCCCGGGACCCCCCGGAGGCTCCACCACCGTACGCCTAGCCCTCCTCGGGCAGATCGCCGACCCGGTTCTCCCACTTGGTGGAAAGCACGATCGTGGTACGCGTACGGGAGACGCCCCTCGTGCCGGAGAGCCGGCGGATCGTCTTCTCCAGACCGTCCACGTTGTCGGCCCGCACCTTGAGCATGTACGAGTCGTCGCCCGCGATGAACCAGCAGTCCTCGATCTCGGCGAGGTCCTTCAGCCGGCGCGCCACATCCTCATGGTCGGCCGCGTCGGAGAGCGAGATCCCGATCAGTGCCGTGACACCGAGACCGAGCGAGGCGGCGTCGACGGTGGCCCGGTAGCCGGTGATGACGCCTGCCGCCTCGAGGCGGTTGATGCGGTCGGTGACGGAGGGCCCCGAGAGCCCGACGAGCCGGCCGAGCTCGGCGTACGAAGCCCGGCCGTTCTCCCTGAGCGCCTGGATGAGCTGCCTGTCCACCGCGTCCATATGCCTGGACCCTTCCATTGTTCAGCGATCTCGCAAGTTTACGTATAGAATCTAAGGCATGCAGGGTCAACACCCTGCAAATCTTTCAGATGATCAGCAATGATCCTTCGAAACTTCAGGAGTGACACCGTGTACTCGATCGAGATGGCCTACGCCCACATGCGACAGCTGCAGGAGCTGGCCAACCGCTCGCGTGCCCATCAGCCCGCTGCCGCCCACCGGATCGACAAGACCCGCACGGCTGGCCGCGCCAAGAAGCGCTAACCCGGGCTAATCCGTACGAGAGCCACCCAGCTCTCCCTCCCAACGGCGGTACAACTGATGCGGCACCCCTGCCGCGTCCAGCACCCGCCCAGCGACGAAGTCCACCAGATCCTGGATGTGCGTCGCCCCCGCGTAGAACGCCGGAGAGGCGGGCAGCACCACGGCGCCCGCCTCGTCCAGTGTCACCAGATGCTTGAGGGTCTGCCCGTTCAGCGGGGTCTCCCGCACCGCGACCACGAGCTTCCGCCGCTCCTTGAGCGTCACGCTCGCCGCGCGCTGCAGCAGATCCTTCGAGAGCCCGAGCGCCACCCCGGCCACACACGCCGTGGACGCCGGCACGATCAGCATCCCCTTCACCGGATACGAACCGGACGAAGGCCCGGCGGCCAGATCCCCCGCGGCCCAGTGCCGTACGGCATCGACATCGACCCGGAAGGTGCCCGGCTTCCCGTCGGCCCCGCGCGCCAGCCACTCCCGCAGATCCTCGCGCCAGTACGCGTCGCGGAAGGCGATCCCGGTCTCGTCGAGCAGCGTCAGCCGCGAGGCGCGGCTGACCACCAGGTCCACACTCTCGCCCGCGGCCAGCAGCCCGCGCAGTACAGCGGCGGCATACGGCGTCCCGGACGCGCCGGAGACCCCCACCACCCACGGCTGACGGCTCTTCACTTCCACAGGCTCCACACCTCTGACCATATCCGGCGGCTCGCGGTCTTCAGCCGTCACGTGCGCCATGGCTACACGGTCAGGCCGCGCACCAGCAGATCGAGCAGCGCGCACGCGAAGAGAGCGATCCCGATGAAGCCGTTGACCGTGAAGAACGCACGGTTGAGACGGGACAGGTCGTGCGGCGTCACGATCGTGTGCTCGTACAGGAACGCCGCCGCGACGATCACCAGGCCCAGCCAGAAGAACCCGCCCACGTCCGTGGCCAGCGCGTACCAGACCAGCAGGACCGTGGTGACGACATGCGAGACGCGCGCGCCGTACAGCGCGGCCGGGATGCCGAAGCGGGCCGGGACGGACATCACGCCGTGCGCACGGTCCGCCTGGACGTCCTGGCAGCCGAAGATCAGGTCGAAGCCGCCGATCCAGACGCCGACCGCGAGACCGAGGATCACCGCGTCCCAGGACCACTGGCCGGTGATCGCGATCCATGCGCCGACCGGCCCCATCGCCTGGGCGAGTCCGAGGATGGCGTGCGGGAAGTTCGTGAACCGCTTGCCGTACGGATAGACCACCATCGGGATCACCGCGATGGGGGCGAGCGCGAGGCACAGCGGGTTCAGCGCGGCGGCCGCCCCGAGGAAGACGACCACGGCGACCAGTGCGCCGGTCCAGGCCGACCTCACCGACACCGCGCCGGTCACCAGCTCGCGTCCCGCGGTACGCGGATTACGGGCGTCGATCTCGCGGTCGATGATGCGGTTGCAGGCCATCGCGAAGGTGCGCAGACCCACCATCGCGATCGTCACCAGCAGCAGCCGCCCCCAGTGGACGTTCCCGTCCAGCTGGAACATCGCGGTCAGCGAGGCGATGTAGGCGAAAGGGAGCGCGAAGACCGAGTGCTCGATCATCACCAGCCGGAGAAAGGCCTTGGTCCCACCGGGTTGCGGGACTGCGGCGGCGGCACTGCTCACAGGCCGTACTCCTTCCAACGGCGGTCGACCTTCGCCGCCGTCTCCGGGTCGGACTCGACCATGTTCGGCCAGCCGCCGTCCCGTACGTACCCCTCCTCGGGGAGCTTCTTCGTCGCGTCGATGCCCGCCTTGCCGCCCCAGAACTGCTGGTACGAGGCGTGGTCGAGGTGGTCGACCGGGCCCTCGACGACGGTCAGGTCACGGGCGTAGTCGGTGTTGCCGAGCGCCCGCCACGAGACCTCGTGCAGATCGTGGACGTCACAGTCGGCGTCCACGACGACGATCAGTTTCGTCAGCGACATCATGTGCGCGCCCCAGATGGCGTGCATGACCTTCTGCGCGTGCTTCGGGTACTTCTTGTCGATCGAGACGATCGCGCAGTTGTGGAAGCCGCCGGACTCGGGCAGGTGGTAGTCCACGATGTCCGGCACGATGATCTTGAGCAGGGGCAGGAAGAACCGCTCCGTGGCACGGCCCAGCGGACCGTCCTCCGTCGGCGGCCGGCCCACCACGATCGACTGCAGCAGCGGACGCTTGCGCATCGTGACGCAGTCGATGGTCAGTGCCGGGAAGGGCTCCTGCGGGGTGTAGAAGCCGGTGTGGTCGCCGAAGGGGCCCTCGGGGAGCATCTCGCCGGGCTCCAGCCAGCCCTCGATGACGACCTCGGCGTTCGCCGGGACCTGCAGCGGCACGGTCTTGCAGTCGACCATCTCGATCCGCTTGCCCTGGACGAAGCCCGCGAAGAGGTACTCGTCGATATCACCGGGCAGCGGCGCGGTGGACGCGTACGTCACGGCCGGCGGGCAGCCGAAGGCGATCGCGACCGGCAGCCGCTCACCGCGTTTGGCCGCCACTTGGTAGTGGTTGCGGCTGTCCTTGTGGATCTGCCAGTGCATGCCGATGGTGCGCCTGTCGTGGCGCTGCAGGCGGTAGAGACCGAGGTTGCGTACGCCCGTCTCCGGATGCTTGGTGTGCGTGAGGCCCAGGTTGAAGAAGGAACCGCCGTCCTCCGGCCAGGTGAACAGCGCCGGCAGCTGGTCCAGGTCCACGTCGTCGCCGTGCAGGACGACCTCCTGCACCGGCGCGTCCTTCACCTTCTTCGGCGGTACGTGCACCATCGTGCCGAGCTTCCCGAAGGCCTCGCGCACACCGACGAAGCCGTGCGGCAGTTCCGGCTTGAGCAGCCCGCCGATCTTGTCGCTGATCTCCGCGTAGGACTTCAGGCCGAGCGCCTTGAGCAGCCGGCGGTCCGTACCGAAGACGTTCATCGCGAGCGGCATCGCGGATCCGCGCACATTCTCGAAGAGCAGCGCGGGACCGCCCGCCTTGTTCACGCGGTCGACGATCTCCCCGACCTCCAGACAGGGGTCGACCTCGGCCTTGATGCGCTTGAGGTCTCCCTCGCGCTCCAGCGCCCGGAGCAGGGAGCGAAGATCGTCGTAAGCCATGCCAACCAGTATCGGCCACCCACTACCCTGTATCCGTCACCGGGGCCCACGGCGCCCCGCCACCGCTCCCCCGGGGGGATCGCACCACCATGCTCCGGTATCTGCCCTTCCTGCTGGTCCTGGCGCTGTGGATCTACGCCTTCATCGACTGCCTCAACACCCCTGAGCAGGAGGTCAAACACCTCCCCAAGGTGGTGTGGATCATCATCGTGCTGCTCTTCGGCGAGGTGCTGATCGGCCCGGTCGCCTGGCTCGTCGCCGGCCGGGCACGCAAGGTCTCCGCCGACGGCAGCACATCCTCCGAGCGACGCCGCAACCACCGCACGGAGTGGGTCGCGCCCGACGACAACCCCGACTTCCTCAAGTCCCTCAAGGACGAGGCCGCTTCCCAAGAGGTAAAGGACGAGGCGCTCCTCAAGGACTGGGAGGCGGATCTGCGCCGCCGCGAGGAGGAGCTCAAGCGCCGCGAGAACGGCGACGACCCCAAGCAGTCCTGAACGGCGCCGAGTGCGGGAGCCTGATGCGTGACGTCATCAAGGCCGACACCGAACTGTGGAACGAGGACATCGGTGACTGATTCCAGGATTCCCGGCATCGACCTGCGCCCCTGGCTCACCGGGGATGCGGCCGTCCGCGCGGAGATCGCGACGACCGTCGACCAGGCCCTGCGGACCGCCGGATTCCTCCTGGTCACAGGACACGGAATCGACCCAGGGCTGCGTGCCGAGATCCGGGAGGTGGCAAGGGAGTTCTTCCGGCTGCCGTCCGGCGTCAAGGAGCCGTACGCCGTCAAGGTCGGCGGACGCGGCTGGCTGGGCCCCGGCGCCGAGGCGAACGGGTACGCCGAGGGTACCGAGACTCCACCGGACCTGAAGGAGTCGCTGTCCTTCGCGGCCGAGGACCCCACCGGCGACCCGGCGGTCGACGCCGAGTGGTTCCTGCCCAACACCTGGCCGGCCGAGGTGCCGGGACTGAAGGAGCGGGTGGAGACGTATCTCGGGCAACTGCGGGCGCTCTCCGATCTGCTGCTGGAGCTTCTCGCGGTCGCGCTGGGCGAGGCCGAGGACTTCTTCACCCGGCACACCGGGCATCCCACCTGGGGCTTCAACATCAACTGGTACCCGGGGACGGACACCGTCGGCGAGCCGCAGCCCGGCCAGTTCCGCATCGGCCCGCACACCGACTTCGGCACGGTCACGGTCCTGGACCGGCAGGCGGGCAAGGGCGGGCTGCAGGTGTTCACCGACGAGGGCGGCTGGGAGGACGCGCCGTACGACCCCGAGGCGTTCACCATCAACATCGGGGATCTGATGGCCCGCTGGACGGGCGACCGCTGGCGCTCGGGCCGCCACCGGGTGCTGCCGCCGCCGGCGGACGTACCGGCCGAGGAGCTGATCTCGCTCGTCTACTTCTACGAGTGCGATCCGGGCACCGAGGTCCGGGGCATCGATTCGCACACCTATTTGCGGGCCCAGCTCGACGCGATCACGGCCGGCTGACGTCGCGCTCCCTGGCCACGTACGCCTCGCGCAGTTCCTCGCGGCGCTCCGGAGTCCAGCCGGACCAGTCCTTCGGCCGCCCGTCGAGTGCGTCGACGAGATACTCGAAGTGGTTGTGCCAGCCCGCCAGGGAGACCGGACGCAGCTCGTCGTCGCCGTTGAACTCGTTGGTGAAGCGGACCGTCGTGCCGGTACTGCCGGCCGGCTCCAGATGGAAGCGCATCCGGCCGGGGAGGGTGTCCACGGTGTACTCGGCGACGCGCTCGACGTCCCAGGCGGTGATGCTGCCCTCGACGACCGGGTGCCGTCCCTCGGCATCCGTGTCCAGCCGGCGCAGCGTGACCACGCCGCCGAGCCGGGGCTCGAGCACATCGGCGGCCGCGAGCCAGCCCCGCAGGCCCCCGGGTGTGGCCACGGCCGCCCAGACCCGGTCCACAGGGTGGGGGAGGCGGAGCTCGAAGTGAAGGGTGTGGGTGTCTCCCGCGCTCCGGCTGGTGCCCTGGTCGATGGTTGCGGTCATGGCACCAGCCTCGCGCGCACTCAGCCGTTCCGCACGCCTGCGCCGCTACGGCGCCTCGGGGCCGTGGGCGACGGTCGGACGCGTGCGTAACGGTCAGACGCCGGCGTAGGAGTGCTTGCCGGTGACGAAGATGTTCACGCCGTAGTAGTTGAAGAGCCAGCAGCCGAAGGCGATGAGCGCCAGGGTTGCCGCCTTCCGGCCCTTCCAGCCTGCGGTGGCGCGGGCGTGCAGATAGCAGGCGTACGCGACCCAGGTGATGAAGGACCAGACCTCCTTGGGGTCCCAGCCCCAGTAGCGGCCCCAGGCGTCGCCGGCCCAGATCGCACCCGCGATGATCGTGAAGGTCCAGAGCGGGAAGACCGCGGCGTTGATGCGGTACGCGAACTTGTCGAGCGAGGCGGCCGCCGGCAGCCGCTCCAGGACCGAGGTCGCGAAGGCGCCGGGCTGCTCGCCGCGGGCGAGCTTGTTCTCGTAGCTGTCACGGAACAGATAGAGCAGCGTGCCGACCGCGCCGAGGTAGAAGACCGCACCGCAGAAGATGGCGGTGGAGACGTGGATCCACAGCCAGTACGAGTGCAGGGCCGGGACCAGCTGATCGCTGTCGGTGTACAGCCAGGTGGTGGCGATACCCAGGTCTGCGAGGACGGTCGCGACCAGCAGCAGGCCCATCCAGCGGACGTTCTTCCCGGCGAGCAGGAAGCCGAGGTACGCGCCGACCGCCACCGTGGAGAAGGTGATGGAGAACTCGTACATGTTGCCCCAGGGGGCCCGCTGCACCGACAGTGCGCGGGTGACGACGCCTCCCGCCGCGATGAAGAAGCCGAGGACGGTCAGCGAGACGGCGATCCGGCCGTACAGATCGCCCTTCTCGGTGCCGCCCGCGGCGCCGGGGCCGTCCGGGACGTCACGCGTGCCGGCCGCCGAGCGGGTGATGACCTTGGGCTTGTCCAGTACGGCGGTGCCGCCGCCCTGCTGCTTCACCCGGACCTTCACCGAGCCGGCCGCCGCAGCGGTCCCGGTGCCGGTCAGCGCGGCGGCGGTACGGCCCACCTTGCTGCGGCTGCCGAAGACCCATTCGGAGATATGGGCGAGAAAGGCCAGCGTGTAGACGGCCATCGACGAATAGATCAGCACATTGCTGATGTGCGCCAGATTTTCGTTGGTGGTTGCGGCGGCGAGAGTCACTTCTCAGCCCCTTCGGCAGGTACATCTGCGGGATCGGGATCTGGCGCGGTCGGCGCCTCTGCATGGAGCGTGACCGCCAGGTCGGCCAGCTCCTCGGGAAGCTTCGGGGACTCGCTGCGGCCGAGCCCCGCCATTTCGACGACGGTCACGCCGTCCTCCCCCGCCACGGCCCGGACCCAGACCCGGCGGCGCTGGATGAACAGCGAGCCGACGAGGCCACCGATGGCGGCGATCGCGCCGGTCAGCGCCCAGCCGCTGGCGGGCTGCTGCGAAATCTGGAAGCTGGCCCACTCCTTCACTTCCTTCTCGAAGGTGATGGAGCCCGCGCCGTCCGGCAGCGTCATCTTCTCGCCGGGCAGCAGCCGTGCCTTGAGGATCTGGCCCTTGGCGTCCTTGAACTGCGTCAGCTTGCGGGTGTCGAGCTGGTACACGTTCTGCGGCAGACCGGCGTTGACGCCGAGGCTGCCGTGGTAGCCGGTGAGGGCGAGCACCGGGAACTCGAGACCCGGGAACTGCGAGAACATCGTGCCCTTGCCCGCGCCCCCGAACGTCGGCACGAAGAACGCCTGGAAGCCCAGCTGGTCCTTCCTGCCGTTCTTGTCGCGATAGCCGTCCATCACCTTGATCGCGCCGGTCGATGTGATGTTGTTGTCGATCGGCAGCAGCGGCACCGCGCCGTTGAAGACGACCTTGCCCCTGCCGTCCCGGACGGTGACGACGGGCGCGTATCCGTGCGACAGCAGATAGACCTTGGTGCCGTCGACGATCAGCGGCTTGTTGACCTGGATGACGGACTTCTTGTCGGGGCCGTCGCCCTGGGAGTAGCTGACGTCGGCCTCGAAGGTGCGCGCCGTGCCGCGCTGCGGCCCGCTCTTCTCGTACGTGCCCGTGAACTTGTCCAGCGTGAAGCTGAACGGTGCGAGCTCGTCCGTACTGAACATCGAGCCGGACTTGAAGTCGTCGTACTGGGTGAGGCTGTTGGAGAAGCCGTCGCCCTCGACGATCAGCTTGCCGCCCTCGGACTTGAAGAGCTGGCCGACGGCGAAGGCGACCAGCATCACGATCAGCGCGATGTGGAAGAGGAGATTGCCGGCCTCGCGCAGATAGCCCTTCTCCGCGGCGACCGCGTCGCCGACGGTGTGGGCGCGGAAGCGGCGCTGCTTCAGTATCGCGAGCGCGGCGGCGCGCACCTGCTCGGGCTCCGCCTCACTGCGCCAGGTGGTGTACGCGGGCAGCCGGGTCAGCCGGCCGGGGGCGCCCGGCGGCCGGCCGCGGAGCTGGCCGACGAACTGCCAGGTGCGCGGCACGATGCAGCCGATGAGGGAGACGAACAGCAGGATGTAGATCGCCGAGAACCACACCGAGCTGTAGACGTCGAAGAACTGCAGCTTCTCGTAGAGCGGCGAGACCGTCCTGTGCGCCTCCTTGAAGGTCTGCACCTTCAGCTCGTCCACGCTGTTCTGCGGGATGAGGGAGCCGGGGATCGCGCCGAGGGAGAGCAGGAACAGCAGGATCAGCGCGACCCGCATGGAGGTCAGCTGCCGCCAGAACCAGCGGACCCAGCCGAGGACGGAGAGGGAGGGACCGGCGATGAGCTCTTCCCTGGGAGCGGTGGAGAGCTGGGCTCCGGCCGCTCCGAGGTCCTTGCCGTCCTGGCTGTCCCTCTGCTCGTCGGACGCTGTCTTGCTCATGGAACTCAGATCCCCACCGTGAAGCCGTTGGTCCAGCCCTGCATGCCCTGCACCAGGCTGTCCCAGACACCGGTCAGCAGCAGCAGACCGGTCGCGATCATCATGATGCCGCCGATCCGCATCACCCAGGCGTAGTGGCGCTTGACCCAGCCGAACGCGCCGAGCGCCTTACGGAAGGCCACCGCGGCAAGGACGAACGGCAGGCCGAGGCCGATGCAGTACGCGACCGTCAGTATGGCCCCACGGCCCGCGCTCGCCTGCTCGGCGGCGAGGGCGTTCACGGACGCGAGCGTCGGGCCGATGCAGGGCGTCCAGCCGACGCCGAACAGCGCGCCCAGCAGCGGTGCGCCGACCAGACCGGTCACCGGCCGCTTGTGGAGGCGGAATTCGCGCTGGGTGAGCCAGGGCATCAGCCCCATGAAGAAGACGCCCAGCAGGATCATCAGCACGCCGAGAACCTTGGAGAGGGTCTCCTTCTCGCCCTGGAGGGTCGCGCCGAAGTAGCCGAAGAGCGCGCCGCCGGAGACGAAGACGGCGGTGAAGCCGAGGACGAAGAGGGACGCTCCGGCGACCATCCGGCCTCGCTTGGCCTCGGCCAGGTCGCTGCCGCTGACCCCGGTGACGTACGAGAGATAGCCGGGTACGAGCGGCAGTACGCAGGGCGAGAAGAAGGAGACGAGGCCGCCGAGTACGGCGATGGGCAGCGCGACCAGCAGCGCCCCGCTGAAGACCGTCTCGTTCACTGGGGCTCACCCCAGGAGCACGGCGTCAGAGCTTCCACAGGATCACTTCTCCGCGATCAACGGGTCGATGATCTTGTGGAGTGCCGTGGCGTCGAGCGCTTTGAGGGAGCGTGCGGCGATCTTTCCCTCGCGGTCGAGCACGATCGTGGAGGGAATGGCCTGCGGATTGAGGCTGCCCTTGGGGAAGCCATTGACGATCAGCTTGCTCACCGGGTCGTACAGACTGGGGTACCCGATCTCGAAATCCTTCTCGAAGGCGAGCGCCGGGCCCTTGTTGTGGTCTCGGGTATTGATCCCGACGAACTCCACACCCTTGGCCTTCGTCTCCTTGGAGACCTTCGCGAAATGCGGGGCCTCGGCGCGGCAGGGCGGGCACCACGAGCCCCAGGTGTTCATCACGACGACCTTGCCCTTGAGGTCGGCGATGTCGAGCGGCTTGCCCTCGAGGGTCTCGCCGGACAGCTTGTTGGGGGCAGTGCGCTTCCCCTTCGCGACGGTGGAGATACCGCCGGAGTCGGTGACGAAGTTGGTGTTGCCGCCACCGCCGGACTTGCCGTTGGAGTCACCGCTGCAGGCCGACAGACTGATCGCGCCGACTGCGACCACGGCGGTCAGCAGGGCGGCGCGGGAGGCACGGCTAAGGCTCATGTGAAAAGTTTCGCATGGCCGTTCCGGGGATCTTTCCGCGCCCCCCGAGGTGCCCGGATAGCCCCTTGTCAGGCTGCCTTAAGGAATGTGTTCCAGCCGCCGGCCGGGGACTGACCGACCTCGAGCGTACGGAGCTTGGCGAGCACCTTCGGGTCCTGGACGTCGAGCCAGTCGCAGAACTGCCGGAAGGAGACCAGCCGTACGTCCTTCTTGCCGGCCATGCCCTTGAGTGCTTCCTCGACGGCGTCCATGTAGATGCCGCCGTTCCACTGCTCGAAGTGGTTGCCTATGTAGAGCGGCGCGCGATTCGACTCGTAGGCGCGCTTGAATCCGGCGAGATAGGCCTCGGTGGCCTGCTTCTTCCAGCCGGGATAGCGCTCGGGCATGCCCTTGGTCGAATTCTGCGACTGATTGGCGAGGATGTTGTAGTCCATCGAGAGCACCTCGAAGGAGTGCCCGGGGAACGGCACCTGCTGCAGCGGCAGATCCCAGAGGCCCTGTCGCTTTTCGGGCCACATCTGGCGGCCGCCGGGTGAGCTCGCGTCGTAGCGCCAGCCGAGCTTCTTCGCGGTCGGCAGCAGCTTGTCCTGGCCGAGCAGACAGGGGGTGCGGGCGCCGACCAGTTCCTTGCGGTAGTCGAACGGCAGCGGGTCGATGTCGGTCCAGCCGGTGTTCGTACGCCACTCGGTGACGAACTTCACAGCCTGGTCGATCTCGTTCTGCCAGTCCGCGGGCGACCAGTTGCCGACCGTTCCGGAACCGGCGCAGAAGTGCCCGTTGAAGTGCGTGCCTATCTCATGGCCGTCGAGCCATGCCTGGCGTATGTACTTCAGCGTCGCCTTGATGTGGTCGTCGGTGAGATAGCCGATGTCGGACGCGCCGATGCCGTTGTTCGGAGGGCGGTAGAGCGTCTTCTTCGACTCGGGGAGCAGATAGATCCCGGAGAGGAAGAAGGTCATCGCCGCATCGTGATTCTTGGCGAGTTCGAGGAAGCGCGGGAAGAGGCCGTTGCCGACCTCGCCCGCCCCGTCCCAGGAAAAGATCACGAATTGCGGCGGCGTCTGGCCCGGTTCGAGAGGAACGGGCTTCGGCGGCTGATGCGGCTGCTTTCCGGTGTCGGACGTGGAACCGTCGCCGATCGGCCGGCCTTCGATCTTGGAGGGTTTGCCGCCCTTGCCGCTGTCCTTGCCGGCCCCGGCCTGTCCCGCTCCGCCCTGGCCGGTGGAGCCGCAGCCCGCGATCCCGATCGCGGCCGCCGCCCCAAGTCCCGCCCCGAGCAAACCCCTTCGACTGACGTCGCGCATATCGTCCCCATCCGCGCTCTCTCTTGGTCCAGAGAGCCCATCCACACCGGCACCGACTTAGATGCCGGGTGGAAGGCGGAGGTTCCGAAGGGTGCCAACTATTTTCGTGAGCAACTACGCACCGAATGCTTTGGACTTGCCCTTCACGGGTTTCGCGCCCGCCAGAAGATGCGCCGGTACGAGATCGCGCGCCGGCTCGGTGTAGCCGACCGAGACAATCTTGTCGTCCTGATACGTGAAGGTGGTCAGGGACGCGAGAGTGCACTGCCGGCGGCGCGGATCGTGCCAGAGCCGGCGCCGCTCGACAAAGCTCCGCACGATCCAGATCGGCAGCTGATGGCTGACGCAGACGGCCTCGTGCCCGCGGGCCGCGTCTCGCGCGGAGTTCAGCGCACCCATCATCCGTACGACCTGATCGACGTACGGCTCACCCCAGGACGGGCGGAACGGGTTGGTCAGATGCTTCCAGTTGGCCGGCTTGCGCAGCGCGCCGTCGCCCACTCCGAAGGTCTTGCCCTCGAAGACATTGCCTGCCTCGATCAGCCGCTCGTCGGTGTCGAGGGTGAGGCCGTGGCTCTTGGCGACGGGCCCGGCGGTCTCCTGCGCGCGCTCCAGCGGCGAGGACACCACATGGGTGATGTCGCGGCCCGCGAGATGCTCGGCGACCCGGTCGGCCATCTGCCGGCCGAGCTCGGAGAGGTGGTAGCCGGAACGGCGGCCGTACAACACCCCGTCGGGGTTGTGGACCTCGCCGTGCCGCACCAGGTGGACGACGGTGATCTCGCTCATGCGGACACCTCCGTCGCCTCGGCGGCGGCGCGGGCGGCGGAGGGAAGTGCGGCGGCGATCCGCTCGATCGCCCGCTCGTCGTGGGCCGTGGAGACGAACCAGGACTCGAAGGCGGACGGCGGCAGATAGACGCCCCGGGAGAGCATCGCGTGGAAGAACGCGTTGAAGCGGAAGGACTCCTGCTTCTTCGCGTCCTCGTAGTTCCTGACGTCCCTGTCCGTGAAGAAGACGGAGAACATATTGCTCGCGGTCTGCAGCCGGTGGGCGACGCCCTCCTTGGCGAGCGCGTCCGTCAGCAGCGTCTGGATGGCGGCCGAGACGGCGTTGATCTTCTCGTACGCGGCGTCGTCGAGCAGCCGCAGCTGCGCGAGGCCGGCGGCGGTGGCGACGGGGTTACCGGAGAGGGTGCCCGCCTGGTAGACGGGGCCGGCCGGGGCGAGGTACTCCATGACGTCCTTGCGGCCGCCGAACGCGGCGGCCGGGAAGCCGCCGCCCATGACCTTGCCGAAGGTCATCAGGTCGGGCGCGACGCCGTCGACGCCGTACCAGCCGGCCTTCGACGTACGGAATCCGGTCATGACCTCGTCGGAGATGTACAGCGCGCCGTTCTTGGCGCAGGCCGCCTTGAGCCCCTCGTTGAAGCCCGGCCGCGGCGGCACGACGCCCATGTTGCCCGGCGAGGCCTCGGTGATCACGCACGCGATCTCGCCCGGGTGGTTGTGGAAGGCCTCCTGCACCGCTTCGAGATCGTTGTACGGCAGCACGATGGTGTCGCCGGCCTGCGCGCCCGTGACCCCCGGGGTGTCCGGCAGCCCGAAGGTCGCCACCCCGGAGCCGGCCGCGGCGAGCAGCGCGTCCACATGTCCGTGGTAGCAGCCGGCGAACTTCACGACCTTGGCCCGGCCGGTGAAACCGCGGGCGAGGCGGATCGCGGACATCGTCGCTTCCGTACCGCTGGAAACAAGCCGTACCTGCTCCACCGGCTCGACGCGGGCCACGATCTCCTCGGCGAGGGCGACCTCGCCCTCGCCCGGCGTACCGAAGGAGGTGCCGCGGGCGACCGCGGCCTGCACCGCCTCGATGACGGCCGGGTGGGAGTGCCCGAGGATCATCGGACCCCACGAGCAGACGAGGTCGACATACTCGCGCCCGTCCGCGTCAGTGAGGTACGGGCCGGTACCGGACACCATGAACCGGGGCGTACCGCCCACGGCGCGGAAGGCACGGACGGGAGAGTTCACGCCGCCGGGCGTCACGAGTGACGCCCGGTCGAAAAGCGCCTGCGAAACTGGGGCTTCGTATGAATACGACACTTTGGTCCTGATCTGCGATGCGGGCGGTCGAGGGGCCGGGACAGATGATCTCGGCCACCGGTGAGCGGATGGGGCGATCTCCTCGTATTACAAAAGGGCGTCATCCCTCTCGCGTCTGCGAAACTGGGGCGACATAGGGAAAGCTCACGGAATCCATGGTGTCAGAGGCCCCGAAGTTCTTGGGGACCGGTGTTTCACAGCACTTTCGTGGGGGAGGTCACTGTCACGATGATCGGGTTGCGCGGCGGGGGCTGCGAGTGGTCGGGTGGAGATATGCATCGCGGTGGCGGACTGGGCGAGGGGACCGACGACCTGGGTCCTGAGCCTGCCCGGCGGGGAAAGCACCGGCGAGGCGATGCCGGCGCGGATGAACCCATGGGAAGCAGGAGCGGCCGAGTGGGGGTGACCTACAAATACTTCGGCGCACCTGACGGGGCCACTGCCGCTCGGGTGCCGATTTCGATGCGCCCTGAGGAGCTGGGCGGCGACGAGCTCGGCATGGGCGGAATGTTCGCCAAGATCAAGCCGGAGACCATAGCCGCCATGGTGCTCACGGGCATCCAGGGCATGCCGCTGAACAAGGTGCCGCCGCTGGAACTGGTGGTCCTCCACCCCGACTATGCGGTGGTCAAGCTTCCGATGACGGTGGTCGACCCGCTGCGCGGCATCGGCGAGGAGTCGGTGGGCGCGGCGGCCTTCATCTGGTCGACCGTCCCGGACCGGGGCGGTCCGCGCGACGCTTTCAATGTCTACCAACTGCTGCACGAGTGGCAGGACTTCTCGGTCCGGCTCCACGAGGCGGGGCACCAGCCGTACTGCTTGGTGTGGCCCTGAGCCGCCAGGCGCTTTCGGCTGCGGCCGTCTCTGCGGCTTCGGCCGTGGCTACTGCGGCTGCGGGGTGGCTGCGGCTGCGGCTGCGGGCTAGATGACCGGCGGGCGTCCCAGGCGGGCCATCCGCCACACAGTGCTCCAGCGCATCGGCCGCCGCTTCCCGCACGGCGTACGGACTCCCTCCGCGAAACCGCCGAACCAGGCGCGCAGGCCGGGCGCCGACCGCGTACGGAGCAGCGTAAGCGCGGTCCAGGTTCCCAGGTAGACCGGCGCGAGCGGGGCCGGAAGACGGCGTTTCGCGAGCCAGACCCGGTTGCGGGCGGTCATGCGGTAGTACTCCGCGTGCCGGGCCGGAGACGTACGCGGATGCTGCAGCACCAGCTCCGGCGCGTAAACGATCTTCCAGCCGCTGTCCAGAGCGCGCCAGGCCAGGTCGGTCTCCTCGTGCGTGAGGAAGAAGTCGTCCGGCCAGCCGCCGATCCGGTCGAGCATCGCCATCGACAGGGCGTGGCCGCCGCCGAGGAACGTGGTTACCGGGCCGCCGCGCATCGGATCGCCGGAGCGCAGCCGGGGCACGTGCCGCCGCTGGGTGAAGCCGGTCTCGTCGGCGATACGGAAACTGACGATGCCCAACTCCGGATCGGCGGCGTACAGATCGCCGATCCGGCGGAAGACGTCCGCCGCGATCAGCAGCCCGTCGTCGTCGAGGTCGACCAGGACGTCCACGTCCCCGAACTCCCGCAGCCGGGCCATGGCGGCATTGCGGCCGCCGGCAACACCGAGGTTCTCCGGCAGTTCGACGGCGGTCGCGCGGTCCGGGAGCTCGGGCAGTTCGGAGACCGGCGAGCCGTTGCAGACGACCACCACGCGTGTCGCGGGGCAGTCCTGCCGGGCCACCGAGTCGAGCAGGGCCCGCAGTTCGTCGGGCCGCGTACCCCTCGTCAGTACGGCCACACCCACACGCGGTCGAGACACATCCGGCACGTCCACAGGCTCCCCTCGGGATGGTGGGCGGCGAGTCTAGCCGTCGTCCGAGTCCCGTACGGCGGCGAGCTTGTCGGGATTGCGCACGATTCCGGGCGACACACAGCGTCCCGCGCGTGACCTCACCGCTGTTTCTGCTGCTGACGCTCGTCCAGGGAGTGCCTGCCGGAATGCTCGTCGGGTGTCTTCTCCGGGCGCGCGGGCAGGGCTAGGTTGGACAGCGCGGCCGCCCGAGACCTCGGCAGCGTGAACTTCCTGTCCACGCGCGGAGGTCCACCGTGAACCCTGTACTGGTGCTCGTCGTCGTGGCCCTGATCGGCTTCGGGTTCATGGAGCCCGTCCTGTGGGTGGCCGCGGCTGTGCTGGTCTTCGGCCATGTCCGTTACGGTCGCGGCGGCAGCCGTTCCCCAGGCCGGGACGACATGGGGTACCGGGAGTACCGCGACCGCCGCGACCACCAGGCCCGCCTGGAGCGGCGCTACCAGCGGGAGAACCGGGGCCGCCTGACCCGCCAGGCCCGTCGCCAGGGCAAGCAGCCGGGCGGCCGGGACGGGAGTCCGCCGACGAGGCGGTAGCCACCGGTTCCTGCTGTTACGGCTGCCAGTGCGGGTCCCGGCCGGTCAGGGCCAGCACCCGGTCGAACTCCGATGCCCGCTCCCCCTCCGCCAGCGGAAACGGCTCGCCGAACACGCCTCCCTTGCGCGCCATCGGCGCCATCTCCGCGAGCGAGGGCCCGAGTTCACCGACCACAACCTGGTCCGGCGTGAACTCCTGCCCGGTGGCGCGGGCCAGGTCCCAGGCGTGCACGGTCAGATCGCCCAGCACCATCTGCCCCACGGTCCTGGCCGGCAGCCCCATGGTCCCCGTCGTGCCCGCCTCGGCGCCGGGAACCGCCCACGCTGCGACGAGCGCGGCGGCCTCGTCGGCGAACCGGCCCCGCCAGTCACCGTGGGTGTAGTGCCGCACGGAGGCGAAGTCAGCGTCCTTCCGCGCCGCCAGGGCCTGGAAGTTGATCACCACTTGGAGGAGGTGATCGATCAGGTCGCGTACGTCGTACTCGGTGCAGGGGGTCGGGTCGGCCAGCCGGTCGTCGGCGATGCCGCGTACCACCGGTACAGCACGTTCCACGGCCGATTCGAGGAGGTCACTGATGCTGTTCGTCATGGTTCGACGGTAGGCGCGGCCGACGCCCTGCGTATTGAACAAAGGCGACATAGGATCCCCGCATGGCAGGTCCGCGACGCGACACCCGGGGCATCGTCGAAGCCCAAGAGCTCTTCGCGCGCGTACGTTTCCGCCGCCGCGAGCCCACCCCGGCACTGCGTCCGTATCTCGAGCACTACTGGCTCATCGACTGGGACTTGACGGAGCCGTACGCCTCCCATGTGGTGCCCCATCCATCTGTGAACGTCGTCTTCCAGCGGTACGGCGACGAGGCCGGCTGGGGCGAGGTCGCGGGCATCGGCCTGCGGCTCTTCACACAGAAACTGGAGGGGCGGGGTCGGGTGTGCGGGGTGCAGTTCCGCCCCGGCGGCTTCCGGCCGTTCGCGCCGGACCGGCCGGTGTCCGACTGGACGGGACAGCGGCTGCCGATCGCGGACGTACTGCCGGGCGCGGACCAGGACACAGTCCTCGGGATCCTCAGACCGGAGGCGGCGGAGGACGGGCGGCCGGGGGCACAGGGCCAGGCGGGGGCGGGGGCTCAGGCGGAGGCTCAGGCCCAGGCGGAGGCTCAGGCCCAGGCGGAGGACGCGCGGGTCGCCGCGCTGGACGCCTTCCTGCTGGGGCTCGAGCCGGACGCCGACCCGCAGGCGCTGCGCGCGATGGCGCTGGTCGACCTGGTGCGTACGGACCGCTCGATCCGGCGGGTCGCCGAGCTGGCGGCCGCGGAAGGAGTGTCGGCGCGCTCGCTGCAGCGGCTGTTCGCCGCGTACGTCGGGGTCGGTCCCAAGTGGGTCATCCTGCGCTATCGCATCCACGAGGCACTGGAGCGCGCCGAGTCGGGCGAGGGCCCGGCGGGTGAAGGCCCGATGGGTGAGGTCCCGGGCGACGGCGAACGTTCGGGAGGCGGTCTTGACTGGGCAGCGCTCGCCGCTGAGCTCGGGTACAGCGATCAGGCGCATCTCGTACGGGACTTCACGGCGACGGTGGGCGTCCCGCCGACCGCGTACGCGCGCCCACCCCTTGGCAACACTCAGTAGCGCTCGGTGACGCCGACCGCGCCCGAGCCATTGGCCGCCGCGTACCGCAGCACCCGCAACGGCCCGTCCAGCAGTGTGCGCGCGTCGAATTCCGGGGCGTCGCTCATGGCCGACATCCAGGCGTCGATGCGAGCGAGGACCTCGGTGCGGCGGGGCCCGGTGACGGCGAGTGCGGACTCGGCGTGCGGGAGAACGGCGCGTACCTCGGCGGCTGTCAGCAGAAAGTCGCCGAACCAGCCCGGCAGTCGGGCCGTGGCCTCGGCCCCGAGCCCGTAGCAGAGAGCGCCGGCCGGGTCGCCCTTGCGCGCCGAGGCAACGAACACGGCGCTCCCTTCCGTATCGCGCAGCAGGTCCATGCCGGCCTCTTTCATGGCGGCGACAGCCGGGGAACTCGGGCCGCCGCTGCGTGCGAAGGCGGCGAAGCGGAGGGCGGCGGGGGTGGGTTCGGGCGTGAAGTAGGGCTCGCGGTCGCCGCCGCCGAGCCACCAGGTCAGATCCTCGGCGTAGCCGGGAGGTGTGGTCCACTCCCCCGCGAGGTCTCCCGTCAGATCGACGAACCGTCCGGGCAGGGCGGCGACTTCGGCGTCGGGAACGGCGCCGACCGTCCATACACCGGTGAAGCTCATCTTCCGACCCCCGCTTGTCCGACCCTCGTCCTACAGTGCGTGGCATGGAGATCAAAGCATCGACGGTACGGATCGAGCCATGGTCCGAGGACGACTTCGACCTGCTCCGCGCTGCGAACGCACCGGAGCTGATGGATCACCTGGGGGGCCCGGAGACGGAAGAACAGCTGATCAAGCGGCATCAGCGGTATGTGGATCTGAGCGCGGACCGGACGGGCAGGGGCCGGATGTTCCGCATTGTGCTGGAGGGGAGCGAGGAGGTCGTCGGCACCGTCGGCTTCTGGGAGCAGACGTGGGACGGGGGGCAGGTGTACGAGACGGGGTGGAGTGTCCTGCCCGGGTTCCAGGGGCGGGGCATCGCGACGGCGGGCACGCTGGCGGTCGTCGCCATGGCGCGGGCGGAGCAGAAGCACCGCCATCTGCATGCCTTCCCGTCCGTGGCCAACGGCCCCTCCAACGCGGTGTGCAGGAAGGCGGGCTTCGAACTGGTGGGCGAGTGCGACTTCGAGTACCCGCCCGGCCAGATCCTGCGGTCCAACGACTGGCGCATCAGCCTGATGGATGAGGAGGCGGGGCCCGCTTGACGAGCGGGCCCTTTTCGCGGATATTCATCTGCGTCACGCAGCTTCTGCGCAACGTAGAATATTTTCGTTTGCGGCTGCCCTCTCCGAGTTACAAAGGAATCCCTCCATGCCCATCCTCGTCACCGGAAGCCGAGGCCAGGTCGGCTCCACCCTCATAACGCTCCTGCACGAGGCGGGAGTCGACGTCCGCGCCGCCTCCGGCAGCCCCGAGAAGCTCAGCCTGCCCGCGGGCGTCAAGGCCGTGAAATGCGCCCTCGACGACCCCGCGACCTTCCCGGCCGCCCTCGAATCGGTCACCTCCGTCTTCCTCTACGCCGAGCCGTCGCAGATCGGCGCCTTCCTCGAAGAAGCCGCGGCGGCAGGGGTCGAGCACATCGTGCTGCTCTCCTCCAGCTCGGTCCTCGACCCCGGCGCCGCCGACAACCCGATCGCCGCGTCCCATCTCGCGGTCGAGCAGGCGCTCGCGGCCTCACCCCTCGAAACGACCGTCCTGCAGCCCGGCGCTTTCGCGAGCAACGCGCGCCCGTGGCTGTGGGCACTGCGGTCCACGGGCGCGATCGACCTTCCGTACCCCGGCAGTTACGGCGATCCGATCCATGAGCGGGACATCGCCGAAGCCGCGCTCGCGGTCCTCACACGGCCGCTGCTGCGGGGCGCGACGTACCACCTGACCGGTCCCGAGTCCCTCACCTTCACCGAGCAGATCGCGATCCTCGAGCACGCCGCGGGCCGCACCATCCCCTTCAACACCGTGACACGCGAGGCCTGGAAGGAGTCCATGGCCGACTACATGCCCGCCTCCTTCGCGGACGGGCTGCTCGACTACTGGGCCTCGACGGACGGTTCACCCACTCCTCTCACCAGCAACGTCGAGGAGCTGACCGGGCACCCGGCCCGCACCTTCGCCGAGTGGGCGAAGGAGAACGCGGATTCCTTCCGCGCCTGACCGGATCCGACCGGGCCGCAGTGGACCCGGCCGGACCGGTCGGCCGCAGCTCCACCCCACCAGGCCCGCAGGAGACCGCGGGTCCCGCAGGAGCCCGGAGGAACCGGCGGAGACCGCGGGTCCCGCAGGAGCCCGCAGGAGCCCGGAGAAACCCGCAGGAACCCGCAGGAACCCGCCGGATCCCGCCGGACCGGAAAGCCCTGGCTGACGCGCGCCGCCCGATGACATGCTTGCCGCGTGAACGGACCGGAAATCACCCTCAGCGTCGCCCCTGAGCTGTGTCTCTTCGTCCCGTCGGAGCGCCGCGCGGGCCGTACGACCCTGGTCACCGACGGCTCCTCGACACTCGGCCATGTCGTCGAGTCACTCGGCGTCCCGCTCACCGAGGCGGGCCGGCTGCTCGTCGACGGCCGCCAGGTCACCGTGTCCCACATCCCGCGCGCGGGCGAGAACGTCGAGGTCCTCTCCGTCGAGCGGCCGCAGCAGGTGCCCGGTGCGCCGCTGCGCTTTCTGCTCGACGTCCACCTCGGCACACTGGCGCGGCGGCTGCGGCTCCTCGGCGTCGATGCGGCGTACGAGAACGAGGACATCGGCGACCCCGCCCTGGCCGCGCTCTCGGCGAAGGAGCGGCGGGTACTGCTCTCCCGGGACCGCGGGCTGCTGCGGCGGCGGGAGCTCTGGGCGGGGGCGTACATCTACAGCGACCGGCCCGAGGACCAACTCCGGGACGTACTCGAACGGTTCGCGCCGGTACTCGCGCCATGGACCCGCTGCACGGCATGCAACGGCCGGCTGACCGACACCGACAAGGACTCGGTCCAGGAACATCTTGAGCAGGGCACACAGCGCTCGTACGACGTCTTCGCGCAGTGCACGGCGTGCGAGCGCGTCTACTGGCGGGGCGCGCACCACGCGCGGCTGGAAGCCATCGTCGAGACCGCGCTGCGCGAATTCGGCGGCGCTGCCGCGTAGTGCGTCAGCGCCGTGGGGCCGCGGGGGCCGTACCTGAAAAATGCGATGATGCCGTAGTTCAGAGTTGCCCGCCGCGCAGCCGCTCGACCTGCGCGGCGCTGAGCTCCACAGTCCGTCGCATATGAGCCGTGAGCAGGGCGATCTCGTCGTCGCTGTACGCATCGAACATCGCGAACCAGGCGCCATTCAGCTTCTGCCACACAGCACCGAACTCCGCCACGCGCTCGGGCACGAGGGTCACGAGCACCCGTCGCCGGTCCGCGGTGTCGCGCTCACGCGTGACATAGCCGGCCCGCTCCAGCCGGTCGACGAGCCGCGTCGCGGACCCGGTGGTGAGCCCGGTCAGCTCGGCGACCCGGCCGGTGGTGACGGGCTCCGGCTCCAGGCTGAGCAGATTGAGGCACTGCAGATCGGTGGGGTGCAGCTGCAGATGATCGGCGAGCGCCTGGTTGAAGAGGGCGTACGAGGCCATATAGCGGCGCGACGCGGTGGACAGCTCTCTCATCAGCCCGCTGCGGCCATCCGTACTCTTCTGCGTCATGCAGAAATTGTACGGCGCAGTCTCGGCGCAACTCGGCGCAACTCTGCCCAACTCGGCGAAGGCTCGACGGCCCAAGCCCAACGACCCGGGCTCAACGGCACCAGCTACGGTCGCTCGTCCGTCAGATAGCGCTGCACGGTCGGGGCCAGCCAGCTCACCACCTCCTCACGGGTCATCTCGACGGCGGGCGGGAAGTGGAGCACATAGCGCGCAAGCGCCATGCCGAGGATCTGCGAGGCGACAAGTGCGGCCCGGCGGGGAGCCTCGGCGGGGTCCGGGCAGACGCCGACGGCGACGGGCCCGAGCTGCCCCTTGAAGATCTGTTGCGCGCGCTCGGCTGCCGCCGCGTTGGTGACGCTGGCCCGCAGCAGAGCGGTCAGTACCTCGTCCTGCTCCCACCGGTCGAGGAAGTGGGAGACGAGTACCGCGCCTATGTGCTTGCGGGGCAGAGCGCCCAACTCCGGTAGTCGCAGGTCGAATTCGGAGGCGGCGGCGAACAGCCCCTCCTTGTTTCCGTAGTAGCGCATGACCATCGACGGGTCGATGCCGGCGTCGCGCGCGATGGCACGGATGGTGGCGCGCTCATACCCGTCGGCCGCGAAGCGCTCGCGGGCGGCTTCGAGGATGGCGGCTTTGGTGGCATCGGAGCGGCGTGGACCGCTGGGGGCTTCCGTCGTCATGCCAACAACTGTAGGCCAACAAGTGTTGACACGCCAGTGCCGTCGGCTCTACATTTGCCAACAAGCGTTGACCAACGAGCGTTGGCATTCAGGAGGCAAAGCCATGACCGGCACGCCCAGCACCAACGGAACATCCCGCGCAGCCGATACAGCGGGCGACATCACTGACGTCCTCGTCGTGGGCGCGGGCCCCACCGGGATGCTGCTCGCGGGCGACCTCGCCGCAGCGGGCGTCTCGGTCACGGTCATGGAGCGCCGTCCGCACGAGACCAGCAATATGACGCGCGCCTTCGGGGTGCACGCCCGCACGCTTGAGCTCCTCGACGCCCGGGGCCTGGCCGACGAACTGGTCAAGAAGGGCACCCCGATCACCGGCCTGCGGCTGTTCGGCCGGCTTTCGCTGGACCTGTCCCGGCTGCCGTCCCGCTTCCCCTATCTGCTGATCACCCCGCAGTACGAGGTGGAGCATCTGCTGGAGCGCCGGGCGCTGTCCACCGGCGTCGACTTCCGGTATGGGACGGAACTGCTCGGCCTGCACCAGTCCGCCGACGCGGACGCAGGCTCGGGCTCGGGCTCGGGCTCGGGCTCGGGCTCGGACGGGGGCTCGGTCACCGCCGAGATCCAGGACGCCGAAGGCGTGCGGACCACCCTCCGGGCCCGCTATCTGGTCGGCACCGACGGAGTGCGCAGCGCCGTGCGCAAGTCCCTGGGCCTGCCGTTCCCGGGCGTCTCCGTGATCCGGTCCATCGTCCTTGCGGACGTGAAGCTCACCGAGGAGCCCGAAGACCTGCTCACCGTCAACGGCACGGGAGACGCCTTCGCCTTCATCGCCCCCTTCGGCGACGGCTGGTACCGGGTCATGGGCTGGAACCGCAAGCGCCAGGTCCCGGACAGCGAGCCCGTCGACCTCGAGGAGGTGCGCGAGATCACCCGTCTCGCCCTCGGCACCGACCACGGCATGCACGACCCCCGCTGGATCTCCCGGTTCCACAGCGACGAGCGCCAGGTCCCCGCCTACCGGACCGGTCGCGTCTTCCTCGCCGGCGACGCGGCGCACGTCCACTCCCCGGCCGGCGGCCAGGGCATGAACACCGGCCTCCAGGACGCGGCGAACCTCTCCTGGAAGCTTGCCTCGGTCCTCCACGGCGACGCCCCCGACCCCCAGGCCCTGCTCGACAGCTACCAGACCGAGCGGCACCGCGTCGGCGCGATGGTGCTGCGCAGCAGTGGCGCGATCGTCCGCCTCGCCATGGCCCACACCCCGCTTCAGCGCACGGCCCGCTCCCTCGCAGCCCGGTTCCTGAACGCGGTCCGTCCCGCCGCCGACAGGGCGATGGGCATGATCTCCGGCATCGGCATCTCGTACGGCGCGACGCGCGGCGCCCACCGCCTCACGGGCAGGCGCGCACCGGACCTGGATCTCACTGAGGGCCGGCTCTACGAACTGCTGCGCAAGGGCGAGTTCGTACTGGTCGGCCCGGCAGGAGAGACACCCGCGGCCCCTGCCGCCCCCGGCCGTGTCATACGGGCGCACTGGACGACGGACCGCCGCACTGCGCTCCTGATCCGCCCCGACGGCTATATCGCCTGGGCAGCCGGCCGCTGAGCAGCCAACCGGGAAAGCACCCGCTCAGAAGACGTACCGGTCCCCGGTCGCCGGCACCAGCACCCGGTGCTCGTTGTTCTGCGGGTTCCGGTCGGTCGCGCCGCCGTTCCATTGCGTACCGACGGTCACGACCACCTCGTCCGGTGTGCCCACCGTCCTCAGATCGAGCGCGAGCTGCCGTCCGACCCCGCCCGCCGGCAGCGAGCCCGTGGCACAGAACACCACCCGGTCTTCGGCCCACAGACACCCGGCCGGGAGTTCCTGCACTCCGGCCAGAGGCACCGAGAAGGACAGCCGCACGGTCGCGTTCATGAGGCTGGAGGGACCGTGACTCTCACTCAGCAGCCAGACCGCCAGCCACCCGTCCGTCAGCGAGACATGACCGTGGTGCGCCACATCCGACTCCGGCGCGATCACCCGGTCACCCGCGGCCGCGCTCGCCCCCGAACCGACCACCATCACCGCCGCGGCGGACACCGCCCACAGCGCCTTGCGCATCGCACACATAGTCAGAAGATACCGATTAATCCCCATTGACCTGATTATTCATCAGCTCCGGCGAGTCTCCGGCCTCCTGCATGACAGCCTGTATCCATGCTCGTCGCCCGTTCCGCCGCTCTCTTCCTCGTCGCCGCCCTCTTCGAGATCGGCGGAGCCTGGCTCGTCTGGCAAGGGCTCAGGGAGCACCGGGGCTGGATCTGGATCGGCGCAGGAGTCATCGCCCTCGGTGCGTACGGCTTCGTCGCCACCCTCCAGCCGGACGGCGAGTTCGGGCGCATCCTCGCCGCGTACGGCGGAGTCTTCGTGGCGGGCTCGATCGCCTGGGGCATGGTCGCCGACGGCTATCGCCCCGACCGCTGGGACGTGATCGGAGCCATGGTCTGCCTGGCGGGCATGGCCGTGATCATGTACGCCCCCCGCGGACGCTGACTCCGCGACCCGCACAAGGCCGCCTATCCTGGCCGTAATAGATCACACGCACGAGGAGTACGACATGACCGCCGCTGGGACCCCCGTCGCCGTCATCACCGGAGCCAGCAGCGGCATCGGAGCCGCCACGGCACGGCAACTGGCAGCCGCCGGCTACCACGTCGTCCTCACCGCCCGCCGCAAGGACCGCGTCGAGGCACTCGCCGCCGAGCTCACCGGCGCGGGCTACCAGGCCACCGCGTACGCCCTCGATGTCACCGACCGCCAGGCCGTCGACACCTTCGCCGCCTCCCTCGACCGCTGCGACGTCCTCGTCAACAACGCCGGCGGCGCACTCGGAGCCGACCCCGTCGCCACCGGCGATCCCGCCGACTGGCGCACGATGTACGAGGTCAATGTCATCGGCACGCTCCACACCACCCAGGCCCTGCTCCCGGCGCTCACCACGAGCGGCGACGGCACCGTCGTGATCCTCTCCTCCACCGCGGGCCACGCCACCTATGAGGGCGGCGCCGGCTATGTCGCCGCCAAGAACGGCGCCCGCGTCCTGGCCGAGACCCTCCGCCTGGAGATCGTCGGCACCCCGGTCCGCGTGATCGAGATCGCCCCGGGCATGGTCAAGACCGAGGAGTTCGCCACAACCCGCTTCCGCGGTGACGAGCAGAAGGCCGCCAAGGTCTACGCGGGCGTGGCCGAGCCCCTCACCGCCGACGACGTCGCAGAGACCATCACCTGGGCCATCACCCGCCCCTCCCACGTCAACATCGACCTGTTGGTGGTCCGCCCCCGCGCCCAGGCCTCCAACTCCAAGGTGCACCGCGAGCTCTGAGGGCTGCCCCACGCCCACCACCCCTCCGACTGCTCAGCCCCGGTGTGCTCGCGTCAGTGGAGCGTCTGCTCCGTCCAGATGATCTTGCCTCTCCCCGTGCGTCGGGTGCCCCAGTTCTCGGTGAACTGGGCGACCAGGTACAGGCCGCGGCCGCCTTCGTCGTCATCCTCGGCGTGTCGCAGATGTGGGGAGGCGTTGCTGAAGTCCACGACCTCACAGGTCAGAACGGCGTCGCGGATCAGGCGGAGCCCGATCGGCCCGTCGGAGTAGCGGACGGCATTGGTCACCAGTTCGCTGGCGATGAGCCCGGTGCTGAAGTCGAGGTCGGTGAGGTCCCATTCCGCGAGCTGTCCGCTGACCAGGCGGCGGGCCTCGGCGGCGCTCTCCGGGGTGTTGGTCAGCGTCCAGGAGGCCAGCTTGTCCGGGCCAAGTGCGCGGGTACGTGCGAGTAGCAGCAGGGCATCGTCGTCGGGGGCCTCGGGGAGCAGTGAGGCAGCCAGATCGTCGCACGTGTCCTGCAGGGTTCCCGTGGTTCTGCCCAGGGCTTTCCGATAGACGGGAAGCCGGCTTTCCGTGGTGCCCTGGAGGAGCCCGGTGTTGTGAAGGGCGAGGACGCTGCCCTCGGGCACATCCACGCTCGCACTGGCGTACGAGGGGGCTCCCCGCCCCAGGACGGGACCGGTCGGGGTTTCAACGATCCGCACCGTGCCATCGGGCAGGGCAAGGACGGGCGGAGGGTGACCGGCCCGGGACAGGACGCAACTGCCGTCGGAGGGGTCGTAGACGATGTAGAGGCAGGTCGCCGTCAACTCCGACCAGTGCTCGTGCTGCGCAGGCGGGTAGTCGCGGGAGAGTTCCTCGGTCAGGCTGTGGAGGCGTTCGAGAAGCTCGTCGGGCGGCAGGTCCATGGCGGCGAAGGCGGTGACTGCCGTGCGCAGCCGTCCCATGGTGGTCACGGCCCCCATGCCCTGCCCGCACACATCGCCCGCCACGAGCGCGACCCGCGCGCCGGACAGCGGGATGACGTCGTACCAGGCGCCGCCGGAGGCCACCGGCAGATAGGTGTACGCGGTCTCCACGGCCGTGTGCGTGGGCAGCCGGGTGGGCACCAATGACCGCTGAGTGAGTCGGGCGAGGGTGTGCTCGCGCGTGTAGCGGCGGGCGTTGTCGATGCATACCGCGGCACGGGCCACCAGGTCAGCGGCGACGCTCAGGTCGGCTTCCTCGAAGGGCGGTGAACGCTTCGTGCGGAAGAAGGCCGCCACCCCGAGGACCACTCCACGCGCCGCCAGCGGCACGGCCATGACCGAGTGCGCACCCGCCTCCCGCAGCATCCGGGCCTGGACCGGGTCCCTGGTCGGCCACCCTTCGTCCTTTCCCAGTTCGCGAATGAGACGGGGCCGCAGGTCTGTCAGGGACTGGGCATACGGGGTGCCGTACCGCATCAACCTGACATCCCCCATCTCGTACGAGCTGTGGACCGCCTCCGGAGCCGCCGCCTGGAAGCCCGCCCGTCGCAGGGTGACCTGGTTGAGCAAGGGCCCCGGAGCGGGGGCATCGCCGTGCAGCACGGAATCGAGAACGTCGACCGCCACCACGTCGGCCAGGCCGGGCACAGCCACGCCGGCGAGCTCCTGCGCCGTACGGAACACGTCCAGGGTGGTCCCGATCCGTTCACCGGCGCGGTACAGCAGTTCCAGCCGTCGCTGGGCGCGATGCTGCTCGGTGATGTCGACCACCGTGGTGGCGACCCCCAGGGTGCGGCCGTCGGCGCTCTGGAGGCGGAATGCCGAGACGGCCAGCACCCGCACTCCATCGGGACCACGAGGCAGACGGCCCTCGTACTGGAAGTTGCTGACCGATTCCCCGGTGGCCAGCACCCCGCGGAGCATGCGTTCGACGTCCTCCGCAACGAACCCGAGGTCCCGAAAGCTACGACCCACGGCCTCACTCTCGCTGAAGCCCTGTGCGCCCGGCGCCGCGGCGTTGAACCGCACGATCCGCAGATCGGGGTCCAGTACGTGCAGGCCGATCGGGGGCTGGGTGAACAGCGCGCGGAGAAGTGCCTCGGCGTAGTCGGGGTGCATGCCGTAAGGGCCTCCTTCGCCACCGAACCCAGCACGGCTGTCTGTGCAATCAGCATCTCGCAGCGGAGGCCGGGCTGCCTCCTACGCAAAGTGACCACAACTGGTGATCACTGGTAGCGGAGGCCGACGTACGACCGAGGCGCGGGGGCCCGCTGAGCCTCCAGAACTCCACGACTGGCCGAACGGGCGAGCTGTGACACCAGGCTCCGACAATCACGATCACAGCGAGGCCCCGGACCATCCTGGTCCGGGGTCCGTCGCTGAGCCGGTCGACCAGCGGCCTCTTGGTTGTGGTGGGTCGAGGCGCGTTGACGCGTCAGGTCACGGGCGTGCTGCGCACCCTCATACCAGTTCGGGCTGCGGTTCGCGTCGCGGTTCCGGCAGATGCGCCGACGCGGGCGTCCGTTCCCACAGCTTGGTGGTCCGTACGTAGCCGTAGACCACTGAGCTCATCGCCAGAATGAGCAGCGGCCCGAACACCCACGGATGTTGGGCCATCTCCATTGACAGATAGCGATACGACGCCAAGAGCGCAGCGAAGACCGCGGCGCCGTAGCCGACCAGCTGGATTCCCGGCCGGTCCCAGCCGCGGTCGAGCGAGCGCAGCGCCGTCTCGATCGTGAGCGTGAACACCACACCGGCGACGATGTCCGCGCCGTAGTGGTAGCCGAAGCCCAGCGTTGCGCCGAGCGTGGCCATCATCCAGAACGCGCCCAGGAATCGCAGAGCCCGCGGGCCCTTGCGGGAATGAATGAAGATCGCGGCAGCCCACGCCGTGTGCAGACTGGGCATGCAATTGCGCGGGGTGACCTCGTCGAAGAGCATCGGATGCGGGGTACTGACCGGCGGCGGCGTGTTCGGCCACAGATTGGCCACCGCCCAGTGCCCCCCGTCGGCACCGTAGGCGAAGATCGGTCCGACCACCGGGTAGAGCATGTAGATGCCCGGCCCGAGCAGGCCGATGACCAGAAACGTGCGCACCAGATGATGGCCCGGGAAGCAGCGCTCGACCGCCACGTTGCGCAGCTGGTACAGCGCGACGATGACCGCGGCCACCGCGAGCTGAACGTAGACCCAGTTGAGAACCTCGGCGCCGACCGTGCCCGTGGCCTCGACAATCCGGCCTACCAGCCATGACGGGTTGCCCAACGCGTGATCGGCGGTTGCCACGTACTGGTCGAGCACCGCCGGGCGGGTCTTCGACGTGATCAGCAGCCAGGTGTAGCCGGTCTTGCGGCCGGCCACCAGCAGCAGGGCCAGTCCGACGCCTTTCAGCAGCAGGACGCGGTCCCGGCCGGTGCGGCGCGTGACGGCGATGACGGCACAGGCCAAAGTCACCCACAACGCGCCGTTGCCGTACATCATCTCGGCGTCGACAGCCCACCGCACAAGCCAGAAGACGACGTCGATGCCGATCGCGGCGCCGACCGCGATGAACCGCTGCCGCCAGGTGAGCACCACCATCACCAACGCCATACTGACGTACAGCACCGTCCCCGACTTGGGGGCGAATATCACCTCTCGCGCCTGGTCGGTGATCGGCCCCGGCTCCCCGTACCGACGCGCGGCGATCTCCAGTGCAATGAGGAATCCGAGGCCCACCGCACTCACCGCGACCCACAGCATGACGCGTGGTTGACGCCATGCAGCCAACCGAAGGCTGCCGCCTATTCGCGAAAACCACCCTCGCGCTACCGTAGATATCAATTTTTCAGCCGATTTGTAATATTTCAACGTGATCATTGTGAGCTCGAACATGCTAGCGGAGCGGGTGGGTTTCGCTGATCACGGGTACGCCGAATACAGCAATCGGCTCCCCTTTGCCCGCGGCCACGGCCACAGCCACGGCGGACATGAAACGCCGCGCGGGCCCCGGATTGGGGCGGCGCGAGCCCAGCTGCTCTCGTCAGCGCTGTCGCGCATTCATGCACAGGTACGCCCTCGTCCGCCGTTCTCAGGCGGTCGAGGAGCACAGGTATCCGCTCCGCAGATCACGGCACATCGCACCGCACGAGAGCCCTGGCGACAGGCTCGCCAGTACGCCGTGCGTACGCCACCCGCTCGCGCACCTCGCGCAGCGTGCGGGGCCGGTATCCAGGTCCGCCGCAGCAGCTCTTGTGGAAGCCCACGCCTGCGTTCAACAAGACCGAGAGCGTCCGCCAGGCCGCGGTGTCCCGCCGCCTGGGCGCGGCGAAGGCCGATCCCGCGTGGATCAACGGCTGGGCGCAGCGCGGGCAGATCCGCTGCCGCTCGCTGTCGTAGGGCTGCTTGTACGAGGCCCGACAGGGCAGGCAGACGTACGAGGTCTTCGCGTGGGCGGCCATGCCATCAGCGTAAGCAACACCCCACGATGGATTCGACAGAGTTTCAGGACCGGACAGAGTGTTTTCACAGGTCACTGGCGCGCCCGTCACCTGCTCGATCGGCTTGTGCGCACCCCGGATCTCATGTGCGGGCCACGCGTTGCCCCCGGCAGGTCGACTCAGTTGTCGAACCAGACGACGAGTCGAACATTGTCGTCACCGTGCTGCGAGGCGAGCGCTTCCATGACGGCCCGGACCGGCTTCCCCAGTCGACCGCCTTCAGCTCGGTCCAGGTGATCCAGATGGTGCCGAATGCCTGATCGGGCCATTGGGCGAGACCCTCGATGTACGAACCGGTGCCCATCGACCCCGGAATGATTCCGAAGTCCCCGCTACCGGCACGGATAGCACCCTTACGGGTGACCAGCAGGTCCATGCCCTCGTACCGCTCCTCCGCCACATAGTTGTGGTGCCTACAACTGACCTGCGCATTACCGGGGCACGCGAGGGCCAGCTTGCCTGGGCGTGCCAAACCGCCTAGTCACGGTCGGTGGCGACGCAAGTGCTTGGCTGCTCTCCACTGCTGGCCCTCGTCCACGTTTGCGTCAGTCGCAAGGCTCTCCAGGATGACGAGTGCGCGGGGCTCGTCGAAGTTGAGGAGCAGCTTCGCTGCGTCAACCCGCGCTTTGCTCCAGTGCCTCGATTCGGTTGCGATGTCCACCAGCGCATCGACGCACAGCGAGTCAGGGTTGACCAGGAAATCGGCAGCGATCACGCGATGCTCGGCAAGGAGGTCGATGTCGGCACCCGTGACGAGAGCGCTCAACAAACCAGCGGCGCGAGAGTCACCAAGCATGCCAAGGGTCGCGGCTGCCTCCACCCTCTGCAGGCCGCACACCTGTGGTCCGTAGTAGGTAGCGGCCATGTTGTGCCGCTGCGGGTGATCAAAAAAGTACGTAGCCATCATGTGTGCAACTTTCTTGCGCTGCCTGTCCAGTTTGCCCGTGCTCAGGTCGGATCCCGAGGCGAGCACGGCCAGGATGTCCAGGCCACGTGGATCGCCCAGGACTGCGAGTCTGCGGGCTGCGTCCACACGGAGCGGGCCTATGACTCCGAGACCTGTGGCGAGGTCGGCGAGGTGGTCCCTGCCGCGTGGATCTCCGAGCGCTGAGAGCGTGCGTGCTGCGTCTACTCGCCGGTCGTCACCTGGATTGGAGCGGCGGATCATTGCCTCGAGCGTGGCGGCGGCGGCGGCTACCACCTTCCGGGGGATGGCCGTGCCGAGTGCTTTCTGGTCGGCGATGAACTCGCAGGCTGTCAGTCCACCACGGACGGCCAGTCGCCGGAGAGGCCGACCAATGTCTGTCCCTTGGCTCTGCCACGCATCGAGAAGGAACCCGGTATACGAGTCTTCCTGTTCGGGCCGCTTCCACGTCTTGCGAGACCAGGGTGCGGAATGCCGGGTCCACGGTTGCTCAAACAGCTCGTGGAAGACATGGGCGCTTGCCTCTGGATCGCTTGTGGCGTGACGCGCGGCGAGGTGTTCCACGAGGGTCTGATGAAGAAAGGTGATCTCATCGGCGTGCACCGTCAGCAGGCCACTGCGGCGCAGCATCTCGTCCAGGAAGGCCTCCCATGCCTTCTGCGGAATTCGGTCTGGACGAGCCGCGTGGGCGTGCGAGGAGATGATGGTCAGGGCTGCGTCTTCGTTCCCCTTGTAGCGCTCGGCGGCCAGGTGCGCCACAAGGGTCTCCACTCTGTCAATCGTGTGATGTGCCTTAGCGAGCGCTGCCGGCCCGTAACGGCCCAGAGTGGCTGTGGTCTGTGCGGTGATACCACCCCCGCTGTCGGCATGCTGACGGTCGTGGAGCAGGGTGATGAAGCGCTCGTACACCTCTCCCCGCCCGATGGGCAATGGCCCTTCGGGGGCGGTCGCGCGTAACTGGCAAAGCATGGTTGCCATCAGCGGCGTGCGAGCTAGCTCGACCAGGCCAGCATCTTCCAGCGTGTTGTTGAACGCAATCGCGGCCCCGTGGGGGTCGGGAAGGCCGAGCTTGCCGAACCATTGCTCGGCGAAGGCGGGAAGCTGCTCCGCGGCGAAGGGCTGTAGATCGTATTGCGGCATGCCCTCCCCTAGTTGAACGAGTTCGTCGGTCGGCAGCGGCCTGGTCGCTACGACGAATTGGTACAGGGAGGTATCGGCGCCGAGGGCGAGGTTGTGCAGGCCTTCCATCACGCGTCGCCGACCAGCCGAGTCTGTGATCTCATCAAGGCCATCGATCATGATCTGCCACCGCACGCCGGGGCGTGGCGGGGTACCAAAGAAGTCTGCGGGGAGAACCTCCAGCAGCCCGTACGCGCTGAGTTCGGCGGTCACTGACTCTGCAATTACCTCGGGAAACGGACGCCGTACGTTCAGTTCCGCAGCGGGCACCAGGACCGGAGCCGTGTTGTCTGCGCCTTCGCCGAGCCAGCGATCCACTGATGCAGCCAGTCCCATACGAAGCAGGCTGGACTTACCGCCACCCGGGCCGGCCAGCACCCAACAACTGCTCTCGCGGGTCAAGATCTCTTCACCGGGCACCCAGGCCTCGCGATCGTGCCTTGCCAGTTCCGACAGGTACTGCTCCGGCTCTCTGTCGTGAGCTAATGCCCTCTGACACAGATGTACCGATGCCAGCGGCGGCGTGATCCCGGGCAGGACTCCGGGATAGGGATGCTCAAGAGCGGCGCGACGCGCAGCTCGCAGATACACCTCCCACCGATCAGGTCCGTGGGCCGCTCGTTGTCTCAACCGGCGCAGTGCGAGGCCGTCCTCAGCTTGGACGTCGAGCGCAGCGGCAATCTTGTTAAGGGTGTCCAGGGAGGGCGCTGCCTTCGCCAGATTCAGCGCCTGGCTAACGGCGCCCTTCGACAGCGGCGTACCCAGTAGCTCCAGTTGCTTGACGAGAGCGGCCTGACTCCACCCCTTGCGTTCCAGGGCATCACGCAGGCGACGCTTCAACTCGTCACGTGCAAGGTCGCGATCTCGCGGATTCTCGTCCGTCACCCAAGCGCTCCCCGACGTGCAGTTCAGTGTCGTTCACGTGAACCCGGTGAACGCCGTTCAGACCTAGTCCTGGTACTCGACCGGCCGGTCGCCCGTAGCCGACCGACAAGAAGGAGTACCCGAACTATGCCCCGCAACCGCAAGTCACGTCGCCGTATTCGGTCTGACAAGGACCTTCGCAACGCGACCGTCGGCGGGACCGTCGCTGGAGTCGTGCGCGCTGTCATCGACTGGCTCCGCGAGCTGATCTGACGGAGAGAAGCAACACGGCAGAGCCCCGGACTGCAATCAGTCCGGGGCCCCTGTCGATCAGGTGGTGTGCTGGACATCAACCCTTGACGCAGATGACCTGCTTGAGCTTCGCGACCACCTGCACCAGGTCCCGCTGCTGCTCCATCACCTTCTCGATCGGCTTGTACGCACCCGGGATCTCATCCACGACGCCGGAGTCCTTACGGCACTCCACACCCCGCGTCTGCTCCTCCAGGTCCCGCGTCGAGAACCGTCGCTTCGCCGCGTTCCGGCTCATCTTCCGACCGGCGCCGTGCGAAGCCGAGTTGAAGGACTTGGCGTTCCCGAGCCCCTTCACGATGTACGAACCGGTGCCCATCGACCCCGGAATGATTCCGAAGTCCCCGCTACCGGCACGGATAGCACCCTTACGGGTGACCAGCAGGTCCATGCCCTCGTACCGCTCCTCCGCCACATAGTTGTGGTGGCAGGAGATCACCGGCTCGAAGGTCACCTTCGCCTTCTTGAACTCCTTGCGGACCACTTCCTGGAAGAGCCCCATCATGATCGCGCGGTTGTACTTCGCGTACTCCTGCGCCCAGAAGAGGTCATTCCGGTACGCCGCCATCTGCGGGGTGTCCGAGATGAAAACCGCCAGGTCGCGGTCTACCAGACCCTGGTTGTGCGGCAGCTTCTGCGCCTCGCCGATATGGAAGTCGGCCAGTTCCTTGCCGATGTTCCGGGATCCGGAGTGCAGCATCAGCCAGACCGAACCCGATTCGTCGAGACAGAACTCGACAAAATGGTTCCCGGATCCCAGCGTTCCCATCTGCTTCGTCGCCCGGGCCTGACGGAACTTGACCGCATCGGCCACCCCATCGAACCGGCTCCAGAAGTCGTCCCATCCCCCCGTCGGGAAACCGTGTATCCGGCCCGGATCCACCGGGTCGTCGTGCATCCCCCGGCCGACCGGAATCGCCTGCTCGATCTTGGCGCGGAGCCGGGAAAGGTCACCCGGCAGGTCGTTCGCGGTGAGCGATGTCTTCACGGCCGACATACCGCAGCCGATGTCGACTCCGACCGCCGCCGGGCAGACCGCCCCGTGCATCGCGATCACCGAGCCGACCGTCGCGCCCTTGCCGTAGTGGACGTCCGGCATCACGGCCAGGCCCTTGATCCAGGGCAGGGTTGCGACGTTCTGCAGCTGCTGCATCGCGCCGCCCTCGACCTTCGACGGGTCGGTCCACATCCGGATCGGGACATTGGCGCCCGGTACCTCTACATACGACATAACCCCTCGATTCCCCCGTAAAAGTCTAAAACGCAAAATTCGGCACCAAGGACCGCGAAAGACTCAACGGACCGGCATCCACGGCAGCGTGTGCGATAGACATTGTGTCCAGCGGCCGCCATCGGGCGGCAACCGTTTTTCTTCCCGAAGGGAGCCTTGGACCGTGCAACGAAAGGCGTACGTACCCGGCCTGGCGGCGCTCCTCGTTGCGCTCGTCGCCGGCTGCACCGCCGGCACCGGCACCGACGGCTCCGCCACCGACTCCAAGGCGGGCGGGGCCAAGTCCTCCGCCGCGCCCCCGGGCAAGTACCGCACCCTCCGCGAGCCCTGCCGCTCCGTCGAGCGCTCCACCCTCAAGGACCTGCTGCCCGGTGCCGCCGAGCTGCCCGAGGAACAGCAGCAGAACGTGTACCGCGGTACGGCCGCCGTCACCTACGACACCGACCGCCGCGTCGGCTGCAGCTGGAAGGCCGACGCCCCGTACGCCTCCCACCACCTCACGGTCGACTTCGAGCGCGTCGTCTCCTACGACGGGGCGGTGAGCGACGAGGACCGGGCGCAGGAGGTCTTCGCGGAGAAGCAGGCCGGGGCCTCGCTGCCGGTCGCGGTCGACCCCCGTGACGAGAAGGGGCAGGAGTCCACGGCCCCCACCGCGTCCCCCGCAAAGTCCACGACACCGGCGACACCTGCGGCACCCACGACGTCCACGGCACCCGCGACTCCGCCGGCGACACCCTCCACACCGGCGGGCACAGGAACGCCATCGGGCACCGGCACCGCCGACGGACTGGAGCCGCGCGTGCTCGAGAACCTCGGCGACGCCGCCTTCCTCGACGACGTCCTCACCGGGGCCGGGGCCGGATCCACCGCCCAGCGCCGCACCGTGAGCGTGGTCTTCCGCACATCGAACGTCATCGTGACCATCGTGTACGCCGAGCAGCCGGCCGTGACGACAGAGGTGCCGGACAGCAAGGAACTGCAGGAAAAGGCACAGAGTCTGGCCCGCGGACTCGTCGAGCAGTTCACCGGCTGAGCGGGTCCGCAGACGCACGTACGTCTCCGGAGACACGCCCGTGGACGGGCCATGTCCGCGTACCGTGGCCTCGCCGACCGGACCGCACGACAACCGGACCGTACGACAATCGACTGAAGGAACCATGCACCGTTCAGCCCCGCGACTCACCCGCATACTCGCCTGCGCAGCCGTCCCGGTGATGCTTGTCGTCGCCGGCTGCTCGTCGGACTCCGCCAGCGACAGCAAGAAGGACTCGTCCTCCTCCGCCTCCTCCCCGGAAGCGCAGAAGCAGAAGCCGGCGACCGTCGCACCCGCGAAGTACTCCAAGCTTCCCGAGCCCTGCAAGACGATCTCCGCGAAGACGATCGAGCAGCTGGTGCCGGAGACCAAGGTCAAGTCGGGCACCGCCGGCAACTCCACGGACACCGCCAACCGCGGCAGCTGCTCCTGGAACGGTCTGGACGACAACGGCGTCAAGGGCTCGCAGTACCGCTGGCTCGATGTCTCCTTCATCCGGTACGCGTCCGAGTCGTCCCTCGGTGTCAGCGGCGAGAAGCGCGCCGAGGACAGCTACGCCAAGGAGATCTCCAAGGCGAAGTCCACGGAGGGCGCCAAGAACGTGCGGAGCTCGCCCGCGACCGGCGTCGGCGAAGCGGCGACAGCCGTCGGCTACGAGCTGAAGAAGACCGGCGAGGACTTCACATACGCGACGATCGTGGCGCGCACCGGCAATGTCGTGATCACGCTCACCTACAACGGCACCGGCTACGCGGGCGCAAAGAGCCCGTCCGCCTCCGACCTGATGAAGGACGCCGTGACGGCTACGAAGGAGGCTGTGGCCTCGGTCACCGCCGCCAACAAGTAGGTACCGCGAAGTAGGTTCCGCACCGGGCCGGTTGACAGGGCCCGTCGCTCCCCGGAGGGACGGGCTCCGCAAGCATGTGCCAGGCTGTGCCCGCTGGATTCGAAAACGGGAGGGGATCGCGGGTGGCCGCGATGCAGCTGACACGCACGCACCGCATACTCATCGGGCTCGTCGTCGCAGGCGCGGTGATCATCGCCGCGATCGGCTTCGCGGGATCGTACGCCGCCGTACGCGAGCTCGCCGTGAGGAAGGGCTTCGGCAACTTCTCTCTCGTCTTCCCGATCGGCATCGACGCGGGTATCTGCGTCCTTCTCGCCCTGGATCTGCTGCTGACCTGGCTGCGCATCCCCTTCCCGCTGCTGCGCCAGACGGCCTGGCTGCTCACCGTCGCCACCATCGCCTTCAACGGCGCGGCGTCCTGGCCCGACCCGCTCGGCGTCGGCATGCACGCGGTGATTCCGATCCTGTTCGTCGTCTCGGTCGAGGCGGCGCGGCACGCGGTGGGCCGGATTGCGGACATCACGGCCGACAAGCACATGGAGGGTGTACGTCTCACCCGCTGGCTGCTGTCCCCGATACCCACGTTCAAACTGTGGCGCCGGATGAAGCTGTGGGAGCTGCGCAGTTATGAGCAGGTCATCAAGCTCGAGCAGGACCGGCTGATCTACCAGGCCCGCCTTCAGGCCCGCTTCGGACGGGCGTGGCGCCGCAAGGCACCGGTGGAGTCGCTGATGCCGCTGCGCCTCGCGAAGTACGGCGTACCCCTGGCGGAGACGGCTCCCGCCGGGCTGGCCGCGGCGGGCATCGAGCCGGCGCTGCTCCCGCCGGCACCGGCCCCGCAGCCCCAGCCCCAGCTGCCGCGGGCCCAGACGCAGGGCCAGGCGCAGGGCCAGGAGCCCGGCGGCCAGGAGTGGCCCCAGGAGCACGCGGAATATGAGCAGTACGACGGCCAGGGCCAGATCCCGGGCGGCCAGGGCCAGGTCCAGGGTCAGGGCCAGGGCCAGGGAGACCCGCAGTACGCGGAGCAGCAGTACCCGCAGGAGAACCACGAGAGCCCCTGGTTCGCAGCTCCGCAGGTGCCGCAGGACGCGTACGAGAGTGCGTTCAACCCGACGTACGTCGAGGGCCTGGAGCCCACCCCGGTGCGCGTCCCGGCAGGCCCCGGCCGCACCCGCCCCCTCGGCGGCGTCGTCCCCGGCCAGCGCACGGACGACCGGACCCAGGCCCAGTACGCCGAGCCCGGCCCGGCCGCCGGGCAGGAGCCGCCGGCCGAGGAGTACGCCGACCCGGAGTCGGAGGCCGAGGAACTTCCGGTGTCCGGTCTGCCCGACGACCTCACGCGTGAGGAGGCGTACTTCAACGCCTTCCGCAAGTACGTCAGTGAGCACGGCGACTTCCCGAACGCCCGGCAGTTCGGCCTCTATCTGATGGACCTCTACGGCATCACCGGCCGCACCGGCGGCCCGCTGAGCGAGAGCTCGCTCAGGGGCTACCTGCGGGACTTCCGCTACCGCTACCAGACGGAACTGGACGCGGACGCGGAACACATCGCGTAACCAAAGCTCGCGGCAACGCCGGAGGGCCCTCGTCCGATCCCCGGACGAGGGCCCTCCGTACAGCGGCAGCCACAGCGGCGGCCACGGCAGCAGCTACGCGCCGAGCAGCTTGCGCACCCGCTCCGCCCCCACCGCCAGGAGCAGCGTCGGCAGTCGCGGCCCGGTGTCCTTGCCGACCAGCAGGTGGTAGAGCAGCGCGAAGAAGGACCGCTGCGCGGCCTTCAGCTCCGGCGTCGGCTTGGCGTCGGGCTCCAGGCCCGCCAGCACCTTCGGCACGCCGTAGACCAGCGTCGTCAGACCGTCCAGCGACCAGTGCGTGTCCAGCCCCTCCAGGAGCAGCCGCAGCGACTCGCGCCCCTGGTCGTCCAGCGAACCGAGCAGCTCCGTGTCCGGCTCCTCGCGGACCAGGGTGCGCTGGTCGGCCGGGACCTGGGTGGTGATCCAGTTCTCGGCGCGGTCCAGCCGCGGCCGGGCCTCGTCCAGCGAGGACAGCGGGTTCGCCGGGTCCAGGTCGCTCAGGATCCGGATCGTCTGCTCGTCGTGCCCCGCCGTGATGTCGACGACAGAGGCGAGCGTCCGGTACGGCAGGGGGCGCGGCGTACGCGGCAGCTCACCCGCGGCCGTCCGGGCGGCCCGCGAGTGCGCCGCGGCGTCCGCCGGCAGCGCGGTCCCGTCCGCGACCTTGGCCTCCAGCTTGTCCCACTCGTCGTACAGCCGCTGGATCTCCTGGTCGAAGGCGATCTTGAAGGACTGGTTCGGCTTGCGGCGCGCGTACAGCCAGCGCAGCAGCGGCGCCTCCATGATCTTCAGCGCATCGGCCGGCGTCGGCACACCGCCCCGGGACGACGACATCTTCGCCATCCCGGAGATTCCCACGAACGCGTACATCGGACCGATCGGCTGGACGCCGTCGAAGATCTCGCGCACGATCTGCCCGCCGACGACGAACGAGGATCCCGGCGAGGAGTGGTCGACACCGCTCGGCTCGAAGATCACGCCCTCGTACGCCCAGCGCATCGGCCAGTCGACCTTCCAGACCAGCTTGCCGCGGTTGAACTCGCTCAGCCGCACGGTCTCGCCGAAGCCGCAGGCCGTGCAGGTGTACACCAGCTCGGTCGTCTCGTCGTCGTACGAGGTGACGGTGGTCAGGTCCTTCTCGCACTGGCCGCAGTACGGCTTGTACGGGAAGTAGCCGCCGGCACCGCCGCCGCCGTCGTCCTCGGCGGCCGCGCCGGAACCCTCCGCCGCCTCCAGCTCCGCCTCGTCCACCGGCTTCTGCGACTTCTTCGCGGGAGCCTTCTTCGTCCGGTACTGGTCGAGGATCGCGTCGATCTTGCCCCGGTTCTTCATCGCGTGCAGGACCTGCTCGCGGTAGACACCCGAGGTGTACTGCTCGGTCTGGCTGATGCCGTCGTACTCGACACCCAGCTCGGCCAGCGCCTCGACCATCGCGGCCTTGAAGTGCTCGGCCCAGTTCGGGTGCGCCGACCCGGCCGGCGCGGGCACCGAGGTGAGCGGCTTGCCGATGTGCTCGCCCCACGAATCGTCCACGCCGGGGACCCCGGCCGGCACCTTGCGGTACCGGTCGTAGTCGTCCCAGGAGATCAGATGCCGGACCTCGTGCCCGCGCCGCCGGATCTCGTCCGCGACCAGGTGCGGGGTCATCACCTCACGGAGATTGCCCAGGTGAATCGGGCCGGACGGCGACAGACCGGACGCGACGACGACCGGTTTGCCAGGCGCACGTCGCTCCGACTCGGCGATGACCTCGTCCGCGAAACGGGAGACCCAGTCGGTCTCGGTGCTGCTCTGAGCCACGATCGGCACGTCCTTGAATGCTTGGGGTTCTCTTGGGGTTCTCGACAGGCGTCGTACGCCATTGTCCCAGACGGAACGCCCCACTCGGAGGTTGCTCGTCCCGGACGGAAACCGGAGAGAAACTCGGGAGAGAGAGGCTGCCGCCCCATGGGACACTTGACAACCGAAATAGACCTCTCGACGAGACTCGACAAGAACGGAAGCTCATGGCCTCGGTCCCTTCCCTCGCTTCGACCGTGCAGCAGCGCCTCGCGGACGCCCTCTCGGCAGCTCTGCCGGAGGCCGGTTCCGCCGACCCCCTGCTGCGACGTAGCGACCGGGCCGACTTCCAGGCCAACGGCATCCTGGCGCTCGCCAAGAAGCTGAAGGGCAACCCGCGCGAGCTGGCGGCCAAGGTTGTCGGGGGCCTGTCCACCGATGACCTGATCAAGGAGATCGAGGTCTCGGGCCCCGGCTTCCTCAACATCACGCTCACCGACGAGGCGATCGTGAAGACCCTCGCCGCGCGCGCCACCGACGACCGGCTCGGCGTCCCGTACGCGCAGAACCCGGGCACCACGGTCGTCGACTACGCCCAGCCGAACGTGGCCAAGGAGATGCACGTCGGCCACCTGCGTTCCGCGGTGATCGGCGACGCGATGGTCCAGATCCTGGAGTTCGCGGGCGAGAAGGTGATCAGGCGCCACCACATCGGCGACTGGGGCACCCAGTACGGCATGCTCATCCAGTACCTGATCGAGCACCCGCACGAGCTGGACCACGAGGGCGCCGAGGAGGTCACCGGCGAGGAGGCCATGTCCTCCCTGAACCGCATCTACAAGGCTTCGCGCGCGCTCTTCGACTCCGACGAGGCGTTCAAGGACCGCGCCCGTAACCGGGTGGTGGACCTGCAGGCCGGGGAGCCCGAGACGCGTGCCCACTGGCAGCGGTTCGTCGACGAGTCGAAGATCTACTTCTACTCGGTCTTCAACAAGCTCGACATGGAGATCCACGACGCCGACATCGTCGGCGAGTCCGGCTACAACGACATGCTCGACGAGACCTGCCGCCTCCTGGAGGAGTCGGGCGTGGCGGTCCGCTCGGAGGGTGCGCTGTGTGTCTTCTTCGACGATGTGAAGGGACCGGACGGCAACCCGACCCCGCTCATCGTCAGGAAGAGCAACGGCGGTTACGGCTACGCGGCCACCGACCTCTCCGCCATCCGCGACCGGGTGCAGAACCTCAAGGCGAACACGCTCATCTACGTCGTGGACGCCCGGCAGTCCCTGCACTTCAAGATGGTCTTCGAGACCGCGCGCCGGGCGGGCTGGCTGAACGACGAGGTCAAGGCCGTCCAGCTGGCGTTCGGCACGGTGCTCGGCAAGGACGGCAAGCCGTTCAAGACCCGTGAGGGCGAGACCGTACGGCTGGTGGACCTGCTGGACGAGGCGGTGGAGCGGGCGACGGCAGTCGTGCGCGAGAAGGACGTCCAGAAGCAGCTCACCGAGGAGGAGATCGCGGAGCGCGGTACGCAGGTGGGCATCGGCGCGATCAAGTACGCCGACCTGTCCACGTCGGCGGCGCGGGACTACAAGTTCGACCTGGACCAGATGGTGTCGCTCAACGGCGACACGTCCGTGTACCTGCAGTACGCGTACGCCCGTATCCAGTCGATCCTCCGGAAGGCGGGCGAGGTCAAGCCGGCCGCCCACCCGGAGCTCGAACTGGCCGCGGCGGAGCGGGCGTTGGGTCTGCATCTGGACCAGTTCGGCGAGACGCTGACGGAGGTCGCGGGCTCGTACGAGCCGCACAAGCTGGCCGCGTACCTGTACCAGCTGGCGTCGCTGTTCACGACGTTCTACGACAAGTGCCCGGTCATCAAGCCCGCGCCTGCGCGCGAGGTCGCCGAGAACCGCCTGATGCTCTGCGACATGACTGCCCGCACGCTCCACCAGGGCATGGCGCTCCTCGGCATCCGCACCCCCGAGCGCCTCTGACCCTCGGCCCCCCTGAGGGTCTCGTACGACAGAGACCCTCAGGGCGCGGGCTGCTCGACCCACGCGCTCTTGTCCGGCCAGTACCCGTACTCGGTCCGTCCGTTCATCGCGCTCGTACGGAACGGCTTCCCGTCGTCGTCGACACGTACCGTCCCCCGCCGGTCCCCGCTGCTCCAGTCGAGCTCCAGGTACCAGCTGACATCGTGTCCCTCGGTGTGGAGGTCGAGGTTGAGCACCTGCGGATCGTTGGACGCGACCTTGTACGGGAAGTCCTTGGCGGGCACGACGGTGTCGCCGTCCTGCCCCGCCACGGGCTTCACCAGCGGCTGCCCGGCATCCAGGTCGATGTCGAAGGCCTGCGGGGTGATGCCGCCACCGCAGCCGTAGGACATCGAGTACGCCTTCCAGTCGAGGGGTGCGCTGCGCGCAACGACCCGTACGTGCACGGCGTTCAGCACCACCGAGTCCGTCGTCCTGCCCGTCGCGGTCAGCTGAAGCAGCATGTGGCCGCCGTCCACCCCGCCCAGCGCACGGGCCCAGCTCCGGTTGTCCTGCGGCGCGGGCGGCGGCGGGACCGCGTCGGGTGCCTGGTCGAGTAGGTAGTACTGGCCGCAGGGCTCTTCCCAGTTGTACGAGCTGACGCCCACCCGCAGCGGTACGCCGCCGGCCTGAGCCGGAGGCGCGGAGGCCACGCCCTTGGACCGTGTCGCCGCCGGGCTCCCGCCGGGCGAGGTGCTGGGGGCGGGGCTGCCGCTCGGCGAGGTGCTGGGTGACGCGGACCGGGGCGCGGCGGTGCCGGGCGGGGCACTGGCCCCGGCGACGGCGTGGGACTGCCCCTTGCCGTCCTGGTCCTGCGTGGCCGCGTGGCTCGCGACGAAGGCGGCCGGCACGGCGAGGGCGACAACGGCGCCTGCGGCGAGCGCGATCCGCAGCCTCTTGCGGGCACGGATGTGAGGCTCGGCTGCCTCAGCCTCCGGCACGGGGTCCGGCTCAGCCTCGGGCACCGCGTCCGGCTCAGCCTCGGGCACCGCGTCCGGCTCACGCACCTCCGGCACGGGGTACGGCACCGCCGCGCCCTCGGCCCGCGCGCGCCGCCGCGCGCCGTCCGCCAGGATCCATCGCCGGTGCAGCTCCACGAGCTCGTCCGGCGTCGCCGCGCACAGCCGGGCGAGCCGCTCCACCGGGGCGTACTCGGTGGGGACGGCATCGCCGTTGCAGTACCGGTGGAGCGTGGACGTACTCACATGCAGCTTGCCCGCGAGGACTCCGTAGCTGCGTCCCGAGCGGTCCTTGAGTTCCCTGAGCAGGGCCGCGAACTCCCCGGCCTCCAGCGTCGCCACGTGCTGTGTTCCCCCTCGTAAGCCCTGCCGACTGTCCCGGAACGCCGTTCCAGGGACGGGGTATCCCCCCAGGTCACCGTACGCGCAAGCGTTCCAGCATCCCCAATGGTTCAGGGGCTGTTGCGGCCGGAATCAGCCGCCGCGCAGTCTGTGATCGCACCGCACAGTCCACCGGGAAGCAGCCGGAAGCAGCCATGCGAACCCGCATCCGCAACAGCCTCATCGATGTCACGGCCGTGCTTGTACTGATCGCAGCGACTGCGGTCGTCACGGCCCTCATCTGCCATTTCTGATCCACAGACGATGCACAGACGAACTACACGGGGAGAACCGAACACCATGCGCAACGCCCGCATCCGCACCACCGCCGTCGCCGCCACAGCTCTGCTGGCCGCCCTCTCGCTGACGGCGTGCCAGTCCGACGACGACGCAAAGAACCCGGGCACGTCCGTGAGTCCCACCGCCGACCGGAGCAAGCCCGCGGCCGACCCCACGTCCACCCCCGCGGGCAGCGGCAAGGGCAACGGCGGCAGCAGCGGCGGCTCGGCGGCCGGCGACGGCAAGAGCAAGGACAAGGGGAAGGGGAAGGGCAACAGTGAGCCCGGCCCCGTCACCGACGCCTGCAGCGGTGCGAACAGCAAGGTCACCGTCAGCAAGGTGACCCGCCCCATCAACCACCTGCTGCTCACCGTGACCAACACCGGCTCCAAGGCGTGCAACGCCTACCATGCACCGCTGCTCCGCTTCGACGACGCACAGGCCGTCACCCAGGTCATGGAGGACAGCCGGCCGCAGGCGGTCACCACCATCGCCCCCGGTGAGTCCGCGTACGCCTCCATCCTGCTGTCGAGCGCCGACGGCAGCGGCAAGCACGGCTACACGGCCAAGCGTCTGACCGTCCACTTCGCGCCGCGCAGCGGCTCGGGCTCGACCGGCACCCCCGTCGGACTCGCTCTGCCGGCGGGCACATACGCCGACTCCACCACCGCTGTCAGCTACTGGCAGAGCAGCATGGAGGACGCACTCACCTACTAAGGCGCGTAGGGCGTGCAGGGCGTGCAGGGCGCCCAGGCCGCGTATGCGCGTAGGGCGCACGCCTGCGTGCGCGCATGCGGCCCCCGCCGGAAACCCCGGCGGGGGCCGCACCGCATCCCGTCACATCAGTGCGTGCGACTTTCTGCCCGAGGCCTCGTCGATCTCCATGTGGGCCTTCTGCAGCAGCTGCGAGGCCATGTCCATGAGCGCTCGTGCGCCGGCGATCTCCTCGCCGACCCGCAGCTGTTCCGAATCGGACGGGTGACGCTGGGCATTACCGTGGCCGCGTATTTCCGTGCCGTCGCCCAGCCTCACCATGGCGGCCGACCTGGTCCGGTCGCCTTCCTCGGTGAATTCCATCTCTACGTGCCATCCGACGAGTGTCTGCATGGCGGATCACCTCCGGTACCTCTTCCAGAGTGCGCCGCCGGAGCGCAGATCACCACTAGTCGATGAGTTCGGCCCCGCCCAGCCGGATGCGAGTGTGCCCGGGCCTGGCGGCCTCGTACGCACCTTCAGGTCAGTAGCTGACCAAATAGTCGGTACTTGTGGGTATTCCGGCGGGGCATGAGGATCGGAGGAGATCCCTTACGTCCCTTCCAAGGAGCCCTTCCATGTCCGCGCCCAAGCCCGCCGTATCCGTTCTCGGCCTCGGAATGATGGGCTCTGCCCTCGCCGCCGCTTTTCTGAAGGCCGGGCACCCTGTCACCGTCTGGAACAGATCCGCCGCCAGGACCGGTCCGCTGGTCGCCCAGGGCGCGCTCCCCGCCGGCACCGCCGCCGAAGCCGTCGCCGCGAGCCCCCTGGTGGTTGTCTGTCTGCTCACCAACGACAACGTCGGGGAGCTCCTCGCCACCCTCGCCGAGGAGGTCTCGGGCAGGACGCTGGTCAACGTCACCAACGGAACCCCCTCCCAGGCAAGGGAGTTGGCGGCCTGGGCGGCGAAGCACGGGGCCGAGTACGTCGACGGCGGCATCATGGCCGTACCGCAGATGATCGCGGGCCCGCACGCGTACGTCTTCTACAGCGGCCCGCAGGGTACGTTCGACGCCCACCGCGAGACGCTGTCCGCCCTCGGCGGCACAAAGTACGTCGGCACCGACCCCGGCCTCGCCGCGCTCTACGACCTGGCGCTGCTGACCGGCATGTACGGCATGGTCCTCGGCGTGATGCAGGCCTACGCCCTGGTGCGTACGGAGGACATCCCCGCCACCGAGTTCTCCGAGCTCCTGGTCCCCTGGATCAGCGCGATGCTCGCCGGCGCGCCCCAGTGGGCCCAATCGATCGACTCGGGCCGGCACCTCACGGACGTCTCCAGCCTCGCCGTGAACCACGCGGCCTTCCCGAACTTCCTCGCCGCCTTCCGCGACCAGGGCGTCAGAACTGATCTTTTCGAGCCCTTCCAGGCGATCCTGGACCGCGCGATGACCGAGGGCCACGAGGCCGACGGCCTGTCCCGCATCGCCGACCTGCTCAGGAAGTGACGGCGAACCCGTACAAGCCATTTGTACGGGCCTCACCCCCGCCACCTGGGCCGCCTTCACCGCCACCATGCTCTGAGCCGATTGTCAGTGGCGGCCCCTGGAGTCGCTTGCATGGTGATCAACCCGAGCGCACTCGGCCTGGATCTGCCGTCCGGTGCCATGCGCGTCCAGCCGTCCCTCTGGTACGCGAACGACCCGGCGCAGCACGACACTTGGGCACGTCTCCTGCCCGCCCGGGAGGCGTGCGGCATGCACCCGGTGCTGCTCGTGAACGACGAGAGCCGTTCCCTCACCTGGGACGAGGATCTCGATGTCGAGCATGTGTCACACCCCGACGACCATGACCTCGAAGAGGTCCTGATATCGCTCTGGTCCTCCGTCCAGGCGGAGGACGCGGACCAGGGCGACGCGGACACCATCGCCCCCTTCACGCCCGAGTGGCCGGGTCTCGCCCCCGCGGGCGAGCCGCCGGCCGAAGCGGACGCCACGGCCGCTCGCGTCGCCGCCGAACTGCTGGACGCCGGGCGGCTGAAGGCCGCCCGGGCGGGGCTGATTCCCGTCCGCCGCAGCGCGGACATTCCCGCCGCGCTGGGCTGGCTCGGCCCGTACAACCACGCGGACACCGGCCTGCTGTCCACCGTCTTGCGCTCCTGGGAGGACCGCTTCGGCATACGCGTTGTGGCGCTCCACTTCGACCGCCTGGACGTCTCGGTCGCGGCCCCGCCCCGCACGATGACGGAGGCTCTCGCGGTCGCGGCCGAGCACCACGCGTTCTGCCCGGACAACGTCCGGCAGGGGTTGTTAGCTCACTCTTGTGAGTGATAGTGCACTTTGGTGAGTGTTGTTACGGTCGGGTGCATGAACCTCAAGGAGTGGGCGCAGGCGCAGGGTGTGCATCCGCAGACCGCGTATCGCTGGTTCCGCGAGGGTATTTTGCCGGTTCCGGCTGAGCGAGTCGGGCTGCGCACGATTCTGGTGAATGTCGAGGCCAATACCGCGCCGGACGTAGTCGGTGGTGTCGGCCTGTACGCCCGCGTCTCCTCGCAGGACCAGAAGGCGGACCTGGAGCGCCAGGTCGCGCGGCTGTCGCGGTGGGCGGCCAAGGCCGGTCATCGGGTGGTGCGGGTGGAATCCGAGGTCGGTTCCGGCATGAACGGTGGTCGCACGAAGGCCCGTAGGCTGCTGGCCGATCCGGATGTGACGACCGTGGTGGTGGAGCACAAGGACCGGCTCGGCAGGGTGAATACCGAACTGGTCGAGGCCGCACTGTGCGCCCATGGCCGCCGGCTCGTCGTGCTGGATGACGGGGAAGTGGAAGACGATCCAGTGCGGGACATGGTCGAGGTGCTGACCTCCTTCTGTGCCCGCCTGTACGGGCGGAGGTCGGCGAAGAACCGGGCGCAGAAGGCAGTTGAGGCGGCTGAGCGTGGCTGAGCCGAAGAAGCTGCGCACGATTGCTCCGTCGTTTGTGGCTCTGGGTCCGTCCGGTGTGGCGGTACGCGACCGCCTGCGGAGCCTGACCCTCCAGGACGAGAACGTCCTGCGGCTGGTGGGCGAGCATATGGGCACGCTCGCGTCCCGCGACCTCAAGGCCCGGTGCGCGGACGGCCTTGAACACGACAGTGAGACGTGGGCGGCCCGCAAACGGGGCCTGACGGCGGTGTCTTCGTCACGGTGGGCCGGATCGGTCACCAAGAGCACGCATGATCAGTGGGCGCTCGCCCGCCGCTGCCTCGCCGCTTGCATCCACAGCCTGGAAGCCGGAATCAAGACGCTGCAACACCGACTGTCCCTGCCCTTGGGGGAGCGCGGATCCAAGCAGGCTCCGGGTGGCTACCGGTCCAAAGGCGAGTGGTTTCACAAGTCCCGGCGCCTGGCCGCTCTTCAGGCCCGGCATGCTGCCGCGCTCGCGGACTGGCAGGCCGGGCGTGTACGTGTAGTACGGGGCGGTAAGCGCCTGGTCAACACCCGCCACAACCTGGAGAAGGCCAATCTCACCGCCGAGGAGTGGCGGGACCGCTGGGGAGCCGAGCGCATGTTCTTGTCGGCGGACGGGGAGTCGGGGAAGCGGTTCGGGAACGAAACGATCCGCATCACCCCGCACGGCGAGATCGCCATCAGACTGCCCGTGCCGCTTGCCCACCTGGCGAACGCCGAACATGGCAGGTACATCCTCGCCTGCACCGTCGCGTTCAAGCACCGGGGGCAGGAGTGGGCCGACCGCATCGGAGCGAACCGTGCCGTTGCGTACCGCATCCATCACGACGTCGGCCGCGACCGCTGGTATGTGACCGCCTCGTGGCAGCGCCCACTCCTCCAGACGATCCCGCTCGACGCCGCGCTGTCCTTCGGTTGTATCGGTGTCGACACCAATGACGATCACCTCGCCGCCTGGCAGCTCGACACCCACGGCAACCCGGTAGGTGAACCCCACCGCTTCTTCTACGACCTCTCGAGGACGGCCGATCACCGCGACGCGCAGATCCGCCACGCCTTGACCCGCCTGCTCCACTGGGCCAAGCGGGTCGGCGTCCAGGCCATCGCGATCGAGGACCTGGACTTCACGCAGGCCAAGACCCGGGAGAGGTACGGCCGGAACAAGCGGTTTCGGCGGCTGCTCTCCCGCTTCCCCACCGCGAAACTCAAAGCCCGGCTCATCTCCATGGCCGCCGAGCAGGGCCTCGCGATCGTCGCGGTCGACCCGGCCTATACCTCCCGCTGGAGCGGCCAGCACTGGCAGAAACCGCTGACCACCCCAGAACGTAGGACGACCCGTCACGATGCCGCCGGCATCGCGATCGGGCGACGCGCCCTCGGACATCCGATCAGGCGACGGACGACACCGCCCCCGCAACACCAGAGCGATGCCGCGGGGCATCGGACCGTCCAGGCCCGACCGCAGACCCGAGGGCGGGACGGAAACCGCCCACCCGCCACGGACCGCACCCCTGGAGGTACGTCGCCGAACGGGACGAGAAAGCGGAGACCCAGTGCATCCAACACCGTTCGGGATGCGCCCAGTTCGCAGCAGTGGGTCCAAGACTCACTTACGCACACTGGTTAGGAACGGTACGACACGATCCGCGAGTACGCGGAACGGGCGCTGCTGGGCAAGCAGCACTGGACCTTCTGGTGGGACTGACCGGAGGAACAGTTTTCGGCTGACCCCTGATCCACATTGGTCTATACCTTGACTCGATCACGTCAACGCGCTTGAGTGTGCGACACAACCCCCCACCGCGGCCTGCCCGGACCGCAAGTCCCGTTCCGGGCAAGGCCGTTGCGCGCAAAGGAGTGATCGAGTGCTGAGACACCGCATCGTGGCGTTGCTGATCGCGATCCTGGCGGGAAGCGGACTGGCGGCGGTCTTCATGCCTGCCGCATCCGCCGCCACCGCGGACGCCTGCACCTCCGCGCCGAACTGGTCCGCCGGTACGTCGTACGTCACTGGCAACGTTGTCAAATACACCGACGGCAAGTACTACATAGCCGAGCACGACAACCCGGGCTACGACCCCACCATCAGCACCTGGTTCTGGGACCCGTACACCTGTAGCGGCGGCGGGGACCCGTCCCCCTCCGGCTTCGTCGTGAGCGAGGCGCAGTTCAACCAGATGTTCCCGAGCCGGAATTCGTTCTACACCTACAGCGGGCTGAAGGCGGCCCTCAGCGCGTACCCGGGCTTCGCGAACACCGGCAGCGACACCGTCAAGAAGCAGGAGGCCGCGGCCTTCCTCGCGAACGTCAGCCACGAGACCGGCGGACTGGTCCACGTCGTCGAGCAGAACCAGGCCAACTACCCGCACTACTGCGACTGGAGCCAGCCCTACGGCTGCCCGGCCGGCCAGGCGGCGTACTACGGCCGCGGTCCGATCCAGCTCAGCTGGAACTTCAATTACAAGGCCGCGGGCGACGCGCTCGGCATCGATCTGCTCAACAACCCCTGGCTTGTGCAGAACGACGCCGCGGTGGCCTGGAAGACCGGCCTCTGGTACTGGAACACCCAGAACGGGCCGGGCACGATGACCCCCCACAACGCCATGGTCAACCAGGCGGGCTTCGGCCAGACCATCCGCTCCATCAACGGCTCGCTGGAGTGCGACGGCAAGAACCCGGCGCAGGTCCAGAGCCGCGTCAACAGCTACCAGCAGTTCACCCAGATCCTGGGCGTCGCCCCGGGCGGGAATCTCTACTGCTGACCGCCCTGATGGGCTCATGAACGGGCCGCGGCCCCGGGGCGTTCCCCCGGGCCCGCGGCCGCCATGTTCACGCGGCCCCACAGGCAACCCGAACAATCTTCCCCCCGTCCTCCGAGATCGAGAGGCACCCGAGCGGACCGGGCGCCCGACCCACGGGATTGAGGAGGGGACCGTTGATACGTGCCCGGAGGATATGGGCCACCGCGATAGCGGTGCTCACGGTGGCGGGGGTGTCGCCGGCAGTGGCGCAGGCCCGGCCGCAGCCGCCCGATGTCCGGCCCGCCACGGCGGCGAACGACGAGGGTCGTTTACCGCCCGGCTGGCGGATCACGAACACCGACGGCGAGAACGCGCTGGAGTGGCGTTCCCCGAGGCCGGTGCCGGCGGGCGACGCGCGCGTGGAGTTCCACGCCGACGGCAAGCTGGTCGGCGTGCCCGAGCAGGCGAAGGACGGCCGGACCTTCCGGCTGGCCCTCGACGACGCACGCACAGCGGATCTGACAGGCCTTCAGGTGCTGGCGGCGGGCCGGCGGCTGGACCGGGCCGATGGGGCGTCCGACGCCCGCGACCGGCGTTCCGCGCCACCCGCCGCCAAGCCGCCCACCCGGCTCCCGGCGGGCTCCGTCGATCCGGGCAAGCCGGGCACGTACCGCACGGTCACCGGCGAGTACACGCTCGACCCCGTCCGCCTGCCCGGCTTCTCGGCACCCGTCGAGATGCGCGGCGTCGTCGTCGCGCCGAAGGGCGCCACCGGCAAGCGTCCGATCGCACTGTTCCTGCACGGCCGGCACGCCACGTGCTACGTCCCGGGCGGCGAGGAGCCGAACATCGACTGGCCCTGCGCGAAGGGTGCCAAGCCGATCCCGAGCCACCGGGGCTATCTGCGCGACCAGGAGCTGCTGGCCTCCCAGGGCTATCTGACCGTGTCGATCTCCGCCAACGGCATCAACGGCCAGGACGGGGACGCCGAGGACGGCGGAGCGCAGGCGCGTTCCTCGCTGGTGCGCACCCATCTGGCCCGCTGGGCCGACTGGGCCGCGAAGCCGGCCACGGCACCGGCGGCCGTACGCAAGGCGCCGACGGCGGACCTGTCCCGCGTTCTGCTCGTCGGCCACTCGCGCGGTGGCGAGGGCGTCAACCGGGCCGCCATGGACAGCCTCTACCCGCCCCCGCCCGCCCAGGACGGCTACCGCGGAAAGGTGCGCTGGCACATCCGCGGGACCGTGCTCATCGGACCGACGATCTTCGGTCAGAACCCGGTGGCGGACGTGCCGTCGCTGACGATCCTGCCGGGCTGCGACGGCGACGTGTCCGACCTCCAGGGCCAGGTGTACGCCGACGGCACCCGCGGTGTCAGCCGGGGCAAGGCCCTGCACAGCGCGGTCTACGTGGTCGGCGCGAACCACAACTACTTCAACAGCGAGTGGACTCCGGGCCAGGCCCAGGCACCCGCCGACGACGACTTCGGGCACGACCCCGAGCAGCCGGACGCGGTGTGCTCGCCGGGCACCGCGACCCGGCTGACCGCCGACCAGCAGCACCGGGCCGGCGCCACCTACATCGCCGCCGCGGCCCGGCTGTTCGTCGCCGGGGACGACCGCGTGCGCGAACTCGTCGACGGCTCGGGGCGCCGCGCCCCCTCCGCCGATCCCGCGCGGGTGCTGACCCACGCGGTCGGCGCGAACCGCGGCGCCGGGTTCCTGCCGGACGGGCCCGTGAAGGTGACCGGCGGACGGCTGTGCTCCGCGATCGCCCCCGACCCGCGCACCGCGTGTCTGAACCCCGAGGCGGGCGGCTCCTCGCCGCACTTCGCCGGCTGGGGGCCGGACCGCGAGACGGACCGCCGGGCGGTGGCCATGCGCTGGTCAGCGCCGGGCAAAGCGGTGACGGTGCGCCCCGGCAAGCCGCTCACCGTCAAGGGTGCCCAGAGCCTCGCGCTGCGCGTCTTCGTACCGCCGAACTCCGCCGGGACGCAGCTGGACGTGTCCGTCACCGACGCCTCCGGCAAGCGGGCGGCCCTCGGCCGCGTACGGGTGGACGGGCTGCCGGGCAGCGACCGCACCTCCTCCTACTGGGCGCGCGAGGTGCGCGTCCCGCTCACCGCGGCCACCCGCGCCGGCCTCGACCTGCGCCGGGTCGCCTCCCTGGAACTGACCCCGCGCACCCGCTCCGGACAGGCGTGGCTGATGGACGCCTGGGCCTGGAGCCCCGGCACCCCCGCCGTGCGGGAAGCACCGCTGACCCGTGTCGACATCGGCCGCCTGAAGGTCAAGGAGGGCGACTCGGGCGAACGCACGTACCGGGTGCCCGTGCGCGTGTCCGGTAAGGGCAGCGGCGCGGTGCGGCTGTACGTGCTCGACCCGGCCACCGGCAAGGCGAAGGACCGGCTGGTGACGGTGCGGCCCGGTGGCAGCAGCATCGATGTGAAGGTGCAGGTGAAGGGCAACAAGCGGTACGCCTACGACGTGTCCCACGACGTGCTCGTGAAGGCGGTCCGCGGGGCTGTCGTCGGCTCGCACGCCGGCGGGGTCGTCGCCGAGAACGACGACCCGATGCCCGAGATCACCGTGAAGCCGGTCGCCGACAAGGTGACCGAGGGGCAGCCCCTGAAGTGGCAGATCTCCCTGTCGACGCCCGCCGACGTGGAGTTGACGAAGACGCTGCAGATCGTCCCCGTCCCGGGCCGCCCCGAGCTGTCCACCAAGGACGTCGACCGGCAGTGGCTGCTCGACATGCTCGGCGAGGTCCCCGACGGTGAAGTCCCCCTGTCCCGGCTCGAGCACGCCAACCTGTGGGCGTCGGTACCGGCCGGGAAGACCAGCGCGGAGGTGACCGTGCCCACGGTCCGCGACCAGGTGGCCGAGCCGACGGAGTATGTGGGCCTCCAGCCCACCGACGACGAGGGCGGGCCGCACGGCCCGGCACTGACCGGCACAGTGCTCGACGCGTCGTAGGCACCGGCCGCAGCGTCACCTGGCCTTGAACCGGCACGACCGGCTCAAGGCCAGGTGAACGCGCACCACACCGCCTTGCCCGGATCGCGCCGGCCGACACCCCAGGCGTCGGCCGGCGCGTCCGCCGGCGACAGGCCGCGCCCCGACTCGCCGTCCGGGTCGCCCACGCAGGGCCGCCCGTCACCGCTGTCGTGCACAGGAGGACGTCAGCAGCGGGCTGTCGAAGCACACTGGGAACTGCTTCTCGAGAGCTAGCAGCCCCGGGCGACCTCGGTCGCCCAGTAGGTCAGGATCATGCTCGCGCCGGCCCGCTTGATGCCGAGCAGGGTCTCCAGAATCGCCTTGTCGCGGTCGATCCAGCCCTTCTCGGCGGCGGCCTCGACCATCGCGTACTCACCGCTGATCTGGTACGCGGCGACCGGCACGTCCACCGACTCGGCGACCTTCGCCAGGACGTCCAGGTAGGGGCCGGCGGGCTTCACCATCACCATGTCGGCGCCCTCTTCGAGGTCCAGCGCCAACTCCCGCAGGGACTCCCGGAGGTTGGTCGGGTCCTGCTGGTACGTCTTGCGGTCACCGCGCAGCGAGGACCCGACGGCCTCCCGGAACGGCCCGTAGAAGGCGGAGGAGTACTTGGCGGTGTACGCGAGGATCGACACGTCCTCGTGTCCCGTCTGGTCCAGCGCATCGCGGATGACGCCGACCTGGCCGTCCATCATCCCGCTGGGCCCCACGACATGGACACCGGCGTCGGCCTGGACCTGGGCCATCTCGGCGTACCGCTCGAGCGTCGCGTCATTGTCGACGCGCCCTTCGGCGTCCAGCACCCCGCAGTGCCCATGATCGGTGTACTCGTCCAGACAGAGATCGGACATGATCACGAGCTCGTCACCGACCTCGGCCTTCACATCCCGGATCGCGACCTGCAGAATCCCGTCCGGATCCGTCCCCGCGGTCCCTGCGGCGTCCTTCTTCGCGTCCTCGGGCACCCCGAACAGCATGATCCCGGCCACCCCGGCCTCAAGCGCCTCGACGGCCGCCTTCCGCAGGGTGTCGCGGGTGTGCTGGACGACGCCGGGCATCGCGGAGATGGGCACGGGCTCGCTGATCCCTTCCCGCACGAAGGCGGGCAGGATCAGATCGGCGGGGTGGAGCCGCGTCTCGGCGACCATGCGCCGCATCGCGGGGGTCGTGCGCAGCCGCCGCGGCCGCGCGCCGGGAAAGGATCCGTACGCAGTCATAGGGGCAACGCTACGCCGGGTGGGGGTGCGCGATTGCCGACAGGGTGTCGGGCCCGTACGGGCCCTGGCGGGGCTCGGCCCCAGCCCCCGCGCCTCAAACATGTCCGGGAAAACCCAGCCCGTCGGCGATTGAGGACACGGCCGAAGGCCGTACCGGGGTCTGGGGCTTGCCCCCAGTTACGGGAAGGGACGGGGTGGGGAAACGCCCCGAAGGCGACCCGCACCCCGCCCCCGCACCAACTACGTCGTACGGCGCCTGCGACCGCCAGGACGCCGCTCGCTCGGACGCGTCACATGCTCGCCCGCCTCCACCGCCGCCGCCCGGCGCTGCGCGCCGAACTCCGCCAGCGCCTCCGCCAGCCTGTGCACCGACGGCTCCGGCGACAGCACGTCCACCCGCAGCCCGTGCTCCTCCGCCGTCTTGGCGGTCGCCGGACCGATGCACGCGATCACGGTCACGTTGTGCGGCTTGCCGGCTATGCCCACCAGATTCCGCACGGTGCTCGACGACGTGAACAGCACCGCGTCGAACCCACCACCCTTGATGGCCTCGCGGGTATCCGCCGGCGGCGGCGACGCCCGCACCGTCCGGTACGCGGTCACGTCGTCGACCTCCCAGCCCAGCTCGATGAGGCCCGCCACCAGCGTCTCGGTGGCGATGTCCGCACGCGGCAGGAAGACCCGGTCGATCGGGTCGAAGACCGGGTCGTACGGCGGCCAGTCCTCCAGCAGACCGGCGGCCGACTGCTCCCCGCTCGGCACCAGATCAGGCTTGACACCGAAATCAACCAGCGCGGCAGCGGTCTGCTCGCCCACCGCGGCGACCTTGATCCCCGCGAAAGCGCGCGCGTCGAGCCCGTACTCCTCGAACTTCTCCCGCACCGCCTTCACGGCGTTCACGCTCGTGAAAGCGATCCACTCGTAGCGGCCCGTCACCAGGCCCTTGACCGCCCGCTCCATCTGCTGGGGCGTCCGCGGCGGCTCGACGGCGATCGTCGGCACCTCGTGCGGCACGGCTCCATAGCTCCGCAGCTGGTCGGAGAGCGAAGCCGCCTGCTCCTTGGTCCGCGGCACGAGCACCTTCCAGCCGAAGAGCGGCTTGGACTCGAACCACGAGAGCTGGTCCCGCTGGGCGGCGGAGCTGCGCTCACCGACCACCGCTATGACCGGCCGGTGACCCTGCGGGGAGGGCAGTACCTTCGCCTGCTTCAGGACCTGCGCGATCGTCCCCAGCGTCGCGGACCAGGTCCGCTGCCGCGTCGTCGTACCGGCGACAGTCACGGTCAGCGGGGTGTCCGGCTTGCGGCCCGCGGCCACCAGCTCGGCCGCAGCCGCGGCAACCGTCTCCAGCGTCGCGGAGACGACGACCGTGCCGTCGCTCGCGCCGACCTCGGTCCAGCACCGCTCACTCGCGCTACGGGCGTCGACGATACGGACGTCGGCGCCCTGCGCGTCGCGCAGCGGCACACCGGCGTAGGCGGGCACGCCCACCGCCGTGGCGACACCCGGCACGACCTCGAAGGGAATCCCCTCCGCGGCGCACGCGAGCATCTCCTGACCTGCGTTTCCGTCGAGGCCAGGGTCGCCGGAGACTGCGCGGACGACCCGCTTGCCGACCCTTGCGGCCTCCATGACAAGATTGGCCGCATCCCTGAGGACGGGGATCCCGGCGGCTGTTGACGCGTCGTCAACAACCGTCAGTTCAGGCGTGCTTACGCTCGCTCGCGCATGGCTGCGTACCACGTCGAGCACATCTGGCTCGGCGATCAGTACGTCCGCACCCGCGAGCGCCTCGACGGCGCGCAGTGTCAGCAGTCCGGGGTCGCCGGGTCCGGCGCCGAGGAAGGTGACGTGCCCGTGTCCGTGTGCAGGAAGGGCCGGAAGGTTGGTGGGGCTCAACGTGCTCGCTCCCCCATAAGACCGGCCGCACCCTTGGCGAGCATCTCGGACGCGAGTTCGCGACCGAGCGCGACGGCGTCGCTGTGCGACGTGGGTACAGGACCGGTGGTGGACAACTGCACCAGCGTCGAGCCGTCGGTCGTGCCGACGACGCCGCGCAGGCGCATTTCGGTGACAACCTGTCCGTCGGCCAGCAGGTCGGCCAGCGCACCCACAGGTGCGGTGCAGCCGGCCTCCAGGGCGGCGAGCAGGGAACGCTCGGCGGTCACGGCGGCCCGTGTGGACGGGTCGTCGAGCTCGGCGAGTGCGGCGGTGAGGTCCGCGTTGGCCGCGGCACACTCGATCGCCAATGCCCCCTGGCCGGGGGCGGGCAGGACGAAGTCGACCGCCAGGAAGTCGGTGACCTCGTCGATCCTGCCGATGCGGTTGAGCCCGGCCGCGGCAAGCACCACGGCGTCGAGCTCCCCGCTCCGTACATATCCGATCCGCGTATCGACATTGCCGCGGATCGGCACAGTCTCGATCGCCATGCCATGGCTGCGCGCGTACGCGTTGAGCTGCGCCATCCTGCGCGGCGAACCGGTGCCGATCCGGGCGCCGTTCGGCAGCCGGTCGAACGTCAGTCCGTCGCGCGCGACCAGCACGTCCCGCGGGTCCTCGCGCAGCGGCACGGCCGCCAGCGCCAGGTCGTCGGGCTGCGCGGTGGGCAGGTCCTTCAGCGAGTGAACGGCGAAGTCGACGTCACCCCGCAGCAGGGCGTCCCGCAATGCGGTGACGAAGACCCCCGTACCGCCGATCTGCGCGAGATGCTCACGGGAGGTGTCCCCGTACGTGGTGATCTCGACAAGCTCGACGGCACGGCCGGTCAACTGGCGCACTGCCTGAGCCACTTGCCCGGACTGGGCCATGGCCAGTTTGCTGCGCCTGGTCCCGAGCCTCAGTGCCCTCTCGGTCATACTCGCCCTCGGTTCTTGACGTCGGCGTCATTCAGGTCGGCCCGGCTGACGGAGGCGACCGTCTCCGGGTCGAGGTCGAAGAGTGTCCGCAGCGCGTCCGCGTACCCGGCGCCACCGGGCTCGCTGGCCAGCTGCTTCACCCGCACGGTGGGCGCGTGCAGGAGCTTGTCGACGACGCGGCGCACGGTCTGGGTGATCTCGGCGCGCTCCTTGTCGTCCAGGTCGGGTAGGCGGCCCTCGAGCCGAGCGACCTCGCCGGCGACGACATCGGCGGCCATGGTGCGCAGAGCGACGACGGTCGGAGTGATGTGCGCGGCGCGCTGGGCGGCGCCGAAGGCGGCCACCTCGTCGGAGACGATGCCGCGCACCTGGTCCACGTCGGCGGCCATCGGGGCGTCGGCGGAGGCCTCGGCGAGCGACTCGATGTCGACGAGCCGTACGCCGGCGAGCCGGTGGACGGCACCGTCGATGTCACGGGGCATGGCGAGGTCGAGCAGCGCGAGCCGGACGGGCGCGGTGGCTGTGGCGCCCCGCGCGTGCACGGCTCCGGCGACCCGGGTGCCCCGGGGCGCGTTGTCGACCCACGCCTGGTGCTGCGCGAGCGCATCGGGCCCGGGCCCGTCGCCGAGCCCGACGGGGCACGCCCCGGCGGCTTCGTCGAGGTCCACCGCGGCACCGAGGCCGGCCGGACCACCCACGCCCGGCGCATCCGCGCCGACGGGGCCGGCCGGGTCCGTGATCCGGGCGGACGGTTCGCGGTCCGCCGCGTCCGAGCCCCCCGCAGCCGACTTGTCGGCCACGCGGCCGTCGCGCGCCGCGGCCGCGGCAAGACGGGCCACCAGACTGCCGTCCGGCGCCCGCAGGTCGTTACCCGCCACCGGGACCGCCACCGGCACCACGTGCTCCGCGAGCGCCGCGGCAACGGACTCGGCCGTCAGGACCAGACCTGTCGCGCCGGTGCAGGACACCGCCACATCGGCACGTGTCAGTTCGTCGGCAAGATCGGTCATGGACACGGCGTGCACGCTCACCCCGCCCGGCTCCGTCAGCACCGCGGCCAGTCGCTCCGCGCGCTCCAGCGTCCGGTTGGCGATGACGAGTTCACGTACACCCAGGCGCGCCAGCGTCGTCGCGGCGAGCGAGGACATCGAGCCGGCGCCGATGACCAGCACCCGCTTGTCCGCCGCCCATGCCTCGACGTTGGCGCCCGCGGCGAGCTGCTCGAGACCGAAGGTGACGAGCGACTGCCCGGCCCGGTCGATCCCGGTCTCGCTGTGCGCGCGCTTGCCGACGCGAAGGGCCTGCTGGAACAGGTCGTTGATCAGCCGGCCCGCGGTGTGCAGGTCCTGCCCGAGCGCGAGAGCGTCCTTGATCTGCCCGAGGATCTGCCCCTCGCCTACGACCATGGAGTCCAGTCCGCAGGCCACCGAGAAGAGGTGGTGCACGGCCCGGTCCTCGTAGTGCACATAGAGATACGGGGTGAGCTCCTCGAGCCCCACCCCGCTGTGCTGTGCGAGCAGGGTCGAGAGCTCGGCGACACCGGCGTGGAACTTGTCCACGTCCGCGTACAGCTCGATGCGGTTGCAGGTGGCCAGCACCGCCGCCTCGGCCGCGGGCTCCGCGGCGAGGGTGTCCTGCAACAGCTTGACCTGCGCATCAGCGGACAGCGAGGCCCGCTCCAGCACGCTCACCGGCGCGCTGCGATGGCTCAGCCCGACGACCAGGAGACTCATGCCGGCATCACGGCGGGCATGTCCCCGTCGGGTCCCTTCCGGCCTGCGGCCTCGGCTTCCTCGCCGGCCTTCCGCTGCTCGTGGAAGGCGAGGATCTGCAGCTCGATCGAGAGATCGACCTTGCGCACATCGACGCCGTCGGGCACCGAGAGGACGGTGGGGGCGAAGTTGAGGATCGAGGTGACACCGGCCGCGATCAGCCGCTCGCACACCTGCTGCGCGGCGCCGGCGGGCGTCGAGATGACACCGATCGACACTCCGTTGTCACTGATGATCTTCTCGAGCTCGTCCGTGTGCTGGACGGGCATCCCGGCGACCGGCTTCCCGGCCATCTCCGGGTCGGCGTCGATCAGCGCGGCGACCCGGAAACCCCGGGAGGCGAAACCGCCGTAGTTGGCGAGCGCGGCGCCGAGGTTACCGATACCGACGATGACCACGGGCCAGTCCTGCGTCAGACCGAGCTCGCGAGAGATCTGGTAGACGAGGTACTCGACGTCGTAGCCGACACCGCGCGTCCCGTAGGAGCCCAGGTAGGAGAAGTCCTTGCGCAGCTTCGCGGAGTTGACTCCGGCGGCGGCGGCGAGTTCCTCCGACGAGACCGTGGGGACGGACCGCTCGGACAAAGCGGTCAGGGCGCGCAGGTACAGCGGAAGTCGGGCGACAGTGGCCTCGGGGATTCCTCGGCTACGGGTCGCCGGTCGGTGATTTCGGCCAGTTGCCACGGTGCTCCTGCGGGATGAGCGAGGCTGCAGGCGGCCGTATGACACAGGACCGCCCCGTCGAATGCAGGCTATGTCTTTGTGAACGCGTGCACAAAGATGGTGTCCGTTTTGTCCGTGCAAAGTGACCGGGGTCACGCCATCCGATCGCGCGACCCTGGAACCGTGGACCGCACTGGTCCATTGAAGACCCGAAGGGGGCAAAGCCGTACACACTCCTCACGAATACGCCCCCGAGACCGCTTACTGTGCCCTGTCCGCATCGCGTCCCGATAGAGCCCGGACCGCGTCGGAAAGCCCGAGCAAAACGACCCCGATGGCATCCGGCGTCGCAGTTAGGCCCCCAGTGCGCGGCGCAGTCGTCCTGCATCCACGCGCCAGAAGGTGTGCTGCTCGCCGTCGACCAGGACGACCGGAATCTGCTCCCAGTACGCCCGGTGCAGCGCCTCGTCCTGGGTGATGTCCTTCTCCTCCCAGGACGCACCGGTCTCGGTACACACCTCCTGGACCACGGCCCGCGCGTCGTCACAGAGGTGACACCCCGGCTTCCCGATCAGCGTCACCACCCGCTCGCCGGCCTTCTTCTTCGTTCGTCGCAGCACAGGACTCATGTGCCCATTCTCCGCCCGCGCCGGAGAGATACGGCACGCGTCCCGTACGCCCGAATCGCCTGTTTAACGGGCTGGTCGCGGAGAGTTCACGTCAACGCATCCCGGGGGGTCGGGAAGTACCGAACAGACTGACTATGCTCACGACATGGCCGCACTGGGATGGCTCACCCCCCGTAGGCGCTCCGCCACCGCGCGGAGCGTGCTCGCAGGCGAGGCAGCAGCCGAGGCAGCGCGCAAGTCGTCGCAGCAGTTCGAGGCGCTCGAGGCACTCGAAGCGCAGGACGACACTGCCCCGGCCGCCGAACCGGATTTCCCCGTCGCCGGGGACGACCGGGCCGCCGCCTTCTTCGACCTCGACAACACCGTGATGCAGGGCGCCGCGATCTTCCACTTCGGCCGCGGCCTGTACAAGCGGAAGTTCTTCCAGCGCCGTGAACTGGCCCGGTTCGCCTGGCAGCAGACCTGGTTCCGGCTCGCCGGAGTCGAGGATCCGGAACATATGCAGGACGTCCGCGAGTCCGCCCTGTCCATCGTGAAGGGCCACCGCGTCTCCGAGCTGATGTCGATCGGGGAGGAGATCTACGACGAGTACATGGCCGACCGCATCTGGCCCGGCACCCGCGCTCTCGCCCAGGCCCACCTCGACGCCGGGCAGAAGGTCTGGCTGGTGACCGCGGCCCCCGTCGAGACCGCGACGATCATCGCCCGCCGCCTCGGCCTGACCGGCGCGCTGGGCACTGTCGCCGAGTCCCTCGACGGCGTGTACACCGGAAAGCTCGTGGGCGAGCCGCTGCACGGCCCCGCAAAGGCCGAGGCCGTACGCGCGCTGGCCGCCGCCGAGGGCCTGGACCTGACCCGCTGCGCGGCGTACAGCGACTCGCACAACGACATCCCGATGCTGTCGCTGGTGGGGCATCCGTACGCCATCAACCCGGACACCAAGCTCCGCAAGTACGCGCGAGCGCGTGAGTGGCGGCTGCGCGACTACCGGACGGGCCGCAAGGCCGCCAAGGTCGGCATCCCGGCGGCAGCCGGCGTGGGCGCCATCGCGGGCGGCACCGCGGCCGCGGTCGCCCTGCACCGCCGCCGCCGTTGACGCAGGCTCGCACGCCGCCGCTCCGACTCCTGCGCCGACACTGACTCCTGCGATCCTGCGACTCCTGCACGACGCCGACACGTACAGCGACGCTGACCCGTACGGCGACGACAGTGCTTTCCGCGGGCAATCCTGCCTCATACCCCTGGGCGCTCCCGCCAGTCCTGTTGCCGCGTGTCGGGCACAATCCACCGCGCGACACGACAGATCACGAAGCAATTCGATCAACAAGTGCTCACAATATGCGACTTGATCCGTCGTCTAGGCGTAACAGAAGCGACGGAAACGACGATTTGAGCAACTGGGTGTAGCAACGCCTGTACGAAGCGTTATTCTCCTCAGACGCATGACGGACCCCACCAGTCCCCACGACGGGTGAAAGGTCCCGCACTGCACGTGATGGAAGCTCTGCCTCTGGGAGTCCCGTGTACCCACACGTCGGGGTTGACGCCTCGGGCCTGGCTACGCTGCGCGCAGCGGTCCTCGACCACTTGCGCGGCTTCGTCCCCACCGCGTACGCCGTCCCCGCATTCGCCATGCCCCGCCTTGCCACAAGCGGCCCGGCCGCCCCCTGCTACGCCCTGGCCGACGGCATCGAGAAGGTGCCGGGGCGCAGCGCCGTCGTCGAGGGGCGGCGGTCGGGCGACGGGCGCGAGGTCGGCAGACGGGGCAGTCGGGGCGGCACCGGCTCCTCGACCACCGCCCGTCGGCCCAGCGCCGACAGCGACAGCGCCCGCATGATGGACCTGGTCGAGCGCGCCCAGGCGGGCGAGGCCGACGCCTTCGGCCGCCTCTACGACCAGTACAGCGACACCGTCTACCGCTACATCTACTACCGCGTGGGCGGAAAGGCGACGGCGGAGGACCTCACCAGCGAGACCTTCCTGCGCGCCCTGCGCCGTATCTCCACCTTCACCTGGCAGGGGCGCGACTTCGGCGCCTGGCTGGTCACGATCGCCCGCAATCTGGTGGCCGATCACTTCAAGTCCAGCCGCTTCCGGCTGGAAGTCACCACCGGAGAGATGCTCGACGCCAATGAGGTCGAGCGCAGCCCGGAGGACTCGGTCCTCGAGTCCCTGTCGAACGCCGCACTGCTGGACGCGGTCCGCAAGCTCAACCCTCAGCAGCAGGAATGCGTGACCCTGCGCTTCCTGCAGGGCCTCTCGGTCGCCGAGACGGCCAGGGTGATGGGCAAGAACGAGGGCGCGATCAAGACCCTCCAGTACCGGGCGGTGCGCACACTGGCCCGGCTCCTCCCCGACGACGCCCGCTGACCGACCACCAACTCACCATCGGTGACGCCTTGATGACGCACTGGTCACATCATCCTTCGTGCGTAACCCAAGTGCCGCGACGCTCGTTGTTCGGGATGCAGGCTCCCTGTGGTCACGCCATGCCCACAGCCACTCACTCGATCGTGTGGATGTGTTCAAGGCGTGCAACCATCCGGACCCCCAGGGGAGTCGATCGTCATGACGAGAGGAGGTGCCGCCAGTGATCGCGAACGTTTCGGCGCGCCGGCGGGCGAACGCCTTCGCCCAGGCTTTGGAAGATCAGGCGGCCGAGCAGCCCGAAGAGTCGGTCGAACCGACCGAGCACGGACGGCTGTTGGCTCTGGCGAACGGACTCGGCGAGCTGCCGAAACCGGAGATGGACCCCGAGGTCAAAGTGGTGCAGCGAGCACAGCTCGTGGCCGCCATGGAAGAGATGTTCGCCGCGGGGGGTGCGTCCGCGGGCCCTACGGTGCCCGAGCAGCGGACAGCCGGCCGCGGCGCCCATCGGGCCTCCCCGCTCCGGAAAATGCGACCACGCTCCCGCTGGTCCAAGGGCCTCGCAGCCGGTGGTCTCACCGTCGGTGTGGCCGCGGGAGCCTTCAGCGGAGTGGCCGCTGCCAGCTCCGACGCCCTTCCCGGTGACTCGCTGTACGGGCTGAAGCGTGGCATGGAAGATTTCAAGCTCGGCATGGCGGACGACGACTCCGACCGCGGCGGGCTCTACCTCGACCATGCCTCCACCCGGCTCAGCGAGGCTCGCCGACTGATGGAACGCGGCCGGGCGGGCGCCATGGACCACGAGTCGCTGGCCGAGGTCCGCCGCGCGCTCAACGGCATGAGACACGACGCCACCGAGGGCCACCGCCTGCTCCACGAGGCGTACGAGAGAGACGGCTCCCTCAGCCCGATGGCGAGGCTCGACTCGTTCTCCCGGTCCCACCGCGACGCCTGGAACGGGCTCCGCGACCGGCTGCCCGCCCAGCTGACCGACGTCGGCGACGAAGTGAGCTCTGTCTTCGACGCCATAGACCAGGAGGTCGGCCCGCTGGAAACGCTGCTGCCACGCGTCCCGGAAAAGGGCGGCCGCGGCTCCCAGCGCCCCGGCGCCACCCAGGGCTCCAGCAACAGCTGGGGCCCGGGCCGTACGACACCGTCCTCACCGGCGACCGGCGACGGCCGTACGGGAGACAGCGGCAATCCTCGTCCGTCCGGTTCGGGCAGCACAGCGGACGACGGCCTGCTCGGCGGGAACACGGGTGGCCTGTTCGAGCACCCGTCGAGCGGCACCACACCGTCCCCGACGGGCAACAACTCCGCACAGCCGACGCCGGACGTCACAATCCCGCCGCTGCTGCCGGGGATCCTGCCGGGCCTCGGGCTCGACAGCGAGGACGATTAGCAGGCCGGTACGTACGAAGGTGGGCACCCCTTTCCAGGGGTGCCCACCTTCGTACGTCCAGCTGAATCGTATCTTCAGAAGAACCGCGTCAGAAGAACACAGACCGGCGCTGCACCAGCAGCTTGTACAGCGTGTGCTGAATCTGCTCCCGTACCTGATCCGTCAGATTGAACATCAACATCGGGTCCTCCGCCGCCTCCGGCGGATACCCGTCCGTCGGGATCGGCTCGCCGAACTGGATCGTCCACTTCGTCGGCAACGGCACCGCGCCCAGCGGCCCCAGCCACGGAAACGTCGGCGTGATCGGGAAGTACGGGAACCCGAGCAGCCGCGCCAGCGTCTTCGCGTTGCCGATCATCGGGTATATCTCCTCGGCCCCGACGATCGAGCACGGCACAATCGGCGCCCCTGCCCGCAGCGCCGTCGACACGAACCCGCCCCGCCCGAACCGCTGAAGCTTGTAACGGTCGCTGAACGGCTTGCCGATGCCCTTGAAGCCCTCCGGCATCACGCCGACGACCTCGCCGCGCTGCAGCAGCCGCTCCGCGTCCTCCGCGCACGCCAGGGTGTGCCCGGCCTTGCGGGCCAGTTCGTTGACCACCGGCAGCATGAAGACCAGATCCGCGGCGAGCAGCCGCAGATGCCGGTTGGCCGGATGGTTGTCGTGGACGGCGACCTGCATCATCAGCCCGTCCAGCGGAAGCGTCCCGGAGTGGTTGGCCACCACCAGCGCCCCGCCCTCGGACGGGATGTTCTCGATGCCCTTCACCTCGACCCGGAAGTACTTCTCGTACAGCGGCCGGACCATCGACATCAGGACCTGGTCGGTGAGCTCCTTGTCGTAACCGAACTCGTCGACCTCGTAATCACCGGTGACACGCCGCCGCAGAAACGCCAGGCCGCCGGCGATCCGCCGCTCCCAGCCGCCTGCGGCCGCCGGCTCTTGGCTCGTGAGAGGCTCCTGGCCCGCCTCGGCGGCCCGCGCCGATCCCCGGCGCTCCCCGTCCTTCTGCTGCCCCGGCAGCGGGCTGACCGGAACCTCGCGCACCGCCGCGGGCTCGGCCTTCCGGCGGTTGCCCCCCGCGGGGCGCCGCCGCGCCGAGCGCTGCGCGCTGCCGCGCGAACGGTCGTCGTCGAACGGAATGACCTTGGCGTCCGCCATCGTTGGCTGCGCTCCTTATTCGGCGTCGCTCTGAGTCGTCTTCATGGTCGTCCTACTCGATCGAGTGGATCGATCGCCTTAGTCCCGCGCCGTGCCCGCGGCCGTCGTGCTCGTACTGCCTGCCGACGGCAGTACCGCGGCCACCTGGTCCACAGCCCTGGCGAGCGCGTCCGGCGGCAGCAGCCCCGGCCCGCGGCTGCGCGCGAAGTCCGCGAAGGTCTCCGCTGTTGTGTACTTCGGCACGAACCCGAGTGTGTCGCGCATCTGAGTGGTGCTCACCACCCGGCCGTGCGTGAGCAGCCGGATCTGTTCGGGCGAGAAGTCCGTGATGCCGATCGTACGCAGCGCGGAGCCGACCCAGGTGACCGCAGGCAGCAGAATCGGCATCGTCGGCCGCCCCAGCCGCCGAGAACACTGCGAGAGCAGCAGCACACCATCACCCGCGACATTGAACGTGCCGCTGTTGAGCGTGCCGCGCCGCGGCTCGTGCAGGGCGATCCGCAGCACATCGATCACATCGTCCTCGTGGACGAACTGCAGCCGCGGGTCGTAGCCGAAGACGGTCGGCATGACGGGCAGCGAGAAGAACTCGGCAAGCGGAGAGTCGGCGCACGGCCCGAGGATGTTCGCGAAGCGCAGTACGCACACGGCCACATCCGGCCGCCGCCGCGCAAAGCCCCGTACGTACCCCTCGACCTCGACCGTGTCCTTGGCGAACCCACCGCTCGGCAGCGACTTGGGCGGCGTGGTCTCGTTGAAGACCGCCGGGTCGCGGGGCGCGGAGCCGTACACACTCGTACTGGACTTGATGACCAGCCGCTTCACGGTCGGCGACTTCTGGCAGGCACCCAGCAGCTGCATGGTGCCGATGACATTGGTTTCCTTCACCGTCGCACGGCCGCCGGTGCCCAGCGGCGTACCGGTGACATCCATGTGCACGACGGTGTCGACGGCATGTTCGGCAAGCACGCGCGCGATGGCGGGCTGGCGGATATCAGCACGGACGAAATCGGCCCCGCCAAGATGATGCTCGGGCCCCACCGCATCGACCCCGATCACCCGGTCCACCTCGGGATCCCGCTGGATACGCCGAACGAGTCGGCCTCCGAGCTGCCGGGCCACTCCGGTGACGAGCACGACCTTCCCCAAGATCAGCGCCTTCCTTAGGTCCGCAGGTCCGCCTAGGTCCACTCTTAAGCGTCACCGTAGCGGTTACGTGTTGCGCTGTGATGACCGCACGGCGCACTTTTGCCACGACCGCTCCATTGGCCACCCGGAAACGCACCGCGGCCCTCCCACCGTGCAGGTGGAAGGGCCGCAGAGACACGTACAGCGTTCGCTTACTTCTTGTTGCGACGCTGAACGCGGGTGCGCTTGAGCAGCTTGCGGTGCTTCTTCTTGGCCATCCGCTTACGCCGCTTCTTGATAACAGAGCCCACGACTACCCTCGCTCACTTCTCTTCACTCGGTGCGGGGCGTCTGGGCCCACACGACCTACGTCGGCCTAGCCTACCTGCCGCCGAGTGAGGGACGTAATCCGAGGGGATTCGCCCGGCTCCGGCTACGCGGATTCCACCCCCACGAATGATTCGCGGAGATACTCGTGAACCGCTTGCTCCGGCACCCGGAAGGACCTGCCCACCCGGATCGCCGGCAGATGACCACTGTGTACCAAGCGATACACGGTCATCTTCGACACTCGCATCACCGAGGCGACTTCCGCCACGGTGAGAAACTTGACCTCGTTGAGAGGCCTCTCGCTGCCAGCAGCCATGACCCACCTGTACCTTCCGCACCCGACGCGCACCGGCTTCCCCTCCGGTGACTCTTCGTCGCTGTGCGCTCACTCCCCAGACTAGGGGCGTGTGGTGCGAGTGGGGAAGAGGAGCAGCCATCGGCCGCCTACTGTGACAGACACGCTCGATTGAGTACATAGCGAGTAAGCGGTCGGTAGTAATCAGACCGCACTGCGTCATCAAGCGGAACGACGACGGACACCCGCCCCTCGGCCTCGCCGACAAAGAGGGCAGGGTCGTCCGTATCCGCCAGGCCGATGGCCTCAATCCCCAGCTGACCTGCCCCGCAGACCCAGCCATGGTCCCCGACCACCAGCTCGGGCAGCGGCCCGCCACCCTCCATCGCACCCTCCAGGGCGACCCGAACCGGGAGCGGTGAATGGGTATGCGCGCCGGTTGCACTCCCGGCGCCCCGAGCGCCGGGTTCCCGCACCAGCGCGACTCCTCGTACGTAGTCAAGGTTGTACGTGCGTACCCCGAACCGGGTCGTTATGTCGACACATCGCCCCTGCGCGGGGGTGAGTACCAGGCAACCTGCCGCCGACAAAGCGTCTGCCAGCCCGGCGTAGAACCCGAGGAGCCGATGCGGATGCCCGGTCCCGAACATCACGGGCGCCCGCCGCGCGGCCACCTCCCCGAGCCGTTCGGCAAACGCGGCGAGCCCGCCCAACGTCCGCTCCGGATCGATGACATCGGGCCCGGTGACATGCTCGGGATCACCGGAAACCCCACACTTGTCAGCCATCAGCGCGATCAAATCCCGCACGCTCCAGGCCCATTCGGGATCAAGCCCGAGAGTCACCCGGGGATCTCTGGCGGCGAAGAGCCGATAGCTGCGCAGACTCGCTTCCCGCGATGTGGCCACGGTCCCGGCCAACCGGGCCGCCAGCAGATGCGCCCGCAGCGCTCCGGTGCTCAACACTCTGTCGATGCTCCCGCACCGGTACTGGTCCCGGACCAAAAGCGCGGATACCACCCACAGTTGGCGTAACAGCTGCATGGCCGGACGGCGCGGTGCTATGACCCGCGCCCCGGTCCTGCCCCAACACCCCGGCCCGGTACCCGAGACGCCGCTCCGCCCCCTACGCCAACAAGCCCCGCAACGGAAACGCCGCCCGCCGTGTAGCCAGCACCGCCTGGTCCAGCCGATCCGCCGGGTCGTACCCCTCCTCCCACTCCCGCCACACCGGCTCCCGCCCGTCCGTCATCCGCCCCGGCGCCACCCGCCGTGTCCGCGCATACACCTCATCCCGCCACGACGACGGAATCACCGACTCCGGCTCCACCGGAGCATGCGCCGCGATCCCCACCAGATGCGTCCACGACCTCGGTACGACATCCACCACTTCGTAACCCCCGCCGCCCAGCGCCACCCAGCGACCGCCCTCCACGTACTGGTGCGCCAGGGCATGACACGACGCCTGTACCGCCCGCTGCGCATCCAGCGACACCGCCAGATGCGCCAGCGGATCCTCGAAGTGCGTATCCGCCCCGTGCTGCGATACCAGCACCTGCGGCCGGAAGTCCGCCAGCAGCTCCGGCACCACCGCATGAAAGGCCCGCAGCCAGCCCGCGTCACCCGTCCCCGCCGGCAGCGCCACATTCACCGCACTGCCCTCACCCGCCCCGGCGGCCCCGGTCTCCTGCGGCCACCCGGTCTGCGGAAACAGCGTGGACGGATGCTCGTGCAGCGACACCGTCAGCACCCGCGGGTCCTCCCAGAACGCCGCCTGGACCCCGTCCCCGTGATGCACATCGACATCCACGTACGCGACGCGCTCCGCACCCAGCTCCAGCAACCGGGCAATGGCCAGCGCCGCGTCGTTGTAAATACAGAACCCGGAAGCCGACCCCGGCATCGCATGGTGGAGCCCGCCCGCGAAGTTCACCGCATGCTCGGCCTCACCCCGCCACACCGCCTCCGCGGCCCCCACCGACTGTCCCGCGATCAGCGCCGACGCCTCATGCATTCCTGCGAAGGCCGGATCATCCATCGTCCCCAACCCGTACGACTGATCGGCCGCCCGAGGGTTGAGAGACGCGGCCCGAACCGCCGCCACATAGTCCTCGCGGTGTACGAGCCTGAGCGTCGAGTCCCCGGCCGGCTTCGCGGCCACCACATCCACCGCACGATCCAGTCCGTACGCCCGCACCAACCCCATGGTCAGCGCAAGCCGCACCGGATCCATCGGATGGCCGTCCCCGAAGTCATACTTCGTTACCGCCTCGTCCCACATCAACAACCCGCGGCCGCTCATGCACGCCACCGTACCGGGCGGTATCCGCCCCGAACGATCTGGCGTACCACAACGTCACCAGCACCAACACCATCGGCACGACCATCGCCCACCGATAGCTCCACGCATCGCCGAGCGCGCCCACCAACGGTGACCCGATCAAGAACCCCACATAGTTGAAGACATTCAGCCGCGCCACCGCCGCATCACTCGCCCCCGGGAACAACCGCCCCGCCGCCGCGAATGTCTGCGGCACGATCACACACAGCCCGAGCCCCAGCATGGTGAACCCGAGCATCCCCACCCAGGCCCCCGGTGCCACGGCCACCACTCCGAACCCGGCCGCGGCCAGCACCGTCCCGCACCGCACGACCGCCACCGCCCCGAACCGGCGCACGCCGAGATCCCCGACGGCCCGGCCCAGCAGCGTGGTGACCATATAGGCGTTGTACGGAACGGTCGCCAGCTCCTCCGAGCTCCCCAGCACGTCCTGCAGGTACTTCGCGCTCCAATTCGAGACGGTCGAGTCCCCGATGTAAGCGAAGGTCATCACCAGACAGAGCGGCAGCAGCAGCTTGAAAGCGCCCGCCTGCCACTCCCCCGCACCCTTCTCCGCGTCCCCACCCTTCTCCGCATCCCGCTCGGCCCGTTCCCCGTCCGCGTACCACCGACTCCCGACCAGCGCCGTCGGCAACAGCACCAGCACCACCGGCAGATACGACATGAGCAGCGACAGGTCCCAGTGCGCGCCGACCCAGGCGAGCGAGGCACCCGCGATCCCGCCGAGGCTGTACGCGGCGTGGAAGCCGAGCATGATGCTGCGCCCGTACGCCCGCTGCAGGCTGACCCCGAGCATGTTCATGGACGCGTCCAGCGCCCCCACCGCCAGCCCGAACCCGCCCAGCGCGACGGCGACCTGCCATATCTCGCTACCGGCCGCCACTCCGAGGAGCGCCAGCAGCACCATGGGCTGAGCCCATCGGAGCACCGCACTCGGCGCGACCCGCTTCACCAGCCGCTCGGTGACCACGCTCGCCACACCGGCGAGGATCGGTACTGCGGCCAGGAAGGCGGGCAGCAGACCGTCGGATATCCCGTACCGGTCCTGGATGGCGGGGATACGCGTCACGAGCAGGGCGAAGGCCACCCCCTGCGCGAAGAAGCTCAACGCCAAGGAGGCCCGCCCGTGCCGCAAACGCGCATCTGTCATGGCCGCACAGCGTAGGCCGCCGATCTACCCATGGGTAGATCGATCACGCGAGCAATGCCGGCAACTCCGCCATCCCGTCGAAGTACCCCTTGGCCCCATCGAGCTTCTCGGCAGCCGTCATCGCCGTGAACCCGTACACATCTATCCCGGCCGCCCTTGCCGCCGCCACCCCGAGGGGACTGTCCTCCACGACGACGCAACGCTCCGGCGCCACCCCCATCCGCTCAGCGGCGTGGAGGAACAGATCCGGCGCCGGCTTCCCGCGCCCCACATCCTGCGCGCTGAATACGGTGGCGTCCTCGAACCACCGGTCCAGCCCGGTCTTCCGATGCCCGACTCGGATCCGCTCATGACTCCCGGAGGAGGCAACGCAATACGGCACCCCGTCCGCGACCAGCTTTTCCAGCACCTCGGTCACACCGTCGACGGCGACCAACTCCCGCTCGAAAGCGGCAAAGACGCGAGCGTGCAAGGTCTCGTCGAAATCCTCGGGCAACGCCTGCCCGGTCCGCTCCCGCACAAGGTCGTGCACACGGTGCACAGCGGCGCCCATGTAGTCACGGAGGGAGTCCTCGTACGAGGTGGGATGCCCGAGCTCGGTGAGATAGCCGGCCAGGATGGTGTTGGAGATCGGCTCGCTGTCGACGAGCACACCGTCGTTGTCAAAGATGACGAGGTCATAGCGCATGCCTTGACCCTAAACGCAGAAAAGCCCCGCACCATAATGGTGCGGGGCTTTCCCACAATGATTGTTCGGCGGTGTCCTACTCTCCCACAGGGTCCCCCCTGCAGTAC